>CALKDS010000001.1 GCA_938084135.1 uncultured Flavobacteriales bacterium
CTGAACCTTTTTTTGTTGTTATAAGAATAACTCCATTAGAAGCCCGCGAACCATAAAGTGCTGTCGCTGCCGCTCCTTTTAATACAGATACTTTATCTATATCCTCAGGGTTGATATCCATCGCTGCATTACCGTAGTCATATCCTCCACGACCAGTTTGCTGATCAGAGGTATTAGTGATTGCATTCGAAATTGGAATACCATCAACCACAAATAAAGCCTGGTTGTTTCCAGTTAAAGAACTGTAACCACGTATTACTACGTTGGCCGAGCCCCCCATGGTACCTGACTGCCTGATGTTCACTCCAGCAACTTTACCGGATAGTGAACTCATGAAGTTAACGTCCTTTACTTTGGATACTTCTGCCCCTCCAACTTCTTGGACGGCGTAACCAATGGACTTCTTGTCTCTAGAAATACCAAATGCTGTGATAACTACTTCATCCAACTTATTGGAAGAAGTACTTAAAGAAACATCTAATGTATTTCCACTTACTGTACCTTCTTGCGAGGCATAGCCCATGGAAGAAAATACTAATACGGCATTCTTACCGGCTTTAATGGAGTACTTTCCATCAAAGTTGGTGATTGCGGCATTATTTGTGCCTTTTTCCTTCACTGATACGGAAGGGACAGGCTCCCCACTTGCTGCATCAGATACAACTCCCGTCACATTCTGCGCTAATGCAGAAAACGAAAAGAATGTAGCGATGGCAAGGGCGAAAAGATTTGCTCTGCGTTTCATCTAGGTGTTATTTGAATGTTAAACAGGGTAAATATAACGTAATTTTTGATTAAGAAACAATCTTAAGCCCCTATTCTCAAGGCGTTTGCCAAAAAGTAGTAAAAAAATTTATAAAATTTGAATGTGAAAATTTAACTTGTGTATTAATTACACTTATATCGTATTTATTGTACTTGAGACACTTTAAATACTTATTCTAAGACACTTTTTTTCACTTTTTTAGCGGAATAAAACTCTTTTTTAAATTTTAAGTCCAAGAAAACTAAAAGAGAAGCTGATCCCCAAACTAAAACTGCAGCTTTATCCATGTCTAAGAAATTATTCAATACCCCATGACAAAAATATGAGACCAAACCTAATAAAGCGCAAATCGCGATACTCCGGTCGCTACCGACCTTTAGGGTGTTAACCACCCTGAACCCAGTACTAAAAAGAGCAATTAAAAAAACTAGCATTAGTATGAGGCCTGGTAACCCCTGTTCAGCCATTAGCCCTATATATTCACTGTGAGCATTCCCCCTGTTACCAGAATTAGTTGAGATAACCGTCATTTCCGAAGAATGTTGAAATGGAGCATACTGAAATTGATATGTCCCTGGGCCCCAACCTGTCAACGGGCGTTCTTCAAACATCCTTATTGCCGACATCCATCTATTTATTCTCTCTAGATTAGAGGCGTCAGTTGATATATTGGAAATACTCTTAATATGCTCTGAAAAATTATCGGAGGAAACAGTTTCATTTTTTGTAAAGACCCTCATCCAATGTTCTTGAGAAACATAAAGAGAGCTAAGCACTATAAAAGACCCGAAAAAAAAATATTTTAAATTAACCTTAAATCTAATGAGGAGATAAACCCCAAGAGCTGCGACAATACTAAGCCATGATGCTCTGGAATAAGAAAAAACTGTTGCTATTGTCAAAAGCGTCATTAATCCTGCAGAAAGAACATAATTGATAAGTTTTTGATTTTTTAACACCCGATAAATTGCAAATGGAAAAATGAAAGCTAAGGCCATTCCATAAGCAGTGTGTTCTTTGTAAAATGGAAACATGACCCATGTGCTTGTCTGCTTACTGAACCCATATTGTGAGTGGACATATAAAGTATACAGGCAAGAAATAGCCAGGCTAATTGCGTAAAGAAGGAAAAATCTACTTCTGGCAGTTTTGGACTCAAAAACATTAAACATTGCGAAAAACAATGGTACTACAAACCAAATATTTGATATCCATGATTTAAAAGAGACCATGGGCATTTCACTAGTGAGGATTGAAAACCCCATCCAACTCAATTGCATCAATAGAGTAATGGATACGGGATGCTTTAGCAAAGACCATGGAAGCTTTCCATTCTGCAAAAAACGAAGTAAAAGAAAAAAAGTGATTCCTGCTAAAATGGGTTCTGTGGGCAAGCTCACACCAAGGTTAAAAGTAGAATCCTTCAGAGAGATAGATAGCGGGGTAACTGCTACTACAAACAAAAGAAGACTATTCAAATGGTAAAAAGACCACGCCACGAACAACAGCGCAAATGGTATAGCTGCAACAACATAAAACTCTAGTGCCACTGAAAACCCTACAAAAAGAACAAACAGTGCTCCAATTATCCAAATTGGATAATTTTTTAAGATGGGAGACTTTGTTTTAAATCTTTCCATGTATTTAAAAGAAGGATGACGAGTAAAGTCGATACAAATGTCGCTAGTGAACTAACAACACAAATTAACCATCGAATAGGATATTTCTTTTTATCTGCGGGAATAGCTTTGTTAACTCTAAATGTTGCAGGCATAACCTGTCTAGCATCAACACTTGATTGATTGAGCTTGGTTCGAATCTTCACTTCCTCCTCTTTCATCAAATGCAACTCGTCTCGCAGAGAAACATACCTACCACCATATTTTGCCAATGTATCTAAAACCGCCTTTAACTGATCAATAGTCCTCTCAGGACGGCCCTCAGCTATGGCAGTTGCATATTGTTCTGAAACAACCATAGATTGACTTTCATACTCATGAACTCCTTTCTGACGCAGCTTTTTGATTTCGCTCTCCATCTTTCCCATTTCTTGACGGACTTTATTATACTCTTTTTCCACAATATTGTAACCAACTAAAGCCCTATCTCTTTGAATACGACTCTTTACACGATCCAATAAATTTGTAATCGAATTTGCTATATCTGATGCTAATTGTGGGTCCTTGTCAAGAACATTTATCTCAACACTCATAAACTGAGTACGACCAAAAGATATTTTATCAGAATATTCCTCAAATAGATCTGTCCTAATAGTTGCACTGGTTAAATCCAAATCATAATGCTCAGTAAGATTAAATTTCCTTGTTATGGTGTCAAAAATAACATCTGAATTCAAAATCTGAATTAATTGTTCCGCTTGCTCCTCTGCGCCAAATTCAAGAAAATCTTGATCTTGATATGAATCTTGAGGAAGTAGAGCTTTTGAAGGCGAATTTGTTGTTGAAGGAAAAACAATTACTGTAGATTCATATAGCGGGTCAATAAAAACAGGCATTGACCCTATCGCTCCAGCAAGTCCAGCCAAAAAAGGTATTACCAATAATGGTTTTCGCCATTTGAACAAAAAGTGAAGAAGGTTTTGAGAAGTAGCATCCATTAAATTAAACTTAAGTCCACAAAGATAGACTTCTTCCAACGAGTGATTCTAATTCGTGGATATCATCTACAAAATATTTCATTGCTTTTTTTCGATTATCGGAGGATAATTGTTCAGATTCTTCCTTAAAGAGAGCTTTTTTCAAAAAAAGATGTAATCTCTTGGGTAATACATTTTTTAATCGCTTTAATTCTAAACGAAGAATTAATCGATTCAAAACTGGAGATTTTGGATCCTGACTTTCATGATTTTTTACTTCACCAAGTATCGGGCTGCTTTCCACTCCCCAAAATTCACAAACATCATTCCAGCTTTTTTGCGGACTATTAAAAAAGACCTCATAAATATCTACCCTGAGTAGATCTGCATCAAAATTTTTCATCCAGCGCTTTAAACTCTCAGAATAACGACTTAAATGATAAAAATTATGACTTTTTCCCCATAAAGATTTCGTTGAAAAATCTTTTTCTAACTCCTCCAAAAACGAACCCGAAACAAGGCCATATTTTCTAGACATTCTATAATGAGACCATGCCCTATCGACGGGATTTCTTAAAATAATTGAAATTTTCCCATTGGGGCATGCCCGTTTGACTTCTTCAGCTGCATTTTTGCTCCAGAAATAACTTGTAGAGCATTCTGCTAACTTTTGTCCTGGTCTTGCATGTTCGAATAAACGAGTATAACTATTTTGATCTCTCACAAAATCTTGATGAACAAACTCCAGTCGATCTTTTAACCAATAACTTTTAGGTAATCTTGGTGAGATGGCGTTAAATTCTGAAGAAAAATTGTTGACGTCAATATCAGTCGAAAAAAAATTAGGTTCTTTTATTTTTGACAAAGCGATATTTGGATTTTCACTCATCCAATGAGCAATGGTTGTAGTACCCGCTTTGGCAGCACCAATCAAAAATATATCAGGATTCACCATTTTTTAACGCCAAAAAATTAATGTTCGTATTCCCGTTTGTTTATATCCAATTAAAAGAGCCCAGATATTCCAAATTATCATTGTCGAAGAGGTGGCCCAAGCTGCGCCCTTAAGTCCAAAAAGAGGAATAAGTAAAATATTTGCAGAAATATTAATAATTGCAGCATAAATCATCGTATTACGGGCTTTTTTTTCATTTCCAGTCATATTTAAAAGGTACATTACTGGACCACAAAGAGCATTTATAATTTGACCAAAACAAAGAATTCTAAGAACAGACAATGAGCCTTCAAACCCCTCTCCAAAAATGGATAACAAAAATTGCCCGAAAAACATTATTCCAAGAAAAAGAGGAATACCCACAATCGTATTTATTAATGAAGCCTTATGAATAATAGACTGAAGCTCTTTAGCCTTTTTATTTATCCATAAAGATGAAATCTGCGGAGCAATCCTCGCGTTGATAGCAAATTGGGTAAATGTTATAAGGGTAGCTATCTTGAAAGCTACTCTGTAATTTGCAACATCTTCAGCAGACATAAAATAACTGACTGTCAAAGTATCTGACCATGACATTATCATAAATAATGTTCCCGTTAAGAACATAGATGTAGCGCTTGATGCATGATTTTTTAATGAACGCCAACTTTTATGAAAAAGAGGGCCATAAAATCGAATGCTTATAAACGCAAAAAAAGAGATAATAAATAAAAACCCCATAGGTAAAATTTCGCGAGGAAATATTAGTAAAAATGCTTCTCTTGAAAGAAAAAAATGATCAGGGAATAGATACATTAGAAGAGAAATAAGCCCTAAGAAAAAACTAGTTTGGAAAACACCATATAATAACCATTGTTTCCTCGCGCGCAGGTATTCAGAGTGAATTTGAAAAAGTGAAAAGAATGGCAAAGTCAATGCGGTCATTCTTAGAACAAGCCCAAGACCAAAATCATTAAAAAAATCTTCAAGGATATCCGCAGACAAAAAAAGTATTAATGCAAACGCTAAAGAACTTAGTCCAACAAAACTTTGAACTTTTCTTATAAAATTCCAACCATCTTGTTCATTCATATTAGGAATTTCTCTTACTGCCAGGCCATCTGTCCCCCATTTAGATAATGCAGCAAGAATACTCAAGAATGTAAATGCAACTTCAAAAAGCCCATAAGTACCAGGACCAAAAATATTTATAACTACCCACACAAAAGAGTAGCCACCTACCGCGCCGAGTATTTTTAAAACTAATACCAGAGAACTGCTCTTCAGCATAGAATTCCAATCAGTATTCAAAAATTTGACAGACATGGGACAAAGGTCATACTTTTGAGGTAATGCCCCAATCAATTACAATAGCTATTAATGGCCGCTGGCTTCTTGCTGGAAAACTAGAGGGTACAGGATGGTATAGTCATAGTATTATAAAGCTATTAATTGAGTTTCATCCTGAAGTCGATTGGCATATTTTCTATGACCGAACCCCTAAGCCGCCTCACATTTATCCTGGTGTGAAATACCATGTGCTAAGACCAGCAGCAAGACATCCCTGGCTCTGGAGTTTCTGGAATGAATGGCTTGTTCCAAAAAAATTAATGAGAATAAAAGCTTCTATTTATTGGTCTCCAGACGGATTATTACCGAGTAGAAAATCATTGAAAGACAATCAAATAAAACTAATCACAACAATTCATGATTTAAATTTTATTCACAGACCTAAGGATATACCATTAAGAATTGGCGACTATTATCGACAAGTATGCGAACGATCTGCTAAAGAATCTGACAGAATTTTAGCAGTATCTGAAACCACAAAAAATGATATAATTTTAACTTATTCCATAAAGAATAAAGATATTGATGTAACCTATAATGCTCCTCAGAAGGACTTTACTCCTCTCTCGGAAAAAGAAAAAAAGTCGGCTCAAAAAAAATTTGCAAACGGGAATCCCTATTTCTGCTTTCTAGGTGCATTTACTCGAAGAAAAAATTTAAAAACTCTTGTAGAAGCATTTAATAAGTGGACTTTATTGAACCCAAAAAGCAAGCATCAATTGGTTATTGCTGGAAGGCCTCTTCACGAAGATGAGGAATTGAATAATGCCTTAAAAAATGGCAAGAAAAGAATTCTGCTTCCAGGATTTATTTCTAGAGATCAATTAAATGATTTTTTTGGAGGTGCGACAGCATTTGTTTTTCCAAGTTATTTCGAAGGTTTCGGTATTCCAATAATCGAAGCTATGGCATCAAATTGTTTGGTCTTATCATCTAATTCTTCATGTATGCCTGAAATTGCAAATGATGCTGCACACTATTCGCGACCGGAAAATATAGAAGATTGGATATCAGCATTAAATTTTGCAATACAAAATGAAGAAGATGTGAAATTGCTCAAAGTAAAAGGGTTAGAGCGAGCAAAATACTTTAAATGGGAACACTCTGCAGATCAAGTTTGGGAATCTTTCGAAAAAATTTTATCTAATGAACGTTAAACAGCTATTAACTGCGGGATTAGATGAAGCAGGAAGAGGCTGCCTAGCTGGCCCGGTAGTGGCTAGCGCAGTTATTTGGCCTGAAGGATTACAATTAAAAGGACTCACTGATTCTAAAAAACTAAACGCCAATAAAAGAGCTTCATTTAGAAAAAAACTTGAAGAAATACTTCCAAAAGGAAGTTGGGCCATTGGAGTTTCCAGCTCAGGAGAAATAGATAAAATAAATATACTCGAAGCTACTTTTTTAGCAATGCACAGGGCCATTGCAAAATTAAAACCTCAACCTAATTTACTTTTAATTGATGGGAATAGATTTAGGCCATATCTGAATATCACCTACCGTTGTGAAATAAAAGGGGATGCGCGATTTCAAGCAATATCAGCTGCAAGTATATTTGCGAAAACATATCGTGATCAAATCATGCTGGAAGCTCATCTGGAAAATCCGCAATATGAATGGAATGCTAATAAAGGTTACCCAAGTAGAAAACATAAGATAGCGATGATGAGATATGGCTTGTCAAAAATTCATCGCACAAGCTTTAAATGGCGAAATCCGGAAATAAAATAAGATTTTTTAATAAATGAATAGAGATCGAAAAATCCACAAAGAATACCTTAAAATTCTATTTATCATAGGGGTCTTATTAATAATATCAAATTGCACAAATAAATCAAAAGGAATTAATAAGCTCGAGGCTATTCCTGCAAACGCAATGATTTTAGCTTCAATAGATAATATTGCATCATTAAATTTCTCTTTGATGGAAATGCAGCAATTACCAAATCTGAAAAGCTTACAATTTTTATTTGAAAATATTGAAAATCATTTAAACGGCGACTTCCTGATAAGCTTTCACCCTATTGGAGCAAAAGATTTTCATTGGCTTATTAGTATTCCAAGAACGTCAGCTGAATCCTGGCATCCCTCGGTGTTGTCAAAAGAAAAAAACCTTAAACGTCGTTCATACTCAGTTGGCACAATATGGAATACCGAGTCCATATCACTAGGCCAGACTGCCAACTACCTATTATTGAGCACATCTTCAATTCTAACAGAGGAAAGCATTCGACAAATTGAAAAAGGTGGAGGTCAAGATTCCTATAAATCTTTTGAGGACCTTCCCTATAAATTGTTAAACAACGATTTCATAACTATTTCCAACGATGACAATGCTAATAATTTGTCGATTTTTTATCCTTTTTATAGAAAAAAAAGAATAAATGATATACTTCGAAAATATCGTTTAGATCAGAACACAAGTCTTTCTTGGAATTTTTTGGAAGCTGGGGATAGTAGCTCTTTCATTGCTCTATCTGATGAATTTGATATTTCCAAAACCTCCTTAGATTTTTTAAAACACTCTTTGCCAGTTTCTTTCCCCGGGTGGAAATGGATGGTACCTGAGCTTAATTGGGGAGCTTGGATTATATCTGATTCGGAGTTTTCATTTAATAATAAAACCATTTCATCGCAGGTATTTGGAGAGTTGTGCTTCAAAGGAAATAGAAATAAATCCTGGAAAGCAAATGTCTATTATTCAAAACATGAAAAACTATTAATTCCCAATTGGACAAGCTCAAATAAATTTGAAATTAAACACTTGGATCAAGTATCTAACCCATCAGTCGATCAATACTTTAAAAGTTTTGGGCCATTTTTAGTCTCAGTAATTGACAGTAATCAGTTTAATCGTTACGCATCATTTCTTGAAGTCGTTAGAACAGATACCCAAGAAAAGCAATACCAAGAGGCAATTCATTGGCTTCAAAGTCAACCAGCTGAAGCCAATGCTTGGTGGGTATCAAATACAATGATCAAAAACAGCGTTGAGACAACTAGTCAATGGCAAGGCCTATCATTGCAAATTTTGAATGGTAATGGAATCTGGTGTGCTTCTTCTGCGAAACAAAATCATTAAAAAATACTACTTTAATTTAATAAGATCTCCTTTTTTTGGTTGGTATCCAACTGCCCAATTATTAAGGCGGTATAAAACACTTAGTTGAATTGAATATAATTGGGAGACAAAATGAGCATTTTCATCTGCACTTAATCTGTGAGTAGAAAACTCTCTGAGTTTACGAGAAAATGATTTTCCTTTTCTCTCAATATATACTCTATCCCCCGGATTAATCTGAGAGGAGAATGTGAAATCATTAAAACGAAGTAACCGATTAATTGAAAGGCCATTCTCTAAAGCAAATGACTCAATAGATTCATCTTCTTTTAGAACAACATAACATGGTCCATTTGGGCTAAGCATAAGGCGATTAATGTATTTATTCCTCTTAGATTTTATCTTTTTTATGGCCGTATCAAACTTCTTTAGATTATTATCTTCAATAATATTAATCAAACGAACTGCATACTCGTTGTTTGTAGCATACCCGGCATCCTGTAACCCTCTCGCCCAAGATTTAAAATCCCGAGGATCCAAAACAAATAAATGATCATACCTACTTCTAGATGCAAGAAATAAACTATGATCACGGAAGCTTTTTTTTGGCCTTTGATATGCACGAAAACACTCATCCAGTAAGTCATCATCAGCATATATGGTTTTTCCATCCCAATTCTCATGACACTTAATTCCAAAGTGATTATTCCCATCCTTTGCTAAACGACTATTTCCATTACCGCTCTCTAATATTCCTTGAGCCAGCGTTATGGATGCAGGAATGCCTGATCTATGCATTTCTCGAATTGCCAATTTGTGGTATTTATGAATATAATCCGATCTTGAAAGTGATGCCTGAGCAAAAATACTTTGACCGAAAAAATAGCTTAAAAATATCAGGGGAAATATTGCTTTCATAAATGGATTTCAGGTCTCAAGATATTGATTTAATTATATCTTTAAAGCTTTGAATATTAGCTTATCTAAAAATGTCTGTCAAAAACATTAATGAGTCCAATTCAGAAGACTACTATTTCAATTCTGAAGGTCTAATGGTCTTCACTGAACAACATCACCTTAAAAGAGGTTATTGTTGTAATAGTGGCTGTAAACATTGTCCCTACAAAAACGATGCGAATCAATAAAAAGCTAAAAGTAATGAATGAATTTCAACAGGATATTTTAACGGGAATTCCAAATTATTTACCTGAACATCTTGGTCAGGACCCGCTCGTTTCGCATGCTCCTAAGAGAAAAGACGTCCTAGATAATCAAGAAAAACAACTTGCCTTGAAGAATTCTTTGAGATACTTTGATGTTAAACATCATTCGGAGCTAGCAGATGAATTCGCACTTGAATTAAAGACATTTGGAAGAATTTATATGTATCGATATCGTCCAAAATATAAAATGCACGCACGGCCATTAAGCAGTTATCCTGCAAATTGCGATCAAGCAGCTGCGATTATGCTTATGATTCAAAATAATTTAGATCCAGCTGTCGCACAACATCCTCACGAGCTTATTACCTATGGAGGAAATGGTGCTGTATTTCAAAATTGGGCTCAATATCTCTTGACAATGAAATATTTGGCCGAAATGAACTCCGAACAAACCCTTCATATTCACAGTGGGCACCCTCACGGTCTTTTTCCATCAAGCAAGCAAGCCCCAAGAGTAGTGGTTACAAATGGGATAATGATTCCGAATCATTCAAAGCCTTTAGATTTAGAAAAATATAATGCTATAGGAGTTACTCAATATGGACAAATGACAGCAGGAAGTTATATGTATATCGGACCGCAAGGAATTGTTCATGGAACAACAATTACTCTTATGAACGCCGCTAGAAAATTCACCGATGGAAAACTTGAAGGTAAAATTTTTGTTACCGCTGGATTAGGAGGTATGAGCGGTGCTCAGCCAAAAGCAGCATCCATAGCTGGTATGGTCAGCATTACAGCAGAAATAAATAAAACCGCAGCATTAAAAAGACAAAGTCAAGGGTGGGTAGATGAAATTCATTTCGAGGTAAATGCTGCCATAAACTCCGCCATAGAATCTCAAGGAAAAAAAGGAAATAAATCCATTGCTTACATCGGAAATATAGTAGATCTATGGGAAGCCCTAGTAGAGAAAAATGTCTCTGTAGATCTTGGATCAGATCAAACATCATTACATAATCCCTGGGCCGGAGGATATTATCCACAGGGCTATAGTTATGATGAGGCAAATGAGCTAATGGTATCGAACCCTAAGAAGTTTCGAACGGAAGTAGAATCAACCCTTAGAAAACATATTGCAGCAATTAATCATCTGCACTCAAAGGGGATGTATTTCTTTGATTATGGTAATGCATTTTTATTAGAATCAAGTCGCGCTGGAGCGGATGTTTTAGCAAAAAATGGAGTTGATTTTTCATACCCTAGTTATGTGCAAGATATATTAGGACCGTTATGTTTTGATTTTGGTTTTGGACCTTTCAGATGGGTCTGCTCGAGTGATAAAAAAGAGGATTTAATTGCAACCGATAAAATAGCTGCAAACGTTATAAAGAAATTACTTTCAAGAGCACCTGAAAATATCAAAATGCAAATGGAGGACAACCTAAAATGGATAGAGAATGCAAATGATAATGAGTTAGTTGTTGGTTCAAAAGCTCGAATACTTTATGCAGATAGCATAGGACGAATAGCCATCGCAGAAGCCTTCAATAGTGCTATCAAAAATGGCGAAATTGGTCCAATAATTATAGGCAGAGATCATCATGACGTAAGCGGTACAGACTCACCATACAGAGAGACATCTAACATTTATGATGGCTCGAAATTCACTGCTGACATGGCAGTTCACAACGCCATTGGTGATTCGTTTAGAGGAGCCACATGGGTTAGCCTCCATAACGGTGGAGGTGTTGGATGGGGTGAAGCAATAAACGGAGGTTTTGGAATGCTACTCGATGGCAGTGATGAATCGCAAAGAAAACTAAAATCTATGCTTTTTTATGATGTTAATAATGGAATAGCAAGACGAGCTTGGGCTAAAAACCCAGAAGCATTAATCGCAATCGAAAGAGAAATGCAGAGGGAGTCATCTCTTAAAGTGACAATACCAAGTATTGCAAAAGATGATTTAATAAATTCTACCATAGCTGAACACTTTTGATTAATTTCGCGAACATGAAAAAACATAATTTAATAATCGCAAGTTCTTTTTTACTCTTACTTGCATCTTGTAGTGCACCAGTTCAAAATTCAATCGAGACAAGTGCTGATGGTATGAAAATTGGCTTTGTTCGTTTAGATAGCTTAACTCAATTGTATGACTATCATGGTGAGTTAGTGGAAGAAATTGAAGCAAAGGCAAAAAAAATGGAAGCTGAACTCATAAGAAGTCAACAAAATATTCAAACTGAATACGAAGTGCTTCAGAAAGCTGCGCCTAGTTTGTCGAAGATAGAGCTTGAACGAGCACAAATGGATTTTCAAAGAATTCAACAACAGTATCAGGCTCTTGAGCAGCAAAGATCTGGCGAATTGCAGCAAGAGGAGATAGCAATGAACAATATTGTCAAACTACAAGTTGATAAGGCAATAGAGAAAATGAAGACTGAAAAGGACTTAGATCTTGTTTTCATTTATGAGACTAACCTCCTTTACGCAAAGGAAAGCATGGATTTGACAAACGAACTAGCTAGCTATTTAAATCAGCTAGATCGACCTGATTCAATAAAGTAGAAATCTTTTAAATCATTTCTCCTTCGCTTCGTCTAAAATAGCACGTGAAATTACCATTCGTTGAATTTCGGATGTACCCTCATAAATCTGGGTGATTTTAGCATCTCTCATATGTCTTTCGACATGATACTCTTTTACAAAACCATATCCTCCATGTATTTGAACTGCTTCAACTGAAACCTCCATAGCAACCTCAGATGCATATAATTTCGCCATTGCTGATTCTTTCACGTAAGGCATTCCTTGATCTTTTAACCAAGCCGCCTTTAAAACTAAAAACCTTGCAGCCTCTACTTTTGTAGCCATATCAGCGAGCTTAAATGCGATGGCTTGATGATCTCCAATTATTTTATTAAATGATTTCCTTTCTGTAGCATATTTTGCAGAGATCTCTAACGCCCCTGACGCTATTCCTAAAGCTTGAGCTGCAATTCCAATTCTACCTCCAGACAATGTTTTCATCGCAAACTTAAATCCAAAACCGTCATCTCCCACTCTATTTTCTTTAGGGACTTTTACATCTGTAAACATCAATGAATGAGTATCGCTTCCGCGAATCCCCAGTTTATCTTCTTTTTTTCCGATCTGAAAACCTGGCATTTCCTTTTCAACAATCAAGCAATTAATACCTCTATGTCCTTTTGAAACATCAGTTTGTGCAATAACAAGATAGATTGAAGCACTCGAACCATTTGTGATCCAATTCTTTGTTCCGTTCAACAAATAGTGATCTCCCATATCGATAGCCGTAGTTTTTTGACTAGTTGCATCACTGCCGGCTTCAGGCTCGCTCAAGCAAAATGCCCCAATGACTTCTCCCGAAGCAAGTCTAGTAAGATATTTCATTTTTTGATCTTCAGTTCCATACTTTTCTATACCCCAACAAACTAAAGAATTGTTGACACTCATGATCACTGCAGAGGAAGCATCGTACTTAGATATCTCTTCCATGGCCAAAACATATGAGACAGTGTCCATCCCGCCACCAAGGTATTTTGGACTTGTCATCATTCCAAGGAAACCCAATTCTGCCATTTTCTTGACACCGTCAGTAGGGAATTTCTGCTCACTATCACGTTCTACTACTCCAGGTAATAATTCATTCTGAGCAAACGACCTTGCGGTGTCGCGTATCATGAGATGCTCTTCAGTCAATTCAAAATTCATAGTAAAATTGGGTTGTATTCTTGGTTTACGACAAAAATACAACCGAAGAACCTCTGGTTGTGTTTATTCTAACTCATCTATTATGATTTAGTAGATTTGAATAATGACTAACAGGCCAACAAACCGAGCTCATTCGGGATTTAGCTCAAATATGAATAGCCCAATCATTGCCCTAGGATCTATGTCTGGCACTTCGTTAGATGGTCTTGATTTGGCTTTAGTCAAATTTACCCCGCCATCAAGAAAAATTAATAAATGGAGATTCTCTATTATTTCGAGCAATTTTATCTCATATTCGGGGACTCGTTGGGAAGATGATCTGTTAAAAGCTTATCAAGCCGATGCCAATGACTTAGATAAAATATCTAGAAACTATTCTAAATGGGTCAGTTTTAAAGCCAGTGAATTCATTAGTTCATTATCAGATGACTTCCCAAAAGTATTTTGCAGTCACGGACATACGGTTAGACATAGTCCAGAAAATGGGGTGACTCAACAAATAGGAAATACCCATGAATTAACAACTCATCTAAATATTCCAGTCGTCTGTGATTTCAGAAGTGCTGATGTGCGAAGGGGTGGACAAGGAGCTCCACTTGTCCCGATAGCAGATAAATTGCTATTTAGTGATCAACCAATATGTTTGAATCTAGGAGGTTTTGCAAATGCCAGTTGGGATGAAAATGGAGTGAGGCTAGCAGCAGATTTGGGTCCTTGTAATATTATATTGAATGAATTGATGCGTAAAATGGGTAAGTCCTTCGATGATAAGGGTGAACTATCTTCAACAGGGCGAATTCATAAAAAGACACTGGAAAAATTAAATAATTTATCCTATTACTCCTTTGAACTGCCTAAAAGCCTAAGTAGGGAATGGGCAGAAGAAAATATCATGGTAGAAATATTACGTATTCCAAAAATTGAGGACGCCTTAGCTACTGCCGTGGAGCATACAGCCTGGGCAATAAATTTTGGTTTGGAAAGATTGAATTCAGAAAAAATATTTGTCACTGGTGGCGGAATATGGAATACTTATTTGATGAAGAGAATAGCCTTTTATTGGGGAAAAGAGATTCAAATACCTGAAAAACAAATTGTTAATCAAAAAGAAGCTTTATGCTTTGCTTTCTTAGGAATTAGGCGCCTTAGGGGTGAAATAAACATCCTTTCATCGGTTACTGGGGGGGCTAAGGATAGCTGTGATGGCACAGTGTTTGAAAAAAACATTTAATTATATACTAATCCAAAGGATTAGAACATTATTTTTACGTCGCGTTGAGAAATTATTTTACTAAACATATCCTAAATTAACAATCACATGTATCTATTGATGATAATCGTTTTCATATTGGGATATGCAGCCATTGCTTTTGAACACAATCTCAAAATAGACAAAGCTGCCGCAGCATTAGTTACGGGTGTTCTTTGCTGGGTGTTCTTCGTTTTGGGGGGAGCGGAAACGAATCAAATAGAACATGATCTATTAAATCATATAGGTGAAATTTCAAGTATCCTTTTCTTTTTACTCGGTGCTATGACCATCGTAGAGCTGATTGATGCTCATGGGGGATTTAATGTTATTACTGATAAAATAGCTACAAAAAATAAAGTAAAAGCATTGTGGACAGTATGCTTAATGACGTTTTTCTTTTCTGCAATACTTGATAATCTTACTACTTCAATTGTAATGATTTCGCTACTAAGAAAGTTAATTAAAGACAAACAGATCAGATGGCTTTTTGCAGGAATGGTTATTATTTCTGCAAATTCAGGGGGAGCTTTTTCACCAATTGGTGATGTCACAACAACTATGCTTTGGATTGGCGGACAAGTCTCTGTTTCAAATATCATCTCCTCCTTATTTTTACCATCTATAGCCTCTCTTTTAGCCCCATTATTATTCCTAAGCTGGAAATTAGATGGAGAAATAGAGCAACCTGAATTTATTGACTCAAAAAAAAATAAAGCAGTAAGTAGAAGAGAACAATCAACTATCCTTGCAACCGGAGTTCTGGGATTAATTTTTGTTCCAATTTTTAAAACAACAACGCATCTACCTCCTTTTATGGGAATGATGCTTAGCCTAGGAATATTATGGCTCGTTACAGATGTCATGCATCGGAAAAAACCTTTTGATATTAGACGAAAATTAAGTGTGATTGGAGTTTTTAAAAAAGTTGATATCGCATCTGTATTATTCTTTTTAGGAATTCTATTAGCCGTAGCTGGTCTTCAGACCGGAGGACAACTAGATGATATGGCATTGGGTTTAGACAAAACATTTGGAACGGATTCTGTAATAGGTATTTACATTGTAGGTGGTCTCATAGGTCTACTTAGTGCCATTATTGATAACGTTCCACTAGTTGCAGCAGTCATGGGGATGTATGAATTAGTCCCTGGGACACTCTTCGCTCAAGATGCACTTTTCTGGAATTTCTTAGCTTATTGCGCCGGAACTGGAGGCTCAGTACTAATAATAGGATCAGCTGCCGGAGTGGCCGTTATGGGCTTGGAAAAGATACCGTTTGGCTGGTACTTAAAAAAGATTAGCCTCTTAGCTTTAATTGGATATATATGTGGAATTCTGGCTTATATTTTACAAGCTTGGGTCATAAGTATTTTCAATATCATATAAATTAGAATTTAACAAGTCGCAAAGCACTAGGTTTCTGTGTTCACTCAAAATAAAATCCCTTTTATGAAAATTAACTTTCTCCAAATTGAAATACCCGATGAAATTATTGATTCAAAAGTATTGAACTCATTGGAATCCGTGCCAAAAGAAGAAACGTTGAGTATAATAAGCTTAATGATTTCTGGAGGAATAGGGGCACAAATAATAATGTCATTAATGGTTTTATTGAGTATCTCAATGATTTATATTTTTGTTAATCGAATGGGTGCTTTGAAGCGAGCAAATGCTATTGACTCCGAATTCATGAAAGATATCAAAGACTACATATCGTCTGGGAATCTAGAATCTGCCGTGAAATTATGTGAACGTTCTGATAGCCCAGTTTCAAGAATGATAAAAAAAGGCATTTCCAGAATTGGCAAGCCTTTACAAGACATTTCGGCATCAATAGAAAATCAGGGAAAATTGGAAATTCAACGTCTGGAAAGGAATCTGCCATATTTAGCTACAATTGCAGGAGGCGCTCCAATGTTAGGTTTTTTAGGAACGGTGATAGGAATGATTTTGGCATTTAAAGAAATGGCAAATGCCGGAGGTGGAGTTCAAGTTGATATGCTCGCAGAAGGTATTTATGTAGCAATGACTACAACAGTTGCAGGACTAATAGTTGGGATCTTTGCTTTTTTTGGATATAATTATTTAGTTATGAGAGTCGAGTCCGTTATCTATAAAATGGAGGTTAGCAGCACTGAATTCTTAGATCTTTTGAACGAACCTATTTGATGAAATTTCTATGAATCTAAGAAACAGAAATAAAATATCAGCAGAATTCAATATGTCTTCCATGACTGACTTGGTTTTTTTGCTTTTAATTTTTTTCATGCTAACTTCCACATTAGTCACTTCCTCAGCATTAGATGTAATTCTACCGAAGAGCAAGGCCCAAACTGTTAAGAAATCAACAGTGACTGTAACCATAAGCAAAGATCTTAAATTCAGTATTAATGATGACATAGTCTCAATTAATGACTTAGAGATTTCAATCTTACAATATGTTTCTAATGACCCAGAAGCTGTTTTAATTTTAAGAGTAGATGAATCCGTACCAACTGGAGAAGCTGTTCGAATAATGGATATCGCATACCGAAATAAGATAAAAATGGTTTTGGCAACTGATCCGAAATGAGCAACTACAGTGAAAATGAGAAAAATGACCGTAGAAGAGGATGGCTAGCCACACTATCAGTCCATTCCTTGTTGTTTGTTTTATTTTCCTTTTTCGGCTTAAACTATCAGGACCCTCCCCCAGAAATGGGTATTCCCATAAATTTTGGATATGAGGAAACAGGATTTGGTGAAAATTTCAATTCAACACCAGAAGCTCTCATTACAAATTCAACACCGGATTTAATACCATTAGAAAGTGAACCTATGGTGACTCAGGATATCATAGAAACAATAGGTTTAAACGAAGTAGTTGAAAAACTTGAACAAGTTGATCAAGTAAAAGAAACCAAAAATATCATTGATGAAATTAAACCAGCAGAGCCTAAAATAGAAAAGCCGAAAGTCGCAAGCGAATTAAGTAATAGACTTAACAGTAGTTTTGGATCAAAATCTATAGATGAAAAATCTAATGCTGGTGAGGGTAGGTCAGAAGGGACTGGTAATGAAGGTCAACAAAACGGTAATCTCAATACTTCTGGAAAAGGTGGGTCTGGAGTTTTAGGTTTCAGCTTAGGCTCAAGAAAATCTCTCTCTAAGCTCTTAGGTGATAGCGATTGCGGAGTAAAAGGGGTTCTATTTTTAAACGTATGGGTTGATAACAACGGATTTCCTTATCGAATAGGTAATCAATCCATAAAAGGAACCACTATTACAGAGAATCTTGACTGCGCTATAAAAACAGCAAGAGAATTATTGAAAAAAGCACGCTGGGAAGCAGATTATAAAAAAACCTATACGCAGGGCATTAAAATATCAGTTCCGATACCGTTTACTTTATAATTTAAATTGGACCAATACGAAAGAGTAATTGATTGGCTTTTTAAGCAACTACCCGTATATCAAAATTCCGGGCCAAGAAATTATAAAATAGATCTTAAAAAATCATGGTTGCTAATGGAAACTTTGGGGCATCCCCAAAATAAGTTTCCATCTTTTCATATCGCTGGAACAAATGGAAAAGGATCAACTTCGCATATGCTAGCAAGCATATTACAAGCTGAAGGTTATAAGGTCGGTTTATATACCTCTCCCCATTTATTAGACTTTCGCGAAAGAATAAGAATTAATGGTGAATTAATTTCTAAGAAAGAAGTAATTGATTTTATTGAGCAATATCAAAACCAAATTAACAACATCGAGCTGAGTTTTTTTGAATTAACTGTAGGCATGGCGTTTTCCGCATTTGAAAAAGCTCAGGTCGATATTGCAATTATAGAAGTTGGAATGGGTGGTCGTTTGGATAGTACAAATGTCATAACTCCTATGGTAAGTGCAATAACCAATATAGACCTAGATCATATCGAATTTTTGGGAAATACAAGAGCAGCAATAGCCATCGAAAAAGCTGGTATTTTTAAAAAAAATATTCCTGTTGTAATCGGACAAAAAGATAAAGAGATAGAAAAAGTTTTTCTGACAAAAGCAAAAGAAGTAGGTACAGAAATTATTTGGACTGAGAACCATAATTTCCCGATTTATGAAATGGATTTACTCGGTGATTATCAGATCGAAAACCAAAGAACTGCACTAACAGTTTTACAATCCCAAAAAAAATTTAAATGCAGTGAGAATTCTATAAAAAAAGGACTTAAAAACATATCAAAATTGACTGGAATTTCAGGGAGATGGCAGATTATTAATGATTCCCCATTTATAGTTATTGATTCTGCCCACAACTCGCACGGAATGTCTGCAATAATGAAGCAATGGCGAAAGGTCCTGGCAAATAAGTCCCGAGGATTTATGATTTTAGGTGCAGTAAAAGATAAAAATTTAAATTCATTTTGGGATAATATACCAAAAGAATGTATTGTCTATTATACTAGGCCTAGCATTCAAAGAGGACTTCCTGCTCGCGAGTTATATTTAGCGGCAAAAAAAAATGATTTTTCGGGTACAGCATGTGATTCTTTTTCTGAGGCATTCCAGAAGGTTAAAACGCAATTAAAAACTAATGATGCCTTATTTATTGGCGGAAGCACATTTCTTGTCGCTGATGTGCTTAAAGAGAGGAAAACATTCTAAAATCTCCAACCCAGTCCTGAATTCAAACCATAAGTGAAATTCGGAAGGTCAGACCCTCCTGGATAAGCATCATAGTTAATGTTTGATGAAATCACCAAATTTAATTTAGGAGATATTGGAGTTGAAAATCTCGAATTCAGAACTAATCTCACGTCCTCCCATCGTCCAAAAGCAGGTTGATAATAAGCAATAGAATTCCATTGATATTTCTCTGCAAGCCGAATATCTAGTGATACATATGTACTCATCCTGAATAAACTTTCTAACTTACCAGAAGATTCTTGATCAATCTCATACATTACTAAAGGCGAAATATAAAAACTAACCGATTTAGTTTTTATTGCCATATATCTTGGACCAAAACCAAAGTTGTATCTCTGGGCTATTCGCATAGGCTTATTTGATTGCCATTGAAAAAATACTTCCCCTGTGAATTTATCGGATACTTTTTTATTATATCTTCCATGAACAAAACCGTTCTGTTCAAATAATAAAGATTCCCCTCCTACTCGGGTTGAAAAATTACTGCTAAAAATACCAAAATAAGATTCATCTCCAACTGACTTTCTTATGTTGGTTGCAGTTGATAACCGCATTAATAAATTTTTTGCTCCACCAAAGTAAAAGCTTCCATCAACAATACCATGAGTCCCTGAGTCTGTTCCAGTTCGGCTTCTCATTGCTTCGACATTAACAATTTGCCCTGAAACTGCAGTAGTAATCAAATAAAATAAGAAAATATAGACTTTATGCATGTTGCAAATGTAATATGAACATAGGAGGACGTATCTTTTAATTATGAAAAAATACATTTTACTATTCCTTTTGATTCCCTCTATTTTATTTGGTCAAAATGATGATCTGCGCCAAAGAATAAATGCGTTTAAAAATGATCTATCTGGAGATTATAAAATAAAATCATTTAATGTAGGTGGGGAACGCTTGGGGTCAATACAATATGAAGAAACAGTTTTTTCAACAAAATTTAAACTAGAAAAACTCGAGAAACA
The DNA here is from genome assembly GCA_938084135.1 of uncultured Flavobacteriales bacterium. Taxonomy (GTDB): domain Bacteria; phylum Bacteroidota; class Bacteroidia; order Flavobacteriales; family Schleiferiaceae; genus TMED14. The sequence continues at coordinate 20,512 of CALKDS010000001.1, forward strand.
GCGAGATAATCTTAATCGAAATGTTCGTTTTGACGTCTATATGAATATATTCGAATTTGCCGATAAGGAGGAATTGAATTGGGTTATGAAACGGTGGCTTAAAAACTTTATTGATGGCAGTCAAATTCGCCCTGGAAGAGACTCCAGAAATGTGCCACACGCTAACCCAAGCGTCATAATCATAGAAGGCAACAGCATCTCTATTTTGAATCAACCATGTACTCAATTTGAGGCTATTGAATACAGGGAATGGAGGAGTAAAATGCTTACATATTTTGGTAGTCCATCATCTATAATCATAGAAATAGGCGGTTGTGAAGGACCACTGAATTGGACCAAAAATGCACCTGACCCCAGAGACAGAACTTGGAAATAGCATAAAATTGGAAGAATTACTATTTACTTAAATCCTTAACAGCAGAGAGTATTTTTCCTGAAGGAATATCTTTACAAGCAAAGTCTTTTCTCGAACAATAATCCAAACCAGCGATGGAACATGGCCAGCATTTCAAGTTCTCGGGCTCAATAGAGATAGAATTATTATTTAAGGCCCTAAATCCAGCATTTGGTGACGTCCCCATCCACAAAATAACAGAGGGGACATTATATGTGGCAGCAATATGTTGATTCGCAGAATCACAAACTATAGCTCCTTTTGCCATTTGCCACATTTCTTTTTCACTAAATCTCATATCAGAGGCAAGACTCAAGTTGGGATGTGAATAATTCCAATTTTGTAATTCGTCTTCAGTTCCCAAAATAATTATTGACCTCCCTTCACTCAAAAGTTTTTTAACAACAATTATTGCTTTATCTAAAGACCAACTTTTTGTTTTTTTAGAAGAAAATGGACAAATAATCCAAATATTTTTTTTGACTTCTAATAAGTTTTCAGGGGAGGGCTTTAAAGAAAAAATTGGAGAGGCATATTTCACACCAAAAGACTTCATAACAAGACTAATTTCTTCTTGAACATTGGGAAGACTTTTAATTTTTTTTCTCAAAAACAGCTTTCTTAAATTCCTTTTTTTTGAAAACCTCTTTACTTTGTAACCCATCAAATATGCAACAGAATAAAAAACTACTGTTCGCAAATGTGAATGAGCATCAAATACAAAATTCGGCGAATTACTTCTGAACCATCCCCAAAAGAAAACTACCTGGCTCAACCAAGATCTATAATCACCGGATACATCTAAATCAACGACTCTAATACCACTAACCCTCGGAAGATTAGCCGCAATATCTGGTCTGGTGAATAAAGTAAAAGAAACAGAAGAATCCTGAAAAGTAGCATCTTCAAGCACCGAAAAGAGCATAAATACGTCACCAAGAGCTGAAAATCGAGCAACTGCAATGTGTTTTCTATCAGTCATTTTCATTCAACGCCATAAAGTGCCGGATTTGTATCTGGATCATTATACAATTTATGCTGTTCAAAAATATTGTACTTAACAGCGCCAGATTTTAAATCACTGATAAGCTCGTTTATACTATCAATTAGATTTTTATTTTGTAATTCCAGCTTACTTAGACGCAATTTTGCTTCTTTAACAAGGCTGAAATCGGAATCCTGTCGGACTGATTCAATATTCATATGATATATCTTCAGTTGTAAAATACTTAATCGATCTAAAGCCCAACCCAATGATTCCGTCCTTACTGATCCATCCAGGTTTTCTCCCGGCTGTATTGAATCTTTTAAAATAGAATCTATTTTTTCTACTTTTTCAGTTCGCATTTGATTCAAAAAATCAATTCTTCGCTTTAAAGAAATAAAATGAGCTGAAGGTAAATCTTCACGTCTAATTTCATCTTCCAGATGCCATTGAACCGTATCTATCCAAGCTTTTTCAAAAAATATTTGTGATAGATAATCTTCTGTGGAAATTTTTGGGCAAGGTGAGTCTAATTTATCTAGTAGATGATAATCATGAATAGCCTTTAAAAATAATTTTGTTACCCAATCCGCAGTCATAAAAGCTGAAATCTATCAATACCCTGTTGAAGCCAATCAACAAAAACACTTGCATCTGGATGATATGCTGCACTACCATTTAATGGTTCAAAGCTACCATTAGGATCAATAATGACATAATAAGGCTGAGCGTTAGCATTGTAATTAGTTGCTTGAAAATCACTCCACTTTTGGCCAACTCTTTTTATCTCTTTTCCTGAAACTTCAGATACATATTGTTCATCTTTAGGCAATACAATCCTCTCATCTACATATAATGAAACTAAAACAACTTCTTTTGACAGTATGTTTTTAACTCTGTGATCTGTCCATACTTGTTCCTCCATTTTTCGACAATTAACACAACCCCATCCAGTAAAATCAATCATTAGGGGCTTGTTAACCTCTTTAGCATAAGCAATAGCTCCGCTTAAGTCATTGTTAAAAATAATTTTATCTTTCTCGCTACGAGAAGATACTGATGCATCAGAGCCATACTGTTCAGAATAGTGCAATGGTGGTGGAAAACCTGAAATTAATTTTACTGGCGCACCAAAAATACCTGGCAATAAGTAAAAGGTTATGATTAAAAATACAGAACCTAAAAGCATTCTACCAACACCTAAATAATCAGACTTACTATCGTTTGGGAGTCTAAAACCACCAAATAAGTAAAAAGCAGTAACAAATGAAATTCCTGTCCAAATAGCTATAAAAAGTTCCCGGTTTAGCATGTGATATTGCCAAACCATATCTGCTGTGGAAAGAAATTTTAAAGCAAAAGCTAATTCTAAGAATCCTAAAACAACTTTTGCCGCATTTAGCCATCCTCCTGACTTAGGTAGGGATTGTAACCAACTTGGGAAAGCGGCAAAAAGCATAAAAGGTAGACTTAGGGCAAAGGAGAATCCAAACATTCCAATCGCAGGAGCCAATAGTTCCCCGGATTGACTTGCACGAACAAGAAGGGTACCTATCAATGGTCCAGTGCAACTAAAAGAAACTAAAGCCAAAGTAAACGCCATGAAAAATATACCAAAGAGCCCCCCTTTATTTGATAATGTATCAGATCCATCTACCCATTTAGCAGGCAATGTGATTTCAAACGCGCCGAAGAAACTAATTGCGAAAACAACAAATAGGAAAAAAAATGCCAAATTAAACCACGGGTTTGTTGCCAATGCATTTAGAGCATCTCCGCCAAAAAGTACGGTAACCAAGAGGCCTAAAGCCACGTAAATCACATTTATGCTTACACCGTAAGTAATTGCTTTACTAATTCCCTCAGAGCGGCTTTTACTTTGTTTCATAAAGAAACTAACAGTGAGAGGAATCATCGGAAATATACAGGGCATAATAATTGCAAAAAATCCCCAAAACATACCCTCTCCAAAAATCCCTAATAAGCTATCAGATATTACAGTATCTCTGATAATTGTCTTTTTCTCCGACATTTCTGAAGTTGAGATTAAATCATCAGAATTAATATTTGTCTTATCATCACTTTCAATAGATCCGTTGTTGAATACCATTTCATCTGTAGCTGGAATAATCCATTTGAGCTTTAAATAATCCGGAGGAAGACACATCTCATCATTGCATACGATAAATTCAACTTCAGCTTCTAATATTAGCTCTTTTGCGTTCTTTTTATATATTTCTTGACGGAATACAACCTTATTCTTGAAAAAAGATAATTCCATATCAAACTCCTTTACAAACTCTGTAATCGGAGAAGGTTCTTGAAAATAATTAGGATCAAAAAAACTAATGACAGGATTATTGTTTTCTGAAAAAGAAGCAGTATCAAAAGTAAATTTTGTAGGAAATGGAAAATCATCATTATACTGACTGTATAAATGCCAGCCAGGTTCCAAAGTTGCTGTAGCCTCTAAATATTTTCCATCCAAATTGGTTGACCACTCCACAGGGGTCAATATTTGGGCATTGACTTGCAACGTTCCCAGTATTATAAGAATAACGAAGTATAGCCTTTTAATAACTTTCATAAAAGCAAAAATAACGGATCATTGATCATTAAAACTGATATATTTTTCTTCATTATCGATTTTAACCTTTCTACTCAGCTGTAATCCGGGTATCCAGTATACTTCACCTGAAGAAATAGAATTAGCAAGTAATACTTGTTGATGCCTAAGGCATGATGGAACTTTGGAATCGGTAAGAATATCACTTATCTTTTTTTTACCCTTCATCCCAAGAGGATATATATAATCGCCCTTAATCCAGGTCCTCCAAAATAAACCTTTATAATTTTCGGAGACATTAAGAAGAGGATTCATTAAGTCTCCAAAATCCTGAGTTTCTTTTGATTTGATATGTTCTAATTTCCATTTTTTTTCAAAGTTCCAAAAACTTCCATTCCAGCAATTCCCTTGAATATTTGAAATTCCTGAACCGATATTTTTCGGCTTTACAGTTGATAATCTATTTTTTACCAAATCTGGATTAAGTAGAACCAAACCTTCGCGCTCATGCCAAATTTGCCAATCCTTAAATTGAATATGAGTCCCAACTTGTGATTTATTCAAAGAGATAACTTGTTCATATTCAAAATCAACAAGTGGTTTAATGATATAATTAAAAAGCAGTGACCCATGAGCTAAATCAAATATCTTTCGATCGATAATTTTTGCTCCTGGGATTGAATATGATTTGTATAGATATAAATCTTTATCTCGATTAATAGAAGTTTTTAAGTAAGAATTAATTTCTCTTAAATTTCTTTGAGTAGTTTTTAAACCCTGTAAAGCTTGAGGGACAGCTTTAATTAATGATGGTAACGAATTATGTCGAATATGGTTTCTAGTATATTTATCGGTTTGATTTGTTGAATCTTCACGCCAAACTAATTTATGTTCTGTTCCAAAAAAATTGATTTGGTCCTTTGAAACTGACCAGAAAGGTCTGTATACCTTATCATTTTTAGATGACATCGAAATCAAGCCACTTAAACCTGTACCTCGAGCAGCATGAAACAAAAATGTCTCAGCTGAATCATTTGCATGATGAGCTGTTAAAACGGAAGGTGCCTGAACTTCTTTACAGTAATTCATCACAGATTCATATCGTAAATCTCGAGCTCTAGACTGAAAATTAGCGAGTGAATTAAAATCTTTTGGCGCATGAAGAATCTTAAAAGGGATTGAATATTTAGAGCACCAGTAACGAACAAAATTTTCATCTTCATCAGATTCTTTCTCGCGAAGACCATAATTTAGATGAAAAATGAAAAATGGAACTTCAAGTATTTTAAGTATGTGAGCTAGAGAAAGTGAATCTTGACCTCCTGAAAACATTAAAACATAAGGTGCTGGAACTTTTTCTAAAAAATTATTTACTAACTCTACTAGATTAACACTATTTGATTCCATAATTATTTATAAAAATTCAATACGTGTTTTGGAGCATCCATTTTCAAATTTATCTCTTCCCACTCTTTTATGGGGTCAGCATCTAAAGTCAATGCAGAACCTGCCCAAGAAATCCATTTATCAGTTTTACTTTCATACAGTAAACTCCGGATAATAACATTGAAATCACATTCGCCATTAGGCGCCACGTAACCTAAAGCTCCTGAATACCATCCTCTCCTTCCAGGCTCTTGACTGTCTATTCTCTCCATTGCCCGAATCTTAGGGGCCCCTGTCATACTGCCCATAGGAAAAGTAGCCTCAATGGCATTTAACCAGTCTAAATTATCTTTCAAGACCCCACTAACAGTCGATACCAAATGAAATACTGTTGGTAATTTTCTTAGTTCTAAATATCGATCAACCTTTACCGATCTTTCCTTTGCTATACGAGATATATCATTCCGGACGATATCCACAATCATGGTATTCTCACTACGTTCTTTTTTTGAATTTCTCAAATCATTTCCATGTCGGATATCATCAGCATGATTTTCACCCCTGGGAGAAGTACCTTTTATTGGTTGACTATAAATACGAGTTTCATTACCCTCTTTACGAATACATAAGTATCTCTCTGGGGAAGCTGACATTAAAGTAGCTTTAGGGATTTGAAAATAACCCGCCATAGAGGCTTTAGCCTTAGAGTGTAACCTTTTATATACCTCCATTCGATTAATATTCCCTCTACCTTTAAAAGGAAAACACAAATTCGCTTCATAGATATCTCCAAGATTTATCCATTCTTTTATTCTTTCCGCCCTTTCGAGATAATCATTTTCTCTCCAGGACTCTATTAATTGAATTCCTGGATTAGAGACTTTTGTGACTTTCCCTCGTCTTAAAATATTTCCCCACCAATCTTTCGAATCATAGTTTAAGGATTCGTGAATGTGTAACTGAATAACTCCCTTTTTTGAAGCTACAACCCATTGGGGTTCAAAAAAAACAATTTCAGGAAAATTTAAATTTGACGGATGCCTTGAAGAAATTGATTTCTCCAAAGCATTTTTTAGATCATAGCTGAGAATCCCAAACCACCAAGATGGAAATGAACGCCAATGAGATTTGAGATTATCCCATGCTTTAGAATCCGCAATTGGATATGCGAAATTTTTAACACTTCCTCCAGCACATAAAAAATCATATCGATCCAAAACTTCTGGTGATTCAATTAAAGAGGATCCTGTTTCTAAAAGACTAAAATGAGAGAAAGATTCAGAAGCTTCGCGCAACGCCGTTTGAATTTCAACGGACGCAATTTTTAATTTATGCGTCTTAAAAGACATCTTAGGAGTGTATCGCTCTCTTGGCCGTTGCATCCAGAGCTGCCTCCTTAATCGCCTCGGTATAAGTTGGGTGGCCATGACAAATTCTTGCAATATCCTCAGCAGAAGCTCTAAACTCCATTGCTACAACAGCTTCCATAATTAAATCTGCAGCTCTCGCAGCTACAATATGCACACCTAAGACCTCATCACTATGCGAATCAGCAAGAATCTTTACAACTCCATCAATGTCTCCTGAAGCCCTTGAGCGACCCAGAGCTCGCATCGGGAAAGATCCAACTTTGTAATCCTTTCCCATTTCTTTTAATTCATTTTCTGTTTTCCCGACACTAGCAACTTCTGGCCATGTATAAACAATGTTTGGAATTAAATTATAATCAATGTGAGGTTTTTGACCCACAATAAATTCAGCAACAGAAACACCTTCATCTTCTGCCTTATGAGCAAGCATAGCACCTCTGACTACATCACCTATTGCAAATATATTTGGCTTACTGGTCTGTAAATTATGGTCAACTTTTATCCGACCTTGGTCATCCAACTCTAATCCTGCTTTATCCAAATTTAAACCTTTTGTATAAGCCTTTCTTCCCACTGCAACAAGACAATAATCTGCCTCCAGGTTAAATGAATTTCCTTTACTATCAAAACCTGATACATTTACTATTTTGCCTTTTCGTATCACTTTATCAACCTTAGTTGATAAATGAAATTTCATTCCAATTTTCCGAAGACTTCTCTGAAGTTCTTTACCACAAGAGTCATCCATATTCGGTATAAGACTTTTACCATACTCAACAACAGTTACTTCAGACCCAAGTCGCTTATAAACTGAACCCATTTCAAGCCCGATAACCCCTCCACCGATAACAACAAGGCGTTTGGGTATCTCTTGAAGATTAAGAGCCTCTGTTGAAGAGATTATTCTTTCCTTATCAAACTTAGCAAATGGCAATTCTATCGGTTTGGATCCCGTTGCTAAAATAATATTTTTAGCATTTATTTTTACCTTTTTGGATCCATTAACTTCAATTGAAGTATCATCGATTAGACTTGCCAATCCATGGATTACCTCAATCTTATTCTTCTTCATTAAAAAGTCAATTCCCTGGCAAGTAATATCTACAACAGAATCTTTTCGACTAATTAATTTTGGCATATTAACTTTTGGAGCCGGCCCTTCAATACCATGATTTTCAAAATTATGTATCGCATTATGAAAGTGCTCTGACGAATCCAATAAAGATTTCGAAGGAATACAACCCACATTTAAACATGTGCCACCTAGCGTATTATATTTTTCCACTATAGCCGTTTTAAGACCTAATTGAGCGCATCGAATCGCACTCACATAACCTCCAGGGCCGGATCCAATAACTACAACATCATACTGCATAACACTTGAATTTATTTTCAAAGTAAAGGTAGTTCACTCTATCTAAATTATTCATTCAAATAGCACAAGCACTAAATCAATATTGAACTTTTTTTCTTACAAAAACACTGATCAATAAAAATGGAAATAACAAAGCGCCTGCTCTTCCGATTAAATCTCCACATATTGTAAATACAGTTTTTTTGTTATTTAACCGAAATAAACTTGTTCGTATACCTTTCTCTCCCCAAGTCATCGCCTCAATTACTTGCCCTTTTGGGTCAATAAATCCTGAAATACCAGTATTTGAAGAACGTAGTATCCATCTTCTGTTTTCGATTGCTCGAATTCTAGAATATTGCATATGAGTCAAATGACCTAAAGTATTACCCCACCATCCATCATTGGTTATAATTGCAAATACATTGGCACCTTGTTTTGCATATTCTCTGACATAATTACCATAATCTTGCTCCCAACAAATGATAGGAGCTAATCTAATAGAGGTATCAATTAAGGTAAAGACATCTCGATAATCTTGAGTTCCTAAGCTACCAGCGGATCCTCCCATATCAATTGTTAAGTCTCCCAATAATTTTGAGAGCAGAGAGCCAAAAGGCATGTACTCAACTCCCACCACCAATTTTGATTTGTGATAGAACCGCATGGGTTTATTAAGAGATAAAACAAATGCTGAATTGTAAAGGTCATAATAACTTTTACCGTGTGAACTTATTTTTCGCGAAGTCTTTGTTCGATCCGAATTAGTAAATAGCTCGTAAGTCATAGCACCAACCAATAAACTTGTCATTGGGTAACTTTGAATAATTGAATCTAGCTCATGAATAGGTTTAAACACATTAGCATGACTTTCCTGCAGGCCTTCATGGAGAAATGTTTCAGGGAAAACAATCACATTTGGAGAAAATTCAAGCGCTAAATCATTAGAGCCATTTATATTAGACTTTAAATATGAATTGATAATTTGAGCCCATTCTCTTGCTTGTTCCTGATCTGATTTTTCAAATTTTTCATAATATGGATCAACATTGGGCTGAACTATACTGCCTAATCTCTCTGGCATTTCATCTTGGCTATAATTAAAATACAGAAAAAGGCTAAATATAATTGGAATAAGCCATAATACCATTAACGCAATGTATGACTTAAGACTACTTTTAAAATTCTTAAACGAAAAGTTAAATTCTCCACTTATACGGTTTATTTCCGCCATCCTTGAATTGATGACAGCATGAAATAAAGTCAGATTTCCAACAAGCATCCAAAATGTTCCACCCCTGTGCCCGGTATATTCATACCACTGAACCATAAGAGGTGAACTAGCAAATGCATGACCTAAATCCAACCAAGGAAAACTGAGTGCCCAAGTCTCATGAAAGACCTCTAGAGCCAGCCAGCCAGAGACGAGGGTCCAATAACCCATTCTTTGACTATGAACCCGACTAACCCAACCATAACAGGCGAAAACAAAACTCATCAATCCCCCATTAATGAAAACAGTTGCCAAAACACCCGACCAATGAGCATTCCAAACCCAAAACGTTGTTCCAGCATTAAATATTCCTAATGCAATAAATCCGTATAAAAAGGTTCGAGTGAATTTTCGTTTTTTAAGATCATTTTGAATCTGATACTCAACAAGAAGAAGAGGTAAAAAAGCAAAAAGAAAAGTGAAATTGAAAGTGCTATTTGCAAACCCCCACACTCCAGGCCAAAAAATCATTAGCAAAAAGCCAGTAAAAGCTGAATAATAGATCTTTTTTAGCATTTAATAAAAGTACAGCTTACCCATGATTCGAGCATGCTATATTTGTGGAATGCAATGGCTTCCTAACTTATTAACCATTAGTAATGCATTTTTTGGATGCCTGAGTTTGATTTTCATTTATGATTATAATCTCAACCTTATTACTATCCTAATTATAGCTTCTTTATTATGTGATTTATTTGATGGCTATCTCGCGAGAAAAATAGGATCTGATGGAGAAATTGGTAAACACCTTGATAGTCTTGCTGATATGATTTCTTTCGGAGTTGTGCCGGGAGCCATTATTACAAAAATTGCGTTTTCACTAGATAGCCCTATTTTCTTTTTAGGCTTTTTTATCACTTTAGGTTCACTCTATCGTTTGGCAAAGTTCAATACGGAAAAGTCTAACGTCAACTATTTCACTGGCCTTCCTACTCCAGCAAATTCATTGATGATTCTCGGCATAGCTTGGGGAATTCAAGAATATAATTTATTTCATAACATTTCAAATGATCAGCCCCTAGTTAATTCTATCTTTTCAATCTTTTTTATTGTAACAATAACTTTGTCTGTTTACATCATGAATTCATCATTACAAATTATAAGCTTTAAAGGGATACCAAAGCTTAAAGAACAATTGATTTCGAGAATGATCTATGCGATCCTTAGCGTCATTTTGTTAATAATTTTTAAAGCGACAGCTTTTGCACTAATCATACCTTTATTAATATTATTTTCACTCATCGAAAGAAAGCTTTTTAAATCAAAAAACTATGAAATTCCGAGCAGAAATTGACATCATGCCTTTAAAAGCATTACTTGACCCACAGGGTAAGACTGTCAGCCAAAATATGATCAATGTGGGTTTATCTGATGTTAACAATGTCAGAATCGGAAAGCACGTAACATTAGAAGTTGAAGCCACAAGTAAAGAAGAGGCGACGGAAAAAATAGACCTGGCTTGTAAAAAAATACTTGCTAACCCCATTATGGAAAGCTACTCTTATGAGATATTTAATCAAGCTTGAATTTCCTGGCTCACCTTGTTCTTTCAGAAGGAGGAGATCAAGTCATGGCAGGGAATTTTTTTGCAAATCAAGCAAAAGGAAAGAGTTGGAAAAGACTTTCTGAAAAATACGCTGAAGGAGTCATTTTACACAGAGCTATCGACTCCTATGTTGACAATCACCAAATAATATTAGATGCAAAAAAACGACTTTCCCCAAATTTTGGTAAATTCAAAGGTGTCTTGCTTGACATCTATTGGGATCACTTTTTAGCTCAGAATTTCATGAATCACTGCGGAAAAGATCGTAACGAGTTTGTTTCCTATTCTCTAAATGTGCTGAAAAAACATTCTGACATATTTAATACAAAATCAAAACATATGATCGTCCTTATGGAAAAGCAAGATTGGCTAAATGATTATTCGCATCTTGATGGAATAGATAATATTTTGTGTCAAATGTCAAATCGATTTCGTTATGAGAACCCCCTTGATAAAGGAATCAATGGTCTCAAAGAAAACTATTTAGCACTAAGTAATGATTTTAAAACTCTTTGGCCCGACTTAAAATCTAAATTTGGAATGCATCCCTTTTTCAGCGAGAAAATTAATAGTTAAATCTATTAATCTCAATACCAAAATTTAATTAACAGTTAATCATTTCTTTTTTCTAAATTAGAAAATGAAATGTAAAATAAGGGCGTTATTTCGAATTATTTCATTCGCGGTTTTAATGACATTATTGTCGCTGGGTGTTCCTTTAGCGCGACTTTTTTTCAGCTCTAAAATGGCCTTTTCCCTTCATAGACAAGGAATGCTTTTGATACATAAAATTCTGGGGATTCGTTTGAACATCATTGGAAATCTTCCTACTGAGCCTGCAATAATAATGTGTAACCACCCAAGTTATTTTGACATTTTATATAATATTGGCAAACATCCAGCAGTTATGGTTGTTGGTCATCAATTCAAGAAATGGCCTTTTATTGGTTGGCTCGCAATGGCTCTCAATACTATTTGGGTGAATCGAAAAAACTCAAATGCTCGAAAAAAAGTAAGGTCAGATATTATAGAAACAATAAATAATGGTTCGTGCGTTTTTGTTTGTCCTGAAGGGAGAACTTCAGGTTCTCATTGTATTCATGAAGTCAAACCAGCCCTCTTTCATGATGCAAGCATAAATCAAATACCAATTGTATTTTATTCTTTTTGGTATCATTCAACAGATTACCCATATTTCCATGATCTAAATTCCGGGTTTTTGAACCATTTTTTTCATCATATATGGCGAGCACTAAAAAACAAAAATGTAACTGTTGACATGAGGATAAGTAGTCCTCGAAAAATTAATTCTGCTGATAGTGGAATGTTAGATTTTTATAGATTTAATGCCTGGCATCTAAGGCGGGCACCCGACGTTGAGAACATAGTAAATCCAAATATTTTAACGTAAAATATTTAACTGAATTAGTCAGTATGTATTAGAGGCATCGAATAGCCAATAAACGCTCCAAAAGAATAACCTACTAAAACATCAGACAAAAAATGTTCACCTGAAATGACCCTGTTATATGCTGTAATCGCTGGAATAACAACAGCAACTGCCCATGCTAGAGCCTTCAATCTTGATTTAGGATAATGGTCTGTAAATACTTTGGCAGCATAAAATGAATTTGCGGCAGACAAACTTGTATGCCCTGAAAAAAAAGATTTCCTGGCATCTATTGATGTCCTTAGTGAAATTGGGGCCAAATCAGAATAAGCATAAGGTCTTGATCGCGAAAAAGAATTCTTGACTATTTCAGTTGACAATAACGTCAATAAATTGACCTCAATTAAAATAGATGCAGTTGGTATTGAAGTATTCCATTTTTTGGAGATTAATGAGGGGATTAGTGCTGCAGAGGCGCCTAATAGTGCTGATGAATAAACAATAAGATCACTTCGGTCAGAGGCAACAGGATTCCACAACCCAATTGCAAAACGATCCCAGTTAGGGATTTTAGCCTGAGATAATGAATTTAATTCATCCTTACTAAAACCGAGTAAATTAGACTTGATTGTTTCATTAAAACCGAATAAAGCTAGTGAGCTATTGGCAATTAATGATTCAGTACTATAATTTAACTCATAAATATTTTGAGCTGAACTTGATATTTGAATTAAAACTAGCGTAGTAATGATTATTGTTAATCTAATCATATTAAAATTATTCAATTATTATACTCCGGTTAAATATTTTACCATCTGAACTAATTTGCATTTGATATACTCCAGGATCAAGTTGAGAAACATCAATTTTTTTTACTCGGTCAAATTCGTAATTATTGATTACACTTTGGATAAGAATTCTACCCAGCATATCGGTAATTTGAAAATTGGCCTCTCCAAAATTATTAAAATGTTGAAAATCAATCATTACAAAATCATTAGCTGGATTTGGATAAATATTTATTCCTTCCAACCTATCTTGATTTTCTATTTCTGAAAGAGTTACACTTGGTTGATTTAGCTTCAAATCCGTATAAATTCTATATTCACCCGGTGCTAAAGTCAATGACATATACTTGTCGTTCACAATTAAAGAATCAGAACTAAAGTAATCATACCAAATCCCCACATGAGCAAAATTAGGAACAACATTTCGATGCCAAATATCAAAATTACCTATAACGTTAGCATTCATGACTGAGTCATTCAGTATTAAACGCTTAGTCTTAGAAGTCAAACTATAATAGAAATCCTTGGTATTAAAGGTGGAAGGGTAATTTTTCCTAAGATTAATAAGAGAAGATGTTATATCATAAAGCCTTTTCCTCTGGGGAACCTGATGATAATTCCACAATGCAGGCTTATTACAAATACGACAAGGGTTATTGATTGATATGTCATACCCTAATTCACTAAACATATACAGCATTTTTGGACCAGGGATAAGAAAGTTAAAAGCGCTGACCAACTCTGCACGTTGCAATCCCACATCGATATCCTGAACATTGTAGAGATTAGGCTGACTATTATTCCCAAATGTATTTACATCATACATAAGCCTCTCCTCGTCATGGCTCTCCATATATGAAATTAAATGTGGAGCATTCCAACCTCTATTTTTATAAACGGCATTTGAAAAATTCGAACTATTGGTATATCCCATTGCAGCTTGACGGTAATTATAAGTTGTATTTCCCCACAGCATCATTCCATAATCTGAAAGCAGTTTTTCTTCATTATTATCTCCCCAATGCTCGAGGATGACAAATAAATCTGGATTCACAGACCAAATGGTATCCGCCATTCTTTTCAAAAGAATTTGTCTCTGAATATCCCATCCTGAATTCGAGTTATTAGTGAAGCCCTTTGTGAAGTCAAAACGTATTCCATCTATGTTATACTCTTGAATCCAATAAGTATTTACTCTATCCATGAAATCTTGGGTAGAAATAGAGGTGTGATCAAAATCATATCCCCAGCAATAAGGTGGGTGTGGACAATTGGAATTAAACCACGGGTTATCCGCTGATGGTTGATTTGCTGCTGCATCCCAGTACATTTTTACCAATGGACTTTGACCAAATGCATGATTAAAAACAAAATCCATAATTACTGCAATACCTTTGCTATGGCATGAGTCTATCAACTCTTTGTATTTCTCCGGAGTCCCATAATATTTATCTAATGCCATATGATATGATGGATTATATCCCCAACTCTCATTGTTTTCAAATTCATTATTTGGCATCAACTCAATAGCATTAATCCCTAAGCGGACGAGATAGTCCAAAGTGTCGATAACCATTTGATAATTTCGATTAGAACCGCTAGCAAAGTCCCTTATTAACAATTCATATATGATCAAATTAGATTTATCTGGAGCTTGGAAATTATTATTCTTCCATGCATATTTTTGCTTTCCAGGGTGAATAAGAGTACAATGACCTGTTGTTAATCCTGTAGGGTATGGATGAGGATTTGGATAACTTGCATTAGGGATATTGGAGTCATTTGCTGGGTCTAGTATTAACTCTGAATACGGATCAGCCAATTTTATTTCACCATCAATCCAATATTGATAGGCATATCTAGTATTTGAAGATAGATTTAGCGTTAACCAAAACTTTTCACCATTTATTGATTTATTCATAAAACAGAGTGAATCGGGCAAAAAGTCATTGAAGTCTCCCAAAACATATACAAAAGATTTATTTGGAGCATTCAAAATCAAAGTAACTGTAGAATCGTTTATATAATTGATACCATCATTTAAACCTGCAGGCGGATCAATATATGACACTGTTGGATTACTAAAATAAAAAGTACTATCTCTAACTGGTGCTTGACTCCCACCATTGTCAATAAGCAACTCTAACATATGATTACCTCCAGAAGAAACAATCAAATCATGATAAAAGTGATCAGAATTCAACATAGAATCTGAGGCTATTAAAACACCATTGTCATAGAGAAAAAACATAGCATTTTCATTAGCTGCGCCATGTATTTCAATTGTATCTCCTGGATCTACAATTAAATATTCATCAGGAGTTATGAACCTTCCTAACAAGCCTGCAGAAGAAGGATAAACGGGATAATAAATATCTGATCCATCTGAAGCTCTTCCCACATTATTTCCCGCTGCATCTCTAAAAACAAATGCGAGCTGCAAAACATTGGTGGTCAATAAAGGGAAACCATAAAAAGAAGGTATGTGATAATCAATCTGATGTCTATTATTTCCAATGTCAGTCATGAGGACTGAGGGAGTTGGTTGGCCCCAAACTCCCTGAACAAATTTCCAGTTAGTAGGAGATGAACTTGTTGAAGTTATAAGTCCTGCATGAGCATAAATCGGAGAAATTCCTGTAAGTGCGCCATTCCCTTTTGTCGCATCATAAACTATACTAATTGTATCCTGACTTGTCGGAAAAGGTGGATCAATTGAAAGTATTTGACCCTTGGACTGAAGAGCCAATAACACTAAGATCGATACGATGAGCTTTTTCATAAATAAATTAATTTGAACCTAGTCTAAAAATTAGAAGACTGGAATACAAAATTTAATAGCGAGGACTAAATCTAGATAAAATTTGAGCAATGCATAAACCATGCACAATAATTTATTTTACCACAATTGAAAATTATCAAATTTTCATCAAAAAATTAAAACTAAAAGAGCTATTCCAATTTTCTAAATCTCTATCATAGTATGCGTCATAACCCAAGGAAAAGCCATTAAGTCCAAAACTCGACCCTGCAAAACTTGATGATATTATGAAAAATCTCGATCTTTCCCTTTTTTCCACAGAAATATCTTCAGGGTTATAAGATTGATAAATACCCTGACCAAAAGGTGCCATCCAATTTTTTCCAACCCATGACTTTACATTAAATTTCCAATCATTCCAATTTTTGGAGACAGAATGTAAATGTCCCGAACCAAAGACAATCTCTGAAAAAACAGATTTGGGATCAAAATACTGCATGTAAGAATAATTATATCTGGGTAATTTTAGTGAAATATGTTGCTCTCCCCTTTTAATTGGAATAATAGGACTGACAGATGCCTGAAATGCGCTATGACCTCTATTACCACTAACTGAGGATTCATCAACATCAATTTGACCACCAACATGTCTATATAAAGCATAAAATTTCGCATCAAAATTATAAGCAATATCAAAATCACCAGTTTCTTTATTTAATTCATACTTTGATAAATCTCGATTTTTTGAAAGTATTAGATTTTGATTAATTCCCAAAACAAAAGTTTCTTTAAACGGACTTGCAAATACTATTGCCTGATCCCAGTTTATCCATAAATCTGTTTTTTGCGAAATGTATTGAATCCCATATTCAAAAGGTTTGATATATGGAATTGCTGGATTGTATATAGGCTCTGGAAGGCTATGACCGGGATTACTTAGAGAACCAAATCTGATTTGACCAAATTTATAGTGATTTCCTAAAAATTGAACCAATGCAATATGAGGATATAATCGCAATCCACCTCCAAATTGCTGATTAAAAGCGGTGCCAATTTCTAAACGCCTATTATCTTTTAAATCGCTTTTCCAAAAAACATTCAATTGCAGTCCAAATTGAGTTCTTCCCTGCTCCATTGGGTGGAAGAATTCTGTATTTCGAAAATATCCCAAAGCACGAATATCAATACTTTTTAAAGTATCAAGATCACGTTGATATCCATATTTCTGCATTTTCACAACCCCTGCTAAAGCAGTCTGCTGGGCCTGGACTGACAGAGTATTTATTAATAAGACAACAAATCCGAGGTGATATTCTTTTAGCCGCATTTAAACTTTATATAATTTGAATTCAAGTGCCTCTTCATGAATATTCTAGCAAGACGAAATTCACTCAACAATTTTTATCCAAAGCTTACCCTTGTATTGTTTTTGTAAACCAGATACTTTTGCCTTTTCTGCTTCCTCAGCAGTCTCAAATTTTAAGATATACATATAGTACATATTATTTTTCTTATCTCTGAACACATCGGTCGTAATGCCTTTTTTTTGCATCGCGTCTTTCATTCTAGATGAAAGGCTTGACGATCGATATATACCTGAAACTATATAATATCCTGGAGATCCTGCTACTATATTTTCAGCGTAATTATCCTCATA
Organism: uncultured Flavobacteriales bacterium; assembly: GCA_938084135.1. GTDB lineage: Bacteria > Bacteroidota > Bacteroidia > Flavobacteriales > Schleiferiaceae > TMED14. Next base: position 37,982 of record CALKDS010000001.1, read on the forward strand.
ATATCCTGAAATAATGCCTTCATTTCTAATTATTTTCTCTTTAACAATAACTGGTTCTGGTAACTCAGTCTTCTCCGGTATTTGAACTTTAGTTGAATCCACCAGATTATCTACATCGATATTATCATCTATTTTCACTAACTCCGAACTCTTTTCATTAACAGAATCCATTATTTTAATATCTGAATCAGGAATAATTATAGCCTTCAATGTATCCTGTGAAGCTTTCGATTCTCCTTTTGTTTTATATGAGGAAACCAGCCTTTTCATTCTAGAAGATGGTCTGTTGGGATCAAGATTTGACTCCCCACTTTTATCGAAGCGATACCCACTTAAGAATTCCGGATAATCTATTTGATCTAACTTCTCAATAGATACAAATTTCCATTTTCTATATAGACCTTTTCTCGAAAGAGACCAGCTATAAATCTGTGATAAAATACCAGTCGGTAGATCAATATATACTACGCCTGCCGCACTAGCGGCAGCAAACAATAAGTTCAAAATTGAAACTCCAAAGTCATTGCTAGCGATGGATATAGGTATCATAGCAACAGTTAAGGCAGCGAAAGATGTTGATACTATTCCAAATGTTGCATATGGCTCGAATTTACTTCCATCATAACGCATTCGATACGTCAATTTATATGCTTTGTAATTTCCATTGTCTTCTGCTAACAAATAATTTATTCTAGGAGTCCATCTGCCTTGATACTTAACTCTAGAGAATTTTGGCACAAGCAAACTCATTCCTCCAGGGGAATTTGAAAGAGTAACTTTTAACGGCGTTGGATAAAAATTTCCAGCCTCGTCGTAAAGGGAAAATATGGTCTTATTCTCATCTTTAGATTTTATATCAATCTTTTGATTTTGAGTATAAAAAACAGAGCTGCAAGAAGAAAAAAGAAAAAGAGGGAGAAACAGAAGAAAGTGAAGTCGAATTTTCATATCCCCAAATATAGATTTTTATGCACAAAAAAAGGCTGAAGCAGCCTTCAACCTTTTTTGTGCCCGAGGCGGGAATCGAACCCGCACCTCCATCACTGAAGAAGGGATTTTAAGTCCCTCGTGTCTACCTATTTCACCACTCGGACAATAAGGTTACAAATGTACAACTCATGAATCAATATTTTCGGAATTCACAGCATGTTTTTAGGACAAAAAAATAGCCCCAAAATTGGGGCTATTAATTCAATATTTGGAACTATCACTTAAGCATTGCTCTTCTCTCCTCTAGCATATGCCCATGCTATTGCTGCTCCAGATAAGACAGTAAAACCTATATAGATTGCAACATTAGTAAATGCTGCATCAGTTGCATTAAATACCGAATATTGAGATGCCTCATTCAAGTTTTGAATACCAGCCAATAAAGCTCCTAACCAAATACCGTTAAGTGCTCCATCCTTAATCGTTCTAAATCCCATTTTATCCCAAATTATTACCTGTAACACAGTTTGCAAAAAGCCACCAGCGAATCCAGCCCATAGAACAGGTTCAGCGTAGTAAGCATCGGGGAAAGCTTCGTGTAAAGCAGCTGTTGTAGGATTGAACCAAAGTGGAACGACAACAACACCTGCCACTGCTGCAACAGATACATATCCAGCTACGAGGGGTAAAATATATTTATTCATATTTAAGTGTTTAGGGTTAAGGTGATAAAAACTAAAAAATGAAATTAGCAAAATATTTTAAATTATTATAACCAATTAAAAACCCCAAGTCTGAGAAATCAGACTTGGGGTTTAAAAAATCATATTAAAAAGAGGATCTTACATCATTCCTCCCATTCCTCCCATTCCAGGATCCATTGGTGGAGCCGGAGGGTCATTTTTAGGAATTTCAACAATAGTAGCTTCAGTAGTTAAAAGCAATGCAGATACAGAAGCAGCATTCTCCAATGCTACGCGAGTCACTTTAGTCGGGTCAATAATACCGGCCTCAAACATCTTACAATACTCATCAGTTTTTGCATTGAAACCGAAATCCTTTTTTCCTTCTTTGACCTTTGCTACTACAACCGACCCTTCTAGACCAGCATTAGCGACTATTTGACGCAATGGCTCTTCAATTGCTCGAGCAATGATATTTATCCCTGTTGTCTCATCAGCATTAACTCCTTCCATGCCATCTAGAACACTAGCAGCACGAACTAAAGCTACGCCTCCCCCAGGCACAATACCTTCTTCAATCGCAGCACGAGTTGCTGCAAGGGCATCATCCACACGATCTTTCTTTTCTTTCATTTCTACTTCAGAAGCAGCACCAACGTATAAAACAGCAACACCACCAGCTAGTTTAGCCAATCGTTCCTGCAATTTTTCACGATCATAATCACTAGTTGTTGATTCAATCTGAGATTTAATTTGGCCGACCCGAGCAGCAATATCTTCAGCACTTCCCGCACCATTCACAATAGTGGTATTGTCCTTGTCAATAGTGACTTTTTCAGCAGTACCAAGCATATCCATGGTAGCATTTTCAAGTTTGAATCCACGCTCTTCACTGATTACCGTACCACCAGTCAATATCGCAATATCTTCTAGCATGGCTTTACGCCTATCTCCGAAACCTGGAGCTTTTACAGCTGAAACTTTAAGAGCTCCACGTATTTTATTAACGACAAGAGTACCTAAAGCCTCACCGTCAACATCCTCAGCAATGATCATTAAAGGTTTACCAGTTTGAGCAACAGGCTCAAGAATTGGTAACAATTCCTTCATCGTGCTTATTTTTTTGTCATAAATTAAAATAAATGGTTGCTCAATATCTGCGATCATTTTATCCGTATTGGTCACAAAATATGCCGACAAATAACCTCGATCAAACTGCATTCCTTCAACAACATCTACATATGTCTCCGTTCCTTTAGCTTCTTCAACAGTAATAACTCCTTCTTTTTTGACTTTTGCCATTGCCTCAGCAATCAGGGAGCCAATTGCAGGATCATTATTGGCGGAAATTGATGCCACCTGTTCCACTTTCTGGTTGTTATCACCAACCTCTTGAGAGTTTGATTTGAGTTCCTGAACAACAGAAGAAACAGCTTTATCTATTCCCCGTTTTAAATCCATAGGATTCGCTCCTGCAGCAACATTACGATGACCATGTTTTATGATTGACTGAGCTAAAACAGTAGCTGTTGTTGTTCCATCTCCAGCAACATCCGCAGTCTTACTAGCCACTTCCTTCACCATTTGAGCGCCTAAATTCTGGATTTTATCCTCTAAAACAATTTCTTTGGCAACGCTCACACCATCCTTTGTAACTGCTGGAGCCCCGAATGATTTTTCAATAATAACATTACGTCCCTTGGGACCTAAAGTTACTTTCACAGCATCTGCTAATGCATCTACACCAGCCCGCAAACCATCGCGTGCTGTAACGTCAAAACGAATATCTTTTGCACTCATAATTTTTAAATTTTTAAATTTTTAAATATTCCTTAAAGAATCGCAAGAATATCAGATTCTCTCATTATCAAGTATTCTTCTCCTTCAAAACTAAATTCTGTCCCGGAGTATTTACCGTACAAAACTTCATCACCTACTTTCACCGTCATTGGCTCATCTTTTTTACCATTGCCTAAAGCCACAACACTTCCCTTTTGGGGCTTTTCTTGAGCTGTGTCCGGAATAATTATACCGGAAGCCGTTTTTGTCTCAGCAGCTGAGGGAGAAACTATTACTCTGTCAGCGAGAGGGGTTATATTCAAATTTGCCATATTGATGTTTTTAGTTTTTGAATTTTTTTAATTTATTGGTCGCTACAAGCCTTTTTGTTTATTGCAGAACTCATGCCAACAAGCACAATCGGCGCTTCTAATGTCAGCTTGACATTAAAGAACTGACAAAAATTCAGTTTTATTCAGCGCTTTCAGGCATATCTATATCAGAAGGTTGAGAAATTGCAGGCTGCGATGATGGTGTCATAGGGGATTGAAAAGTTGGAGCAGCATTATCAATTTCCTCATCTATTTGAGACTCTGGGCTCGATTGAATTTCAGAACTTGAATTAGTGATATTTACCAGAAGAACCAATACTAGCAGAGCAAGAGCCAAGGTCCAAGTAGATTTTTCTAAAAAGTCATTAGTTCGTCTCACTCCGCCAAGCATATTTCCCGAGTCACCGCCAAAAGCAGAGCTCAGCCCACCTCCCTTGGGGTTTTGAACTAGTACAACTAACATTAAGAGAACACTAATCACAATGATTAGTAACATAAACAAAGTGGTCATTTTTTGTCAGATTGAAGATTACGCATTTCAGAAATACGGGCCGCAAAGATGCCACTTTTCTGCGGAACTTTCAATTTCAATATTTCATATGCCTGAATTGCCTTCATAAAAGCACCTTGATCATAATAGTGGTTTGCTAAAGTCTCTGTTACTAAACCGCTTACATTTGGAATTTTTAAAGTTAAATCCGATATGTTTTCATTCCTTTTAATAGAAGATATTTTTGGATTTAATTCTAAAAACTGCTCCAATATTTTTCTTTCTGTTGACCTCTCCCTTGAAGATTCTGTGACAATTTTTGGACCATTGTTCTTCAATCCTTGCAAAAATTGAGCAAAAGGAGAAAGGTTCGTGAATTCTGAATGCTCACGGGATTTTAAAAAAACTTTAGGTTTTTTGATTTTATCTTGAAAATTAAAATCTTCATCTAAATTATTTATTTTGATGTGCGGAGCTTTTTCATTGCTATTAACTAGAGTTTTTTTCTTTCTTACTATCGGAAGATCTGTTTTTTCTAATTTTTCTATATTTTCCTCAAGAACTATTTTTTTTACCTTTTTAACAGTTTCATTTTCTTTTCGATCCAAATCCTTTTTTCGATCTAAATCCTTTACTATGGGTAGTCCATCATTACCTTTTCTGTTGCGGCTTAGCTGTTCTTTAATAGCTCTGCTTCTTAAAATTTGAATCTTAACTTTATCCGGTAAAGTAGATAAGTCTAGCGACTCCATAGATGTCTTCTTTACTTTTACAATTTCTATTTTAGAAGTTGATGATTTGGTATTTTTTTTAAATTCTTTAACACCTGAAATATGTTTTTCATCTGAATCTTCTTCGGGAATTTGGATCTCATTTTTACTTTCTATTTCCGACTGAATAAAGGTTCGATCTGATAATCTCTTTTTTACAGCTGCCATCTGAACCTCAATTGGAACCAATGATTCTTCAGCCCAGTCAAAAAGAGCAGAACGGTTCATTGTTGAAACTGATGATCGATTCAATTGGGAGGGGAACTTGTAAGAGTCTTCCTGCTGTAAGCTCCGTAAATACAAAAAATGGAAAATAGGTGCATAAGGATATTGATCTACTAATTGCCCTAAACTCAACGTAGATTCTTTTCCGAAGCTGGCTTTGCTTTTTAGTAGTAAATTAACCTGCTTTTTTTTCTCCCCCATCACCAATTGACTAATGATCTATTAAAAATCTTTTCTACCATTTCTTGAATTATTTCATCAACAAGAATATCCTCTACAGAACTCAAGTCGCTACTGGCAGGAAAATTTCGGTAACTAGAAAAGTTTTGCTCAAAATCTTTTTCTGTATTTAAGAAATTTTTAAATCTCACCTTTACCGTCATAGAAAGTCTGCTTTGTGCAATCTGGTCATTCGCTCCAGGAGCTTCTGACTTTACTTCATAACCAACTATCTCACCACTGAAGCTCAAGTCTCCGTTAACTTTAGTTAGTGCCAAAGGGGTTTGCCTAACCAATAATTCCTGTAATGATTCGGTAAACTGTTGTGATAGTTTCGGATTTACTAAAGGCGCAATATTATTAAATCTATCAATACTCACAGTTTCTGCAGCACCAACATCTCCACCAGTAAAAGAATAGCCACCTGAGCAGGATTGTAAAACAAATATGAAAAGCAATATTGGAGCTGATCTAAACATCATTAACCCAGATTATATTGTTTGATTTTACGATACAATGTTCGCTCTGAAATACCTAATTCTTCTGCAGCCTCTTTGCGACGACCTCGATGTTTATCAATTGCCCTTTTTATCATTTCTACTTCTAAATCTTGAAGTGATAAATTACCATTGGGATCCTCCGCAGATTCGACATCCAAAGTTTCTTCGCTTGCGATTATTTTATTATCCTTTTCTATTGAGGGTGCTAGTGACTCAGCATCTCTTGAGGAATTATGATGAATTATTGTTCCTTCCGGAGATTCTTGAGTCTCGTTTAGCCTTCCTCCTTTCAAAATAGATTGAACTGCGTTTTTTAGGTTACTAATATCACTGCGCATATCAAAAAGAACTTTATAAAGAATCTCTCTTTCAGTCTTAAATTCTCCCTGAGAAACTGGATTTTCCATCCTTGCCGGAAGGTTTGAACGATCAATTTCAGGTATATAATTTCTCAAAACTTCAGCATCAATCTCTTTATCATTTTCAATAACACAGAGTTGCTCAACAAGATTTCGCAGTTGACGAATATTCCCTGGCCATCTGTAATCCTCTAAAACTCTAACAGCCTCTTGACTTAACCGCACTCCCGGAACTCTATATTTTTGAGCAAAATCCTGAGCAAACTTTCGAAATAATAGATGAATATCACCTTTCCTATCACGCAAGGGGGGTAGATTAATTTCCACAGTGTTTAGTCGATAATAGAGATCTTCACGAAATTCATTTTTTTCTATTCCGCGCAACATATCTGAATTGGTGGCTCCGACAATTCTAACATTTATTTTCTGGGATTTAGAGGAACCAACTCGAATAATTTCTCCATTTTCCAGCACACGCAACAAACGCACTTGAGTCCCTAGGGGCAATTCCCCAACCTCATCCATAAAAATAGTGCCATTATCTGCCTCCTCAAAGTACCCTTTCCGAGCCCCTGTTGCGCCCGTAAAAGAACCTTTTTCATGACCAAAAAGCTCGCTATCAATTGTTCCTTCAGGGATAGCTCCGCAATTAACGGCAATTAACGGTGAATGTTTTCTGTGGGATAGGTGATGAATTATTTTTGGTATAGCTTCCTTACCAACCCCACTTTCTCCCGTAACTAAAACTGAAATATCAGTTGGAGCTACCTGCATAGCCTTGAAAATAGCACGATCAAGAACTTCATTAGTTCCAATAATGCCGAAACGCTGCTTAATTTCTTGAATATTCATCACTTTAAAGTTTTATACAGTTTTAAGGAATGACCTGTTCTAATTCTCGTCCCCGAAATTTTATTTACAACGAAAGGAGCGCCAGCTTCAATTAAAATCTCTTTGGCCTCGGGAAATGATCTTTTAAAAGATAGATCCATATTCTTTCCTGTCCATAGCGAATTTGATATTTCTTTACCCATTTTATCAAAAATTACGATTGTAAATCCAACCGTTAGATTTTCAATACAAACACCATTTTTAGATATACATAATTCTAAAAATCCATTCTCTTTTATCTCTTCTTGGATAATATTAAAAGACAATTCCTTATCCTCCCATGTACCATCTTGAAGTCTTGTCTGAGAATAGAGACTTGATCCTAAAAATAAGAATAACAAAAAGAAAAACTTATTCATGATTTTTATTTTTTTAAATGGCTATTCCGATTAAAGTTGCAGATGTAGCTCTCTGTATTTCTACATCTACAAAGTCTCCCGGACGAAAATTCTTTTTTGGAAATACGACAACATTATTTTGCGAGGTCCTTCCAAATAAATCATCTTCAGATTTTTTTGATTTTCCCTCTACTAACACTTGAAAAGTTTGACCTAAATATTTTGATAAATTTTCTCTACTGTGCCTTTGTTGATATTCGATTATTTCAGAAAGTCTACGTTTTTTTATTTCCAAAGGGACGTCGTCGTCTAAATTCCTGGCAGCAAAAGTGTTTGGTCTTTCCGAGTAAAAAAACATGTAGCCAAAATCATACTTGACTAACTCCATTAAACTCAAAGTTTCAGCATGATCTTCTTCTGTTTCCCCTGGGAAACCCGTTATCATATCATGCGAAATACCACAATTTGGAATTATTTCTTTTATCCTTTTAATTAAGTCGATATATTCTTGACGGTTATGTCCTCTATTCATCGCTTTAAGTATTCGACTACTTCCACTTTGGACTGGAAGATGAATATAATTGCAGATATTATCATTTTCAGCAATAGCATATAAAACTTCATCAGCCATATCCTGTGGATTAGAAGTTGAAAATCTAATTCGCATTTTTGGAACTGCTTTAGCTACCATTTTTAACAAATCTGCAAATCTTAAAGCTGCAGCTTGGGCCATTGAACTTGACTTTCGGAAGTCTTTTTTCAATCCTCCACCGTACCACAAATAGCTATCAACATTCTGTCCTAAAAGAGTAACCTCCTGATAACCATTTTTTGAGAGATTTGTGATCTCATCCACAATAGTCTGAGGGTCGCGACTTCTCTCCCTCCCTCTTGTGAAAGGAACAACACAAAAAGTGCACATATTATCACAACCACGAGTTATTGACACAAAAGCGGAAACTCCGTTACCCCCAAGTCTTACTGGCTCTATATTATGATAGGTTTCTTCTTTTGAAAGTAAAACATTTACAGCATTTCTCCCATCGTCTAGCTCCCCTATTAAATTTGGCAAATCCCTGTAAGCATCAGGTCCTACAACCAGATCTACAAGCTTCTCTTCATCAAAAAACTTCTCTCTTACTCTTTCAGCCATGCAGCCAAGAACACCAATTTTCATTTCTGGAGATCTTTTTTTAATGCTATTTAATTTCTTCAGTCGTTTTCTTACCGTTTGTTCTGCCTTGTCACGGATAGAACATGTGTTCAGTAGAATTAAATCAGCTTCTTCAGCATTTGTAGTAGTCTCATATCCATCTTTAACCAAAATGGAAGCAACGATTTCGCTATCCGAAAAATTCATCTGACAACCATATGATTCTAGATATAGTTTCTTACCTGTGCCCGAACTTTCGATTATTAATGGCTCACCTTGCCTAACTTCGTCAAGTAATTTTCCTTGGCTTTTTGTTGTCTTCATTTTACAAAAATAAGTACTTTGATGCATCCGTGACAAAATGTCAGCGAATGATTTTATACAATTTTATGGAAATGCTTCCATTACTTTGCGCTCAGAAAAAAATATCTTATGCCTAAAAACTTAGTAATCGTCGAGTCGCCTGCAAAAGCTAAAACTATTGAGAAATTTCTAGGCCCAGACTTTAAAGTGGAATCAAGCTTTGGTCATATTCGTGATCTCGATAAAGTGGACAGAGAAAATATGTTTTCTCCATCATATATCGTGAGTAAGGATAAAAAAGAAGTTGTGAGCAAATTAAAAAAGCTCGCAAAAGATAGTGAGATCGTCTGGCTTGCTTCTGATGAAGACCGAGAGGGAGAGGCAATTGCATGGCATTTAGCAGAGACATTAAAATTAGACCCATTAAAAACGAATCGAATCGTTTTCCACGAAATAACAAAAAAGGCAATAACAAAAGCTATTGGAGAACCTCGGAAGATAGATATGGAAATTGTTAATGCTCAGCAAGCTAGAAGAGTAATGGATCGAATTGTTGGGTTTGACTTATCCCCGGTTCTTTGGAAAAAAGTCCGAGCGGGACTCAGCGCAGGAAGAGTTCAGTCAGTGGCCGTTAGACTAATTGTTGAAAGAGAAAGAGAAATTTTATCTTTTCAAAGCTCAAGTGATTTTCGCATCAATGCGACTTTTTCAAACTCAAAAGGCGAATCATTTATTACTGAACTAAACAAAAGTGCTCCAAATGAAGAAAGTGTGGAACCCATGCTTGAAAGCTTAAATACAAATATGTTTAAGGTTGCTAATCTTGAAAAAAAATCTGCAAGTAGAAAACCATCGGCACCATTTACAACTAGTACTCTTCAACAGGAAGCTTCAAGAAAGTTAGGTTATCAAGTGAATAGAACGATGTCATTGGCTCAAGGCCTTTATGAATCTGGATTGATTACCTATATGCGAACAGATTCCTTAAACCTATCACAGGAAGCTATTAATGAGGCAAGTACAGTGATTTCAGAAAATTATGGTCACCAATATATTCAGGTTAGGAAATATAGTACAAAAGCTAAGGGGGCGCAAGAAGCTCACGAAGCTATAAGACCCACTAATATGTCTAAAATTTCAGGAGGAAATGATGACCAGCAGAAAAAGCTTTATGATCTCATCTGGAAAAGGACTATTGCATCTCAAATGAGTGATGCCAAACTGGAAAGGACAACTGCAGAAATAGAAAATGATTCCGGTCTGAAATTTGTGGCTAAAGGTGAAATGATTTCTTTCGATGGTTTTCTTAAAATCTACAGAGAGAACATGAATGAAGATAACTCTGGTATACTACCGAATTTAGAGAAAGGTGAAATCGCTAACTTGATTTCTGCGACAGCAACCCAAAGATTCACAAGGCCTCCAGGACGTTTTTCCGAAGCTACTTTAGTTAAATCTATGGAAGAACTTGGGATTGGGCGACCTTCAACTTATGCGCCTACGATAACGACAATTCAAAAAAGAGGATATGTTCAAAAAGGGGATTCTGAAGGAATAGAACGTACTTTTTCCAAAGGAAGCTTTTCTGATCGTAAATGGAATTGGGAACAAATAAAAGAGAAAGCCGGATCTAATAAGGGTAAAATGGTTCCAACAGATTTAGGAAACTTAGTAACAGATTTTTTGAATCAGCATTTTGCTCCTGTTATGGATTATCAGTTTACTGCAAAAATGGAAAGTGATTTTGATTTAATCTCAACAGGATCAGCTCCATGGACAGAGGTGTTGTCAGATTTTTACTCAGATTTCAGTCCTTTGGTTGGTAAAGCTGGAGATGCAGAAAGAGAAAGCGGCCAACGCACTTTAGGAATTGATCCTGATTCAGGAAAAAATATTTATGTCCGACTTGCAAAGTTTGGTCCAGTTATTCAAGTAGGAGAAACATCTGATGAAGATAAACCTAAGTTTGTAGGACTTCCAAAAGAACATGGATTGGAAACTGTAACTCTAGAGGACGCTTTGCCTCTTTTAGCTCTACCCAGAATAGTGGGAACCTATGACGGAGAAAACATTATAGCTAATAATGGTAGATTCGGAGCATATGTTCAAGTCAAACGTAATTTTGTTAGCCTACCCCCAGAAATTACTCCATTTAATGTTTCTGAAGAGCAAGCTATTGAACTTATTGTTGCTAAGGCTGCAGCAGATGCGGCAGCGCAATTGGCTATTTTTGAGAGTCCAGATGGAATTATCGAAGTGCGAAAAGGGCGTTTTGGCCCATATATCAAATTCAATAAAGGCAATTTTAAAATTCCAAAAGATATTGATCCAGAGTCGTTGACATTAGAATCCTCCATGAAAATAATTGAAGAAGCCCCTGCTAAGAAATCGAAACGGTCGACAAAAAAATCCTCAAAAAAATCTTAGATTATGTGGCAAGAAGTCCTCAGCCCAATATCAAAAGACTTGCTTTGTGAATTTAAACCCGGATCGCTTGGGGAGAACTTGAATATTTACGCAGAAGAATCAAACTTCCCAGACTTAAGAAACAATAGAGTAGTCATAATAGGAGTCCCGGAGGATCGATCAAGTCTTAAACATAAGGGAACCAGTGATGCGAGTAATGCCATTAGAAAACAACTTTACTCTCTTTATCCAGGCTCATGGGAGATTAATATTGCAGACATAGGAAATATAATTCCAGGAAGAGACGTAATTGATACAATAGCTGCTCTTGAGGAAGTTTGTGTAGAGGTTTTAAAACTTAACTCAATACCCTTTATAATTGGAGGAAGTTCAGATTTAGGCTTCGCTATTTATCGAGCATTCGTAAGGCTAGAACGAACTATTAACGCCACAATTTTAGATAGTAGAATTTCTCTTGAATCAGATGAAAAAGAGCTGAATTCAGATAATTATTTAAGTCATATTCTAACCTCTAAACCATACAGACTTTATAATTTATCTCACATCGGTCATCAAACTTATTATGTTCCTCCTCAAATTATTGGCCTACTTGAACGAATGCATTTTAGCACCTATAGACTTGGAGAAATAAGAGACAAGATTCACCTTATTGAGCCCCTCATGAGAGATGCCGATGTTATTTTTTTTAATAATCATGTGATTAGAATGGCAGATGCACCAGGTCAATCGGACCCAACACCAAATGGTCTTACAGGAGAAGAGTTTTGCGCAGCTATGCGTTACGCAGGAATGAGTGATAAACTTTCAGCAACTGGATTATTTGATTTTAATCCGAGGTTGGAGAGCAGTACTCAAAACGCCCAACTGCTGGCCCAAAGTATTTGGTACTTCTTTGACGGGGTTGATTGGAGGAAGGGAGACTATCCTTTTAGATCAAAAACTGAGTACACAAAGTTCACAGTGCTAACAGATGGCCTAGATGAAGAAATTATTTTTTATAAATCATCATGGTCAGAAAGATGGTGGATGGAAATCCCATCTCATCCTGGACGGGATGCAAAAAATAGTCTAATTTCCTGTTCTATTGACGATTACAATGCTGCACGAAAAGGTGAAATACCCGATAGATATTGGAAAGCTATTCAAAAATCTATTTAGATTTATTACTGTTATCAATGAGAATAATTCATTTTGTTTATCAAATTCGCTTTATGGTGGCATTTAATTTCCTATTTTTAGCCCTCAATCAGCATTGAATGACAGTCCGTAATTTTTTTTTCGTAACCTTATCCATCGTTTTTACTGGAACAGTTGCAGCTCAACAAGATGTGCAATACACGCAGTATTATCATAATCAAGTAGGTTTCAATCCCGGGGTTGCAGGCAGTTCAGGCGCTATTAATCTTAATGTTGGGCATAGATCTCAATGGGTTGGATTTGAAAATGCGCCAACGAGTCAAAATATTAACGCCGACATACCACTAGCGATTTTACATGGCGGATTATTAGTTAATATCGTTAATGATCAAATAGGATTCTTCCAAGATATCGCTGCTGCAGTAGGCTACGCATATCAATTGGAATTGGGTCCAGGAAAATTAGGAATAGGACTTTCTGTCGACTTTAAAAATAAAAATGTGAAAGCTGCCCAATGGATATATCCTGATGGTACCAGTGGCTCGAGTGACCCATCTATTTTTGCCCCCAACGCGACTGCAATGACTCCTGAAATGAATTTTGGCGCATATTATTCTACAGATCTCTGGTATGGTGGATTGTCAACGAGTCGATTATTACAAAGTGAAGCGAACTTAGGAGCCACGGCGGCTTACAAAAGTAAATTACACTACTATTTAACTGGCGGAATTAATATTCCATTTAGAGATCTGGAGCTAGTGCTCTCCCCAAACATTTTGATGAAATCAGATCTTAACTCTAATATTTCTTTGGATATTAATATAAATGCTCTAATCCAAGAAAAAATATACGGAGGGCTGGGTTACAGAAATCAAGATGCCTTGAGTGTGATGGCGGGGTATCAAATACTCCCTTCCCTAAGACTAGCCTACTCCTACGATATAACAACATCATCTCTTTCCGCATACAGTGGAGGAAGCCATGAGATATTTCTCAACTATAGTTTTAACATTGAAGTGCCGCCACGCATTCAAGGAAGCTATAGAAACATTAGATTTTTGTAAATTGGCAAACTTTTTGTGATAAGATATTATTCCTATGAAAAAATTCGTTAACACTTATAGACTTATAACCCTTGGGGTCACTAGTCTTTTAATTTCTTGCTCCGGCTCAAATCATGGTGAATTGGTTGGAGTACAGAATCGAGCAGATTTTTATCCATCAGATCCATATGGTATGGTTTACATTCCTCAAGGATCATTTAATGCAGGAAATGCGGATGTTGATATTCCCGCAACCCTTACAGCACCTACAAAAACTGTAAGTGTCTCTTCTTTTTATATGGATGAAACTGAGATAACAAATAATGAGTACCGTCAATTTGTTCATTGGGTAAGGGATTCTATTTTGCGATACAGACTAGCTGAGGGGTTAGTAGAAGAATACGAATATATCTCGTATGCCGATCTACAAAATCCAACATATTTTGAGGAATATGTTGGAATAGAGTACCCTGACTCGATGCAATCTCATTTAGATTGGAGTCGAAAACTAACTTGGGACACAAAAAAATTTCCTTCAATTGAATACACAGAAGTACTTGAAACAATGTATTTGGCGCCTGAGGAAAGATATCTAGGCGGTCGAATGTTAGATTCGCGCCAATTGAATTATTTATATTTCTGGATCGATAAGCAGAAAGCTGCTAAAAAATCGAACCGAGCAAATATGGATTTCACCGATGCTGATGCTGATGGTATGACATACAACTACAAAGACTACATAAAAGATGGCCAAAGCATATCTGACCGATCAAGTTTTTTTGAAAGTGAAACGATAAATGTTTATCCAGATACACTCGTATGGCTCTCAGACTTCACGTATTCTTTCAATGAACAAATGCATGACAGCTATTTTTGGCATCCTGCTTATGATAATTACCCGGTAGTTGGAATAAATTGGAAACAAGCCATGGCTTTTTGTAACTGGCGCACACGATATAGAAACGATTATTTGAAAGAGAATGATGATTTTCAAGAAAGTGAGTTCAGATTGCCAACTGAATCAGAATGGGAATATGCAGCTAGAGGCGGATTTGAATTAACCACCTATCCCTGGGGTGGACCTTATACAACCAATAGCGCTGGCTGCTTCTTAGCAAATTTCAAACCCTCCAGAGGAAATTTAACCTCCGACGGAGGCTTTCATCCTGTAAAGGCCACTTCTTATGAACCTAATGGGTATGGTTTATACTGCATGGCTGGGAATGTCGCAGAATGGACAAGTACAGCTTGGGATGAAGCTAGCTATTATTATGTTGGAGATTTCAACCCAGACTTTAAATACAATGCTGACGAGAATGACCCTGAAACTATGAAAAGAAAAGTGATTCGCGGTGGATCCTGGAAAGACATTGCCGCCTACCTTCAAGTAAGTTCTAGAGAATACGAATATCAAGATACAAATAAATCCTACATTGGATTTCGCACAGTACAAAGTTTTTTGGGTCGAGACGCTCGAGACTTTTAACATAGAAAAATCTCAATATTTAATCAAATTCATTAATAATTAATTAAACCGAAATAAGATGGCCTTAATAGATGTAGATGGCAAGCGATTTAAAAACTTCATGTCCAAATTATATGGATGGGGAGCAGCAGTTGTAATCATGGGTGCGCTTTTCAAAATCATTCACCTTCCAGGAGCTGACTTTATGCTAATTATTGGTTTAACCACTGAAGCGGTAATATTTTTCATTTCAGCTTTTGAGTCACCATCCAAAGATTTTGACTGGTCAATTGTTTACCCAGAATTATCAACACTAGACCTGAACGAAGGAAAAGGTCGTCGTGGAACTGTAACCCAGGAATTAGATAAAATGATGGAAGAAGCCAAAATCGGTCCAGAACTATTGACTAGCTTGGGTGACGGAATGCGCCAATTAAGCGATACTGCTTCATCTTTAAATTCGGCTACAGATGCAGCTGGAGCAACTTCTGCTTATAGCGATCAATTAAATAGCGCGGCACAAAACATGGAAGCTTTGAATGCTCTTTATGCTGTTCAGCTCGAGAACACTACGAGCCAAGTTGAAATTCAAAATAGCCTAATGGAAAAACTTGGGTCTTCAATGAATGAGTCCGAAGCTCTAGCTCAAGAGGTTGGAAAACTCTCAGGAAACTTATCCCAGCTAAATAATGTTTATGGCAATATGCTTTCAGCAATGAGTGGTAAAAGCTAATAATCACTAACTTTCTGATATTCAAAATATAACAAGTTAATTATCTCTTAGAATAAAACAAAATGGCTTCAGGATCTCTTTCTCCCCGTCAAAAAATGATCAACATGATGTATTTGGTGTTGACAGCTATGTTGGCATTGAATGTCTCCAAGGATATTCTCAAGGTTTTACATAAACTTGATGTAGGAATGTCTGCAACTGTGAAAACCGTTGAAGAAGGAACTAAGACTATATATGCGGCGATTGAAGCTCAAGTATCCGAGAATGAACGGGCGGTACCTTTTAATGAAAGAGCTAAAGTTCTTCGAACGAAATCCAATTCAGTTGAATCATTACTTGTAAAAGCAAGGGAAGATATGATCGAAGAATCTGGCGGAATAGATACTGCTGATGACAACCGACTGAAAGGAGAAGATAACAGAAGTGTATCTAATAACTACATGCTAAACGATAAAAGTGTTGGTGGGCAGGGAGCTGCAAAAGAAATTAAAGAGAGACTTACAGAATATCGCGGATATCTAATTGCTGAAGTTGAAGCAAATCCTTCGCCAGTTACTGAAGAACTTATTGGAGAAATAAATCAAGCCTTTGACTTTAGTGATGTAAGAGCTGGTTCAAAAAAAGAAACATGGGAAACGGCTACTTTCGCAGACCTTCCTCTTGCTGGCGTCATACCGTTTATTACGGATCTCCAGTCTAAAGTAAGACGAATGGAGGCGAGAGTTGCTGAGTATTTTTATAGCCAAATTGATGCCTCTGCGCTTAAGTTTGATGGCGTGAGAGCTGTTGTTATGCCAAAAAGTACCTACATAACTCAGGGAGAGATTTATGAAGCTGATGTATTCTTGGCAGCATATAACAGTGGAAATCAGCCGGAATTTACGGATATCATTCCAGAAGAAATAGTTGATGGTGTGGGTAAAATTCGTTTCCCAGCAAAGGGAATAGGTTCAAAGACATTAACAGGAAGCATGACGCTGCCCGGAGATGATCGCGTTTATACATATGATGTAGTTTATACGGTCGCGCCACCTAGCGTTGTGATTTCTCCTTCTAAAATGAATGTCCTTTATCGTAATGTGATTAATCCGTTAGAAATCTCTGTGCCAGGAGTAGCTCCGTCTAACATAGTCGTCAACGGGCCTGGTGTAAGAGGAAGTAACGGAAAATATAATGCTGACATAACTAAAATAAAGGGTAAGGAAATCAAAATTTCTGTCTCGGTAAAAGAGGAAAATGGTAAATTACGACGAGCTGGATCAAAAATATTTAGAATAAAGGGATTGCCTCAAGCTGTAGGTTCTGTATTTAAAAAGACCCAAGGAGTAATGTCATCTAGCTTACTAAGTAAAGGAAAAGTCGAAGCAGAGTATCAAGATTTTCCTTTCGACTTGCCACTAACAGTTGTCTCATTTGAACTAAAAATGGACGGACAACCGCCTATGAAAGTTGATGGCAATAAAATACCTTCCAAGGCCAAACCTCTTATTCAAAAATTACGCCCTGGGAGCAGCGTTCAAATTCGTAAAATTATTGCGAAAACGCAAAAAGGCGCCAGAATTTCTAGAGTAGGTATTGTTTCAATTGACGTTCAATAATTATGAAAAATTTTCTCATTGTTTTTTTCTTTGTGGCTTCGAGTACGGTCTGGAGTCAAGTCATATCACCGGAAGATGATGGCTTAGTGCCAAAAGGCGATATACATTATTCTAATACTAGAGTCGTCCCCTACCCTTTTCTTAGACAAGATGATATGATGTGGGCTACTCGCCATTGGGAAAGAATACAAGTTCAAGAAAAGTTAAATCATCCACTTTATTACCCAGTAGTTCCTCTCCCTGATCGAAAATCAATGTTTGATGTTCTTAAAGATGCAATCCTTGTTGAAGGCAGTATCGTAGAAGTTTTCAGGGATGATTTATTTGAACTACCCTTAAGCAATCAAGAAGTTGCTGATATTATTTTTAGAGTAGACTCTATTACTGACCCTGATGATCCAAGTATCCTTCTTGCAATTGACTCAATAGAGCTAAAAGCGCCCAATGTCGTAGCATGGGAATTAAAATCTGATTGGTATTTTGACAAGCAAAGGGGTGAGATGAAAAACAGAATTTTAGGCATTTCCCCAGTAGTAAAAGATCCTTCTACATCTGAAATTTATAATATTTTCTGGATATGGTTTCCTGATGCGCGGCAGGCTCTTTCCACAAATATTGCCTACAATCCGGACAACAATACTAGAAGATTGACATTTGACCAGATCATGCAAATGAGATATTTTAATTCAGTAGTCTTTAAGGAAGACAATGTTTATGACCGTACTATAGATGATTATAAACAAAACAGACCAATGGAGCAGCTATTAGAATCCAAACGAATTCGTGAAAATCTAAGGAATTACGAACACGACCTTTGGCAATTTTAATTGACTAAATAATTTTGTTATTTCAAAGGGCCGCTATTTGCGGCCTTTTCATTTTTAAATATGCATTTCGCAATAATAGGTCAAGGTCTTGCGGGTTCTTCTCTCGCAATAGAAGCTGATAAGAATGGTCATGACATCACATGCTTTGACCTGAGCAATGAAAATACAGCCTCCAAGAGGGCAATCGGGATAATTAATCCATTAGTTCTAAAAAACCGAACAATATTTGATAAAAGTGAAATATTTTTGAGTAATTGTCTGTCCTATTATAATTGGATAGAAAAAACGTTTCAAAAACCATTATTATCAAGGAACTCGATCCGAGAAGTCTTATTTAATCCTAGTGAAGTTTCAAATTGGACCTCTTTATCTCAAGAATCAAATCTTGAAAAATATATTGGATCAATTGAAACTACCAATAAATCATTAAGCGCTTTAGGCCTAGGTTGTATAAAAAATAGCTTCAGACTTGATGTTAAAAATTATCTTCAAGTGATAAGGACTTGGCTTAGCGAAAATCATCATCTCCAGGAAGAAGACGTTAAGAATATATTCGTGTCAAAAAATGAGGTAATTGTAAATAGCCAAAAATTTGATGGACTAATCTTAGCTGAGGGCTTAATAGCCACTTGGACACAGAAGATATTTCGACCTCTTCAATTTAGTCCAACAAAAGGAGAGGGTTTGGTAATTGAAACCACAAATACTAATATTGATTTTCCTGTCCATAGAAATACTTTTCTTTTAAAAGAACATGAGAATAGATATACTGTTGGGGCCACATTCAACCGAAAGGATCTTCAAACAGGCCCTTCCAAAGCTGGAAAAGACTCTCTCATAAAGGAATTATCATATTGGTTTCACGATGACTTTAAAATTGTCGATCACTGGTGTGGATTGAGACCTACAATGAAAGATAGAAAAATTTGTTTTGGATGGCACAAAGAATTTCCCAATGTAGGGTTTCTAAATGGGCTTGGATCTAGAGGTGCATTGACCTCCCCTTACTATAGCTCTCTGCTTTGGGCACAGCACAGATCTTAAAAGGGATAAATTAGATGTGATACTAGTCAAAAAACAATTTAAATAAAGTTAGCATTCAGATGAATTCCCTTTGTTACTTTTGTCCTCCAGATGTTAAGTGTAAATCAAGTTGGTCTGGCCTTTGGAGGAACAGATCTTTTCAAGGACATATCATTTCAAATAAACCCTGGAGAAAGGATTGGACTAGTCGGTCGAAACGGAGCCGGTAAATCTACTCTACTGAGCCTTATTGCAGGGAAAATCTCCGTTGATTTTGGTAAGATATCCTTTCCGAATGATTTTAAAATTGGTTTCTTAACTCAAGATATTCCGCCTTCGGGGAATAATACTATTTGGGAAGAGGCTGCATCTAGCTTTAAGGAGATTCAAGCTCTCGAGTTTAAAATGGAAGAGCAGACGAAGCAACTCGAGACTAGAACGGACTATGAAAGTCCTTCCTATATGGATCTAATTAATGAACTATCTTCTAATCAAGAAAATTATCAAATGCTTGGTGGTTATACGTACCAAGCAGAAATGGAAAAAGTCCTCATTGGTCTTGGTTTTTTATCTAGTGATTTCCATAAATCACTTGCCTCATTTTCTGGGGGATGGCAAATGAGAGTTGAATTAGCTAAAATATTAATGCAGAATAATGATGTTCTGTTATTAGATGAGCCTACGAACCATTTAGATATCGAGTCGATTATGTGGCTAGAGCAATTTCTTGCTGATAGCCCGCAAGCAATTATTCTCGTTTCACACGATAGAACATTTCTCAATAATGCAACGACAAGAACTTTAGAAATTGTTCTGGGTAAGAGTTATGATTTCCCATGTCCCTATTATAAATATTTAAGTCTGAGAGAGGAAATTAGAGAAAAACAAAGACAAGCTAAAGCCAACCAAGAAAAAGAAATAAAACAGACTGAAGAACTCATAGAACGATTTCGATACAAAGCTTCCAAAGCATCATTTGCTCAGAGTTTAATAAAAAAATTAGACAAAATAGACCGTATTGATGTAGATGAAGAAGATACACGTAACATGAGATTTAAGTTCCCTCCAGCCCCTCGTTCTGGAAAAGTTGTCGCGAAACTCATTGACATTCATAAGCATTATGGATCAAAGCACGTTCTTAAAGGTTTTGACATGGAGATTGTTAGAGGTCAAAAAATAGCTTTTGTCGGACAAAATGGTCAAGGTAAATCAACACTTGTCAAAGTTCTTGCTGAAAATTTAGACTTTACTGGCTCCATTGATTTAGGACACCAAATATCACTAGGTTATTATGCCCAAAATCAGGCTGAAGTTTTAGATGGATCTAAAACTGTTCTAGAGACTATTGAAGATTCTGCCCCTGAGGAAATGCGGAGCTCTGCCCGAAAAATGTTAGGGAATTTTATGTTTACCGGAGATAATGTTGGTAAGAAGGTATCTGTCCTCTCTGGTGGGGAAAGAGGTCGGCTTGCATTATGCCAATTGATGCTAAATCCAATTAATTTTTTAATTCTCGATGAGCCAACCAATCACCTAGATATGCAAGCTAAAGATGTCTTAAAACAATCTTTAGCAAACTATGATGGAACCCTAATCGTGGTCTCTCACGATAGAGAGTTTTTATCCGATTTAGCAGATATAACCTATGAATTTAAAGATGGTAAAATTAGACAGCATTTGGGTGGTATCGAATATTTCCTTGATCAGAAAAAAATGCAGAATATGCGACAAGTTGAATTAGGGTTGAAGGAAAAACCAGTTTCAAAATTAGAGCAAAAAACAAAAAATAACCGAGAATCGAAAAATGAACTCAAGAGGATAGAGAAAAATCTAAAGAATGCGGAAAAATTTGAAAAAAACGCTCAAAATAGATATGAAAATTTTCAAAAAGAATTAGATGCTTTAGAAAACATTTTATCAAACCCTATTGCATTCAAAAAAATGTCTGAAGATCCAGATTTTTATATAAATTATGAACAGCTCAAAAAGAAATTAGATGATTCTTTTAATGCTTGGGAGGAAGCAGTCGAAAAAAGTTCTTCCCTTCAAAAGGAGTTGGGGCAAATAGAAGCGTAACTTGACGATATGAAAAAACTGTTTCAGCTTGTTTTAACATTTTTTACTTCATTGACAATTATGTCCCAGACGGCATCAGAGACAAAACTCGTTGTTTCTATTGTGGTGGATCAAATGCGAGCCGATTATTTAACTAGGTACTCTCACCTTTATGAAGGCGGGTTTAAAACGCTACTTGAAGATGGTGAAGTCTTTTGGAATGCGCATTATACGCATGCTCCAACTTATACAGCTCCAGGCCACGCAAGTATTTACACGGGTACAGATCCTCGTTTTCATGGTGTTATTGGAAATGATTGGTATGTTCCAAGTATTGGGAAGACAACTTATTGTTTAGAAGATCCAGTTGTATCACCAATCGGAACTACATCTAAATATGCTAAAAGAAGTCCAAAAAATATTCATAGCACAACTTGGACAGATGAATTAGAGTGGGCTAGTAATAAGAAATCTAAAATATTCGCATTTTCTTTAAAAGATCGTGGTGCAATTTGTGCTGCAGGACATTTTGGAGATGCTGCTTTCTGGTTGGATAAATCAGGATTTATATCAAGTAGCTATTATATGTCATCACTGCCCAAATGGCTTATCAATTTTAATCGAAAAAATAGTCTTAAATCATACATGAATGGCCAATGGGATTACTTAATAGATAAAAATAAATATCCTGAGATACAGTCTACAGAGTTTGAACGTATTCCTAAAGGAGCGAGAAAAGCTGATTTCCCTTATGATTTATCCTTGCTTTTTAATTTTGACACTACCGGTATTGAAGCATTTAAAACTACTCCTAAGGGGAATCAAATATTAGTAGATGTCGCTATAGAGGCCATGAAAAAAGAAGAATTAGGAATACATAATAATCGTTTCCCAGATGTGTTGGCAATTAGCTTTTCTGCTACAGATTATATCGGACATGGCACAGGCATTAGGTCTCATGAGACAATGGATATGTATTTACGATTAGATCGTCAACTTGACACATTAATTGAATACCTAAATAAATACGTCGGTAAAGATAATTTCATCATTGTTCTAACTGCAGATCATGGCGCTGCAGACAATCCAAGCCAAGCTAAAATGGATGGTATGCCAGTAGATTGGATGGCGCCGGCAGACTTAGAATCAGAGTTTAGAGAATTGATTGTAGCTGCTGGAGTACCTGCGGAATTGATATTGAATTTTTCAAATGAACAAGTTTATATTCAAGAAAATGATAATCTTGAAAATATTCAAGAAGTTGTTCGTAATGCACTATTAAAACATCCTGCAATCGCTGAATCATGGACAAAAGATGAAATACGAAGAGCCTCAGAACCTTTTGCGCTGATGCGTAAAAATGGATCTGATAAAAGAAGTGGACAAGTATTTTACTCTCTTTATCCTGGTTCCATAGCTTATTACAAAACAGGTACCACTCATGGTTCCGGCTACACATATGACACTCATGTGCCTGTCATTTTTTATGGGGAAATATTTCACTCCCCCAAAGGACACAATGAAAGAATTAACATTAAAGACATAGCGCCAACCCTTAGTCATATTCTGAAAATTGCTCAGCCTAGTGCTTGTAATGGTGATATTTTACCTTTAAAATTTAATTAATTCTCTTTCCCTCTTTTGTAAGATTTGGGGATTTCACAAACAGGAATGGGTAGCATCTTATGGCTATTTGATCTATGGTATTCAATGAAAAGGAGCAAAACCTCTTTTTCTCTCTTTTTCAAATTACTTTCTAAAATATTATTGACATCATCCTTTAACAGATTCCAATTTTTCTCAATAACCCATTTCATAGCCACTTCAAGTTCTGGGTAAGTTGCTCCAATTTGATCTTCATCATTTCTTTCATCTTTCCATAAACCATCTGTAGGAGCTGCATCCAAAATAGTTTGAGAAACTCCCTTATATTTTGCTAATTCAAATACTTCAGATTTAAATAAATCAGCAATTGGACTAATATCTACCCCTCCATCCCCATATTTTGTATAAAAACCTACACCAAAATCTTCAATTTTATTTCCAGTTCCAATAACCAGTAAATTATGGTTTTGAGCATATGCATATAAAGTGGTCATTCGGATTCTTGCCCGAGCATTTGCAAGTGATAGTTCAGTATTATAATTTTTACTAAGATTTAATATTGAAACCAGTGAATCAAAAACTAAAGTCAAATCTCGTTGCTCCATATATACATTACCATATTTTTCTTTTAAGCTTTTCATATGGCTATATGCTCTTTTAGACTGACTCTTAGCCTGATGAATAGGTAATTCTAATAAATGAGTTGCAAGTTGAGTTGAAGCGCACAAAGAAGACGTCAATGCTGAGTCGACACCTCCAGATACTCCAACGACAAATCCATTTACTCCAGAAGACATGGCGTAATCAGATAGCCAACTTACTATATGTTTATCAATTTGACTAAGGTTCATTTTTGGATAAGTACTTTTGGCATAATGTTTAAAATAATATCAAAATTAATACTCTTATTTGGCATACTAGTGTCACTAAATTCATGCCAAGAGAATCCATGGGAACAACTCCCTAGATCGAATGCTGCAAATCAACTAAATATTATTCATTTTTCAGATTCTATTTTAGGTTTAGATTCGATTAGTATGTTCAATAAGCTTGAGCAAATGCAATATCGACATCCCACAATTTTCTTTGATTCTGATAGCTCCTACGACTGGAAGAAAGACCTCCCCCCTTATTTATTAGATCCAGAGGTGCAAGCACTATATAAAGATGCTTTAAAGTCTCGCATGCCTCTTGATGAGTTTAAATCTGATATAAATTCTGGAGTATCTCAATACAAATTGAGATTCCAAGAGAAAGCAAAAGAATTTGATATATATACATACATAAGTAGAAATGAAAAATTTTGGATACTGGAAGGTCCAAAGCATTTTTTTATTCCGTGGGACAGGTATCTGGGAAGTGATCATCCCCTGTATGCTCGAGAGGCGAAGTATCAGCTTTCAAGACATGATTCCGATCAAGTTATCATCGAACTATTCCGTTCATTAAGTAAAGGTCACATACCGCAAGTTCAAAAGAATTCATCATTGCTATCTGCAATGATCAATTCAGGGAAAAGTGTTTTATTTCTTCAAACTATTTTAGGTGATTCCCAGGCCCAGAAAGCACTAAACATGGATGTTATTCAAAATCAATTTATGATTAATAATGAAGCGGCTCTATGGAAAGTATTGTTAAAAAAGAAATGGCTTTTTGATAACTCTTTTGATTTAAAAAGAAAACTCATTGAAGCTGCTCCATTTAGTGCATTTACAACTTCAAATGATCAAATTATACCTGGACAAGCAGGAGCTTGGTTTGGTTGGAGAATCCTTCAAAACTATTGGTCCGAAAATCCCGAACTAGCTTTATCGGAAATTATGGCTGACGAAAACGTAAATTTGATCCTTCAAAAATCTGGTTACAGACCTTAAATATCTTTTTTATGAATTCCAAAATCAATCTTGACATTGAACTTGATCTTAATAAAATCCCCACAAACATAGAATGGTCTGCTCCAGATGGAGGTGTGAAAAAATCAAAGGCTGATGCATTTATGCTATCCGTTTGGGATGGCAAGACTAAAGATACTTTAAGAATTGATCTCTGGACTAAAAATATGATGGTGGATGATATGAAGAAATTTTATCATCAAACCTTACTCTCGATGGCTGATGGGTTTCAAAGATCAACCAATGAAGACGAAATGTCTGAAGATATAAGAGATTTTGCTAAATATTTTGCAGAGAAATTAAAACTTATTGTGTAACTAATTTCTTAGTTATTCTAAACCTCTTTCAGAAGTATTAATTTCTTCCAGTAAAAGAGGAGATAGTTCCAGTGTCAATTTCCTTATTGATTCAATCAATTCAACTCGACCCAAAGCTGTTTCTGCGCTTGTTAAATACATAGGAGGAATATTCTCCCACTCTTGAAGCATTTTTTTCTTAAATGCCGCCTGATTCTTTCCAAACGCACTACTTGACAATTTATCTAGTTTGGTAAAAACGAGAGAAAACGGTATCCCCCACTCTCCCAGATTTCTGATAAAATCTATATCTTTTTTTTGAGGCTCGAGCCGACCATCAATTAGTACAAAAACATTAACTAGATTCCTTCTGTTTTTTAAATAATGACTAATCATTTTAGAGAAAATCTCTCGTTGGACTTTACTAACTTTTGCATAGCCATAACCGGGAAGATCAACCAATGACCACAATCCAGCATCCATTGTAAAATGATTAATGAGCTGAGTTTTCCCAGGTTTACCTGATATTTTTGCTAAACCCGAATTGTTAGCCAAGCAATTTATTAAAGAAGATTTACCAACATTAGATCTCCCGATAAAAGCAAATTCAGGAACTGAAATTTTAGGACATTCAGAAGTCCGAGATGCAGATTTGGCAAATTCTGCCTTAATTGGGGGAACTAATTTGACAGTAATTTGTCTAGCCATTTTTGAATTATTGTATTGAATTCTTCTGGTCGCTCCATCATCGCTGCATGCCCACATTCATCAATCCAGTGTAGTTCCGAATTTGGCATGAGATTATTGAATTTATCAGCAACTTCAGGTGGTGTAACATCATCTTGTCTACCCCAAACTATGCATGTAGGCACCTTGAATTCTTTAATATCATTCGACATATTATGTCTAATAGCACTTTTAGAAATAGCCAAAGTTTTAATCGCCTTATTCCTATCATTAACTGTGGCAAATACCTCATCAATTAACTCTTCAGTGGCAACTTCTTTTACATAAAACACATCCCTAATGCGCTCTGCTATGTAATCACGATCACCGCGCCTTGGGTAAGAATTTCCCATTGCAGACTCATACAACCCAGAGCTTCCGGCGAGAATAAGGCCATGAACATTGTTAGGGTATAATTTTTGCATCATTAGCGCAATGTGTCCCCCGAGAGAATTGCCGACTAGAAAAGCCTTCTCATATCCCATATGATCCATGAAAGATTTTACGTATCGAGTCAAGTTTTTTACATTGGTTGTCGCTAAAGGCATACTGTAAAGCGGTAATGCCGGCACCGTGGCTTGATATCCGGCCTTTGCAAAAAAATCAACTTGTGCATCAAAATTACCCAAAGTACCCATCAACCCGTGAAGAAAAATAATCGGAGTACCCTCTCCGGAAATTTTAAATTCGAATTTTCCTTCTTTTCTTAATTCTGGCATTTTAATTAAATTTTAAAACTCAATTGTGAACGAAGATAAGCATTCCCAAGACCATAGCCATCTTGTTTTATATCTATCTGATATCGTGATAATTATACTAATCTTCAAAAGTTATCAACTTTTGTGGGTATTTGTGGGAAATAGTGGGGAAAAAAAGTATTTTTGACATAAGAATAACAATAGATAATGGAATTACTGGGTGTTTACGAATGTAAAATGGATGCTAAAGGTCGCGTCTCTGTTCCGTCTAGCCTAAAAAAACAGTTGATATCTATTGGAACTGCTGGGTTTGTATTAAAAAGAAGTGTCTTTAGTAAATGCTTAGAACTTCATACTCAGAAAGAGTGGATTGATTTAACCAACTCGATAAAAAAATTAAATCGATTTGTGCAAAAAAATAATGAGTTTATTCGAATATTTCATGCTGGTATAAAACAAGTCGAAATGGACTCTGCGGGGCGCATTTTAATTTCAAAAGATTTAATAAGTTTTGCAAATCTTAAAAATACCATTGTTTTCAGTGCGACTCCTTTCGGACTTGAAATATGGAATCAATCCGATTATGAAAAAGCTGTAAGTATAGAAAATAGTGATTTCGCAAAGTTAACAGAAGAAGTAATGGGAGAACCAAACTCTAATGTCATACCATAACCCGGTCCTATTAAAAGAGTCCATAGACCTTCTTTCCATTAATCCAGATGGGATTTATGTAGACGCAACATTTGGCGGGGGTGGTCATAGTAAATCCATTCTAAAGCAATTAAGTTCAAAAGGCAAACTTTTTGGATTTGATCAAGATCCGGACGCTCTAGAGAATAATTTAAAAGACAAAAGATTTACTTTAATCCCTCATAATTTTGAACACCTTAGACGATTTCTAAAGCTACATAATGTCGACAAAGCAGATGGCATATTAGCAGACCTTGGGGTTAGCTCTCATCAATTTGATATTGAACAGCGTGGGTTCTCTATTCGCGGCAATGGGCCATTAGATATGAGAATGAATACAAGAACAGGGCAATCGGCAGCAGAATGGCTATCAGAAATAGATGAGTACTCATTAATACATGCCCTTGCTACTTACGGAGAAGTGAGTCGACCAAAAAAATTGGCACAAATTATCTTGAGTGCTCAAATTCAGTCACCTATTCTAACCACCAGAGAGTTATTAGATATCATAGAGCCGCATGGAAGAAAGGGTGAAAAGGTTTTTGCTAAAGTTTTTCAAGCCATACGAATAGCCGTGAATAGGGAGCTAGAAGTTTTAGAGAAATTACTTGAAGAAGGAAAAGAGTTGCTTTCAACTGGAGGTCGATTTGTGATGATTTCTTATCATAGTCTTGAAGATAGAAGGGTTAAATTATATTTTCGAGAAGGCAAGCTTAAAGGGGAGGCTGAAAGAGATGAATTTGGCAACCGCCTGACTCCATTTAAACTTGTCACAAGAAAAGCAATAGTTCCAGGGAGTGACGAGATATTGGCCAATCCGCGGTCAAGATCAGCAAAATTACGCGCTGCAGAAAAAAAGGAATTAACAACATGAAATTGCTTAACCAAAGACGCATCGGAGCCCTCAAGGAAATACTTAGGGGCAGCTTCTTTGGCCATCCGATAATATTGAAAAATTTACCTTTTGTTCTTTACCTAACTGCACTCGCTCTTATCCAAATCTGGGCAGCTCATAGAGCTGAATCAAATGTTCGAATTATATCTAAAATGACAGTTGAGATAAATGAGTTAGAAAGTCAATATTTAGAGTCTAAATCTAAACTCATGAAAATGGGACAAGAGTCATCAGTTCAACTGCGTGCAGAGGAACTTGGCCTAATAGCTATGAGTCAAGCTCCAATTTTAATTAAAAAGCCTAATAATGAATAAGCAATACGAACCTAGTATTCGTAGGATGGCTTGGCTAGTTATTTTTGCTGCAGTCTTCACGCTCACTATACTGTGTAGACTCTTTTTTATATCACTATCACTCGGGCCAGAACTAATCGCATCAGCTAGGCAAAAAGTAATTCAAGAGCGTGAAGTAACAGCAAGTAGAGGTAATATATATTCAAATGATGGGCAACTCTTAGCAACATCTATGCCCGTTTATGAATTGAGATGGGATGCGGCTATTGTTGACCCGCAAAGGTTTAATTCTCAAATAACCAAAACTAGTGCAGCATTATCTAGTTTACTTCCAAGATCTCGCTCAAATAAAAGCTGGGGAAAATATCTAAGAAAAACTTTTTCTGCAAAAAAGAGATATGCTCTCCTCGCTAAAGACCTAAGCTATTCTGATTATCGGCAAGTAAGCCAAATGCCTCTTTTTAAAGGGAATAAGTACAAAACAGGCCTGATTACGATTGAGAACCATACAAGATTAATTCCTTTAGGTCTACTTGCTGAGAGAACCATTGGCTATGACCGGGCGTCTAGGGTCGGCTTAGAATCTTCATTTAACGAGACATTAAAGGGTCATAATGGTAAACGATGGATGCAAAACCTAGGCGGAGAGCAATGGAAACCAATAGATAGCGAATTCTCGAATCAGCCGATAAATGGTCAAGATATTGTAACTACAATAAATTCAAGAATTCAAGACATTGCACATAAAGCACTTATACAGCAATTAAAAAAATATAATGCAGATCATGGCTGCGCAGTGGTTATGGAGGTTGCTACGGGGGAAATAAGGGCAATTTCAAATCTTGGAAAAACAAAAACGAATTCAAATTATCGAGAACTAAGAAATTATGCAGTTTGGGAGAAGTCCGAACCGGGATCCACATTTAAAGTGGCCTCACTTCTTGTAGCATTGGAAGATGGGAAGGTTGACACTGCACAAAAAATAGATACCAGAGGTGGTGAATATGTTATCTATGGTAAAAAAGTGAAAGACTCAAAGCGAGGAGGCTACGGAATAATATCAATTGGAAGAGCGCTAGAATTGTCATCAAATACAGGTATCGTTAAGGCTATTTATTCGAAATACTCGAAGAGGCCTGAAGATTTTATAGATCGAATGTACCAGATTGGTTTAGCAGATATGACAGAAATTAGAATCCCTGGTGAAAGTGCACCCTATATTCCACAGCCTGATGATAAAAGGTGGAATGGATTGACATTACCATGGATGATTTTCGGTTATGGGATTGAGAGTACACCTCTTCAAATACTAACATTTTACAATGCAATAGCAAATAATGGAAGAATGGTGAGACCAACACTTTGGGAAGGAACTAGAGATCACGGGGTGATGGTTAAAAATAATCAAACACAAGTCATGCATCCCTCAATAGCATCAGAAAGAAATATACTTCAAATTCAAGATTTACTCGAAAAAGCTGTCAAAAGAGGTACTGCGAGAAATATTTATACGGATTCATTAGATATGGCAGGTAAAACTGGCACTTGTCAAATTGACTATTGGGATCCCGAAACCTTAGGTTATCAAGCATCTTTTGCCGGATACTTTCCAGCAAATTCTCCAAAATATTCCTGTATTGTAGTTATCAACCGTCCTGAAATCGCAGCAGGGTATTATGCTAATATTGTTGCTGCACCAGTTTTTCGTGATATCGCTTTGGCAATACACAAAATGACACCTCAAACTGAAATACCTTCTAAGGGGTATTGGGGAGACGCCATAGATAATAAGGCTAAAAACAACGAAAAAAGAAGAATTTCTAATTACAATATCGCGTTTCAAAAACTTGAATTGGGAGAAATACCTAACATCACCGGATGGAAAGTGTCTGACGCAATTCAACTCTACGAAGAAAATGGATGGCAAATAACACTTCAAGGGAATGGTACTGTACTCAGTTATGATTCTGAATTCAAGAATAAAAAAATTCATATTACACTGGGATGAAGCTATTAAAAGACATACTTTTTGGAGTTTCCATTGTTGATTTACTGGGATCAACTTTAGTAGCTATTAATACCGTCACATGTCATTCTGAATCTGTGAAAAAAGACAGCTTATTCATAGCAATCCAAGGAACCAAAAAAGACGGGAATCTCTTTATTCAAGAATCTATAACAAAAGGATCGATAGCTATTATCTGCGAGAAATTACCAAAAGAAACAAATTCAGAAATTACATATATACAAGTCAAATCAGCTTCTAAAGCTTATTCTATAATTGCGGGAAATTGGTTTAATCGACCTTCCGAAAATCTCAATATTATTGGTATCACTGGGACCAATGGAAAAACAACAACAGCAAGTTTGCTACATCAACTTTTTGAAAACAATCTCGTAAAAAGTGGATTAATATCAACTGTG
Source organism: uncultured Flavobacteriales bacterium (assembly GCA_938084135.1). Lineage (GTDB taxonomy): Bacteria > Bacteroidota > Bacteroidia > Flavobacteriales > Schleiferiaceae > TMED14. The sequence continues at coordinate 68,781 of CALKDS010000001.1, forward strand.
AAAATATCAATTCACAACAAAAATTATCCCGCAACCCATACCACACCTGACGCTTGGCAAATTCAAAGACATTTATCAGATATGGTTAAAGCTGGCTGCAAACTTGTATTCATTGAAGTTAGCTCGCACGGACTCGTTCAAAACCGTGTCGCAGGAATAAATTTTAGAGGTGGGATTTTCACAAATATCAGCAGAGATCATCTTGATTATCATAAAACCCTTGATAATTATGTCATTGCAAAAAAATTACTTTTCGACAATCTCAGTTCCTCAGCATTTGCATTAGTGAATCGAGATGATAAGTATGGTGATACGATGATTTCCGATAGCATAGCAAAGAAAATATCATATGGGATAACAAGAGAGTCCGATATCAACGCAAGGGTGATTGAAAGTCATATTGGCGGAACTCTAATTAGCATAAACCATCGAGAATGTTGGATGAAATTAATTGGAGATTTTAATGTTTATAATGTGTGTGCAGTTTATGGAGCTGCAATTGAATTAGGCATGACTGCAGATGAAGCATTGCAGCGAATAAGTGCTTTAAATCCAGTAAATGGTCGTTTTCAAAAAATAGAAGGACCAAAAGGGATTATTGGAATAATAGACTATGCCCATACCCCAGATGCTTTAAAAAAGATTCTTTCCTCTCTGCAAAAATTCCGAAAGCCTCCACAAAGAATAATAACTATAGTTGGTTGCGGTGGAGATCGAGATAAGGGCAAAAGACCACAAATGGCTTCCATTGCATCTAGATTAAGTGACTACGTAATTTTAACATCTGATAATCCAAGATCAGAATCCCCTGAAGCAATTCTCAAAGACATGGAGGATGGCCTAAAAAAGCCAGACAAGAAATATTGCATCTCAATTGCAGATAGAAGTCAAGGGATTCGACTCGCCTGCCAAAATGCAAATCCAAATGACATAATACTATTAGCAGGAAAAGGGCATGAGAAATTCCAAGAAATTAATGGAGAAAAAATACCATTTGATGATTTACTCATTTTAAAAACTGTACTAACAGAAGTTCAAACTTAAAATTATGCTTTACGATATATTTATATTTCTTGACAAGCTTGATTTTCCTGGGGCTGGACTGTTCCAATTTCTCACTTTTAGGGCAGCATTGGCAATCCTTGGAGCCTTAACAATAAGTCTAATTCTTGGAAAAAGACTTATCGATATTTTAAAACGATATCAAATAGGCGAAAGTGTTAGAGATCTTGGATTAGATGGTCAATTAGAGAAAGCAGGAACTCCAACAATGGGAGGATTAATAATTCTTTCAGCGATAGTAATCCCGGTATTATTATTTGCCGACCTGAGTAACATTTATATTAAACTACTTCTTCTAACAACCATTTGGATGGGAGGAATAGGTTTTGCTGATGACTATATAAAGGTTTTTAAAAAGAACAAAAAGGGCTTAAGAAGCTATTTTAAAATAATAGGCCAAATTACACTTGGAATTATAGTTGGATGTGTTCTGGCATTTCACCCAGATGTTACAATGAAGGAAGAAGTGCCGATCGATTCACAGATAAAATTATACGGAGAAAGCGCAAAAAGCGCACCAGTTTTTGGCCATGCCGAACAGTCACTAAAAACTACAATACCATTTTTAAAAGACGCAACATTCGATTATGTAAAACTTTCAGATTGGCTGGGTCTTTACCAATACAGTTGGCTAATATTTATTGTTGTCGTGATCTTTATAATTTCTGCCGTTAGCAACGGAGCGAATTTAACAGATGGGCTTGACGGATTAGCAGGTGGCACTTCGGCTATAATAGCATTTACACTTGCAATTCTGGCCTATGTAAGTGGTTCTGTTGTTTTTGCGAGCTACTTAGATATAATGTACATCCCAAATTCTGGAGAATTAGTGGTATTTGCCGCTGCCTTTATTGGTGCATGTATCGGCTTTCTATGGTATAATACCTACCCCGCACAAGTGTTTATGGGAGACACAGGTAGTCTTTCAATAGGTGCGATAATCGCTGTATTTGCAATTGCAATAAGAAAAGAGCTTTTAATACCAATACTAGCTGGAGTGTTTCTTATCGAAAATTTGAGCGTCATTATTCAAGTTAGCTACTTTAAGTATACTAAAAAACGGTCAGGGATTGGCAAACGAGTATTCCTCATGTCACCTCTTCATCATCATTTTCAGAAAAAAGGTCTTCATGAATCTAAAATTGCTACTAGGTTTTGGATTCTTGGTATTTTTCTAGCCATTTTCACCCTAATAATATTAAAACTTCGCTGATTATGAATGAAGGATTTCAGATTGGCATTCTCGGAGGTGGGGAAAGTGGTGTTTCGTCAGCTCTCCTTGGCAAGGAAAAAAAAATCAATGTGTTTCTATCTGAAAAGGGAAATATTGAACGCTCCTATCGAAACGAATTAATAGAAGCTGAAATTTCTTTTGAAGAAGGCCAGCACAGCCTTGATAAATTACTTAACTCTGATGCGATAATTAAAAGTCCCGGTATCAGTTCAAATATTCCGATAATCCAAAGTATTAAAAAAGCCGGCATCCCTATCTGGTCCGACATCGAATGGTTTTTTAGAAATAAACCTGAAAAATCAAAAGTTATTGCCATCACGGGGACAAATGGAAAAACCTCAATAGTAACATTAATTGGTAAAATTCTATCAAGAAATAAAACAAATTTTCATTTAGGTGGAAATATTGGTGTAGGCGCTGGAAGGCTACTCCTTGGGAATCCAGTTGATATTTATGTTTTAGAAGTGTCTAGTTTCCAGTTAGAGGATTGCCCAACTTTCAGACCAAATATTGCTGTGATAACCAATATTAGAAATGACCATCTCGATCGCTACAAATCAATTCAAGATTATGCAGAAGCAAAATTTAAAATCACTGCAAATCAAAATAAAGATGATAGTTTCCTTTTCTATGCTGAAGATGAAATCATAAAATCAAGACTAAACGTAGTAAACGCATCCCTTTACCCTATTTATACATCTACACCCATTGATACTCCAAATCAAGGAGCATTTATTGAAAGCTCAAAGTTAATAATGATCACAAAAAATAATGATATCATGACAATTGAAGATCTTGCTTTACAAGGCAAACACAACACATATAATGCACTTGCTGCAGGCTTGTCTGCCAGACTTCTAAATGTTCGAAGTGAAATGGTTCGAGAATCATTAGCAAATTTCGAAGGACTTGAGCATAGAATGGAAAACATTGGTACCATACATGGAATCCAATTTATAAATGATAGCAAAGCCACAAATGTCAACTCAACTTACTATGCGCTTGAAAGTATTATCGGGAAATCAATCTGGATTGTAGGCGGAGTAGATAAAGGAAATGACTATTCTGAACTATTTGGATTAGTAGAAAAGGGAGTAAAAGCTATTGTTGCAATTGGAACTGATATTTCAAGAATTCGAAATGCCTTTGCCGAAAGTGTTGAACATTTTGCCGAAGTAGAAAACATGGATGATGCTGTGAAAACCAGCTATCAGATTGCATCAAAGGGAGAAACTGTTATTCTATCCCCCTGCTGCGCAAGCTTTGACCTGTTTGAAAACTATCAAGACCGTGGGAATCAATTTAAATCAGCAGTTCGCAAATTATAATACTTTCTATCTGAATGGAAATCTTTAATCGTCTTTTTCAAGGTAGCACCCAAATATGGGTCATAACTATGCTATTGGCGATTTTCTCTTTTTTACCAGTTTTCAGCGCCAGCACAAGTCTGGGAATGCATATGATTCACGTTGGATTCGGACTTTTACTAGCTATTCTGACTCATAGAATCCCTTACCGATTTTGGAGAGGACCACTTTCACCTCTAATTCTCTGGATAAGTATTGTATTACTCATTTTTACAATCGCACAAGGATCTACGATAAGTGGAGCGAATTCAAGCCGTTGGATATATGTATTTGGAATGAGCTTTCAAACTAGCGCATTAGCTAATGTTGCCCTGATAATCTTTCTTTCGAGAACATTATCCAAAAAAGAAGGAGATTGGAAATTTAAAGATTCGTTTAAAACTTTATTGTGGCCAATTTTTATAATATCTGGCCTTGTTCTCCCCGCTAATCTTTCAACCGCTATTCTGATATTCGCAAATTCCATGATTCTATTATTCATAGGTGGGTATCATTTTAAACATTTAGCTAAAATACTTGGATTGGGCGTAATACTGCTTTTAGGTTTCGTGCTTACCGCCAAGACATTTCCAGATATCATGCCAAACAGAGTAGACACCTGGATAAGTCGAATAGAAAAATTCGCATCACCTGTTGAGGATAATGAAAACTATCAAATGAATATCGCAATGACAGCCATTGCAGAAGGCAAAATTACGGGAATGGGTCCAGGAAGAGGGCTTCATAAGCACTTTCTACCACAAAATAATTCTGATTTCATTTATGCCACAATTGTTGAGGAATACGGTTTAATTGGTGGCTCTACTATCTTGTTAATGTATTTGTGGTTCATGTTAGCATGTGTTAGGGTCACACGACGAGCAAAAGATTTATTTGGACGACTAATCGTTATCAGTCTAAGTTTTTCTATTTCACTGCAAGCCATGATAAATATGGCTGTAGCGACGAGCCTATTGCCTGTTACTGGTCAAACACTTCCATTGGTAAGTGCAGGAGGATCCTCTATTTGGATGACATGCATTGCTATTGGCATTATACTCTCCGTTAGCAGAGGTAGGGGTGATGGAGATAATGCAGATCGAGATGTTCAGATATTTCAAGATACAGAAATAGAATCTTTAAATACTCAAATCAATGACTAGGGGTCCAAAAATAGTAATTTCTGGAGGAGGAACAGGTGGACATATTTTCCCCGCCATAAGTATTGCAAAAGAAATTATTAAAAAATATCCCGACGCTTTGATTCAATTCATCGGAGCGAATGGCAGAATGGAGATGGAACGAATTCCAGAAGCTGGTTTTCCTATATTCGGAATAAATATTGCGGGTTTTCAAAGAAAATCTCTCCTGAAAAATATTGGTCTGCCAGCAAAATTAATTTCCAGCCTTTTCGCAGTTTTTAAGTTTTTAAAAAAAATAAAACCAGATGCTGTTATCGGGACCGGAGGCTATGTAAGTGGGCCAAGTTTATTTGCCGCTCAATTATTAGGAATACCTACAATGATACAAGAGCAAAATAGTCTTGCGGGCTGGACAAATAGAATTTTAAGTCGAAAAGCTAGAATAATATGTGTTGCATATCCAAAAATGGAAAGGTTTTTTTCAGATAAAAAAATATGCTTAACCGGAAATCCTGTTAGAGAAAATATAGCAAAGATTGAATCAAATGAGTTACGCAAACATAATTCTGCCAATGCAAAATCTCTTCTTGGATTTAATCATGAGCTACCGTTAATATTAATACTTGGAGGCAGTCAAGGCGCAAAGGCGATAAATAGAAGTGTTCAGAATAATTTAAACCTTTGGAAGGATAATAAAATTCAAATTCTATGGCAATGTGGTGCCTATTATATCGATGAATTAAGGGAGGGGGTATCTAACTCCGAATACTTGATGATTGAACCATTTATAAAAAATATGGACAAAGCGTATATCGCTGCAGATATAGTAATTTCTCGGGCTGGAGCTGGAACGATTAGTGAAATCTGTTGTGCAGGATGTGCTGCTATTCTTATCCCCTCTCCAAATGTCGCAGAGGATCATCAGACACAAAATGCTAAAAGTTTAGTTGATCAGAATGCAGCTATTTTTATTGATGAAAAAAAGTCAGAAAGTGACTTAGGGTTAATTGTAAGCGAGCTAATGATTAATCATGATAAACTTAAATATCTAAGATCGAATGCCTTAAATATATCAAAGCCAAATGCGGCAGCAGAAATCCTTAATCAACTTGAAAATCATTGGTTATGGAAAAATTGAAATTCTCATCCATCGATTTCATTGGTATCGGAGGGATAGGGATGTCTGCACTAGCCCGTTGGGCTCTTAGTATGAAGATCGATGTAAGCGGATATGATGCAATCGAAAGTGATCTCACAAAATCTTTAGAAGCAGAAGGTGCAGCCATTCGTTATGAAAAGGAATCTACAAACTTTATGAATGATTCAGAAAAGTTAGTTGTTTACACACCTGCAATTTCAAAAAATCATCCGCAGATTGTTGATGCTCTGGATAAAAAACTGAAAATCATTAAAAGAGCTGAGCTATTAGGATATGTTACGAAGCAAGGAATATGCCTTGCAGTTGCAGGGACACATGGAAAAACGACAACATCCTGCTTATTGGCATGGATATTACATAATTCAGGAATACCAGTTCAAGGTTTTTTTGGAGGAATTAGTAAAAACTTTAAAACTAATTACATTAAAGGAGAATCTAGCATCACAATAGTAGAAGCTGATGAATTTGATAGATCTTTTTTACATCTAGAACCAAGCGCATCAGTAATAACTTCAACCGACCCTGATCATTTAGATTATTACAAAACTCAAACTCAGTTAGAAAGAGCATTTAAGGATTTTGCAAAAAAATCTAAGAAGTGTTTTGTCCATAAAGATGTTAAAACAATATCGGGTGAATCATACGGATTAGGCGATCGAAAATTTGGGGCAGATAATATTTTATCTCATCAAGGATCTCAGTTTTTTGATCTTATTCTAGATGGGGAAAAATACAAAAATGTTCATGCGGGAATGGCTGGTGAACATAATATTGAGAATGCTATTGCTGCTTCAGCCCTCGCCAACCAAATAGGAGTATCTGCTAAAAATATAATAAACGGTATCGAATCTTTTAAAGGAGTAAAACGTCGATTCGAAATATTAATAAATAATCGAGATAACATTTACATTGATGATTATGCACACCACCCCACAGAGATAAAAAAATTAATTAATTCTATTAAAAAAATATTCCCAGGCAAACCAATAGCCATGTTATTTCAACCTCATTTATTTTCTCGTACTCAGGATTTTATCGAAAACTTTAAGGAGATACTTTCTGAAATAGATATGCTTGGCATTTTACCAATATATGGAGCTAGAGAGAATCCTATCCCTGGAATAAATTCTGAAAAACTAGTACACCTAATACCGAAGTCGAATACGGTACCATTTGAAAATGGCACTAGATGGTTGTGTGATCAAAGAGGCTACATTAAGGTAACTGCCGGTGCTGGTGATATCGATCGTCTCGTTCCCGATATAATTCATTATTTAAAAAAGTTAAAAAATGAGGGTTAGTAAACTAATGATAACATTATTAACCTGGATGTTGGTTTCATTAGGAATGATATGGGCATATGGGAAAAGTGCGGACTTAAGAACAAATCGTTTATTGAAAGGCCATCAAATATCCATTCATCAACCTGAAAATCAAATTTTTATAATTCCTTCAGACCTACATAACACTCTCGATTCATTTAATCTTTTTGATGATAGCCTATTCATAGAAGAAATCAACATTAGATTGTTGGAAGAAATATTGCGTGAACACCCTCACGTAGAGGATGCGGAAGTATTTTCAACATGGGAAGGAATGCTTAAAATAAATGTTATTCAAAAGTTAGCAATAGCAAGAATGATCAACAATAAGAAAATGAACTATCTCGATAAGAATGGTAATTTATTTCCACTCTCTGATCATGCCTCAGATAAGCTACCCGTTTTATCAGGATTTGAAGATTCAACTTCAAGACTAGAAGCACTTGGTTTTTTAGAAACC
>CALKDS010000002.1 GCA_938084135.1 uncultured Flavobacteriales bacterium
TAAGTAGATTTATTTAACATTATTATTTAGTAATTTCATTTCCTAAAAAATTAAATTATGTCATTTTCAAGGTTAATATTTATTATTCTTCTAACTCAAACTTCACATATTAATGCTCAAAAAAATAAAAAAGAAGTTCCAATTAAATCTATTGACTCTTTGACCTTTAAAATGTCTAAACAAGAAGGACTAATAACTACCTACCAGAAAGAGAGTAAAGTCTTTTTTGAAATTTCAAAAGAGTTACTTGATGAAGATTTATTAATGGTGACACGCTTTGTTAGTCTTCCGGCAAATTATCAAGCTTATTTAAATGCAGGGTCAAAAACTAGTCAACAGCTTATCCATTTTAAGAAAAAAGGATCCCAAATTTTATTAACCCAAGAGAGTTATGTAAACATAGCAGACCAAAAAGATCCAATATCATTGAGTGTTGCACTAAATAACTTCCCTCCTATTTTAGCTGTTTTTAAGATAAAAAATATAGAGAATGATCGTTATTTAATTGATGTAAGCAGCTATTTTAGTGATGATTCTCCTGGCTTCAATATTATTAGAAAAGGATTGAAAAAAGAATATGGTATTGGAAATCCAGACGGTAAAAGAAGTTATATAGATACTTTAAAAAGTTTCCCTAAGAATACAGAAATACGTCACACACTTACATACAAAGCTACAAGCGCTCCGAGAAGTAATCCAACAAGCACCTTGAGCTTTCAAATAAACCATTCTATTATTGCATTACCAGAAAATCCAATGCAGATTCGCTATGCAGATGAAAGAGTTGGGTGGTTTAGCCTAAAAAAATATAATTATAGCTCAGAGGCTTTAAAGTCAGATCGTATTGAAATTATTCGTCGTTGGAGATTAGAACCGTCTGATAAAGAAGCCTATGATAATGGTGAACTAGTTTCTCCTATAAAGCCAATTATTTATTATTTAGACCCAGCTACTCCAATGAAATGGCGCCCTTATTTTAAACAAGGTGTTGAGGATTGGGCTTCTGTTTTTGAAAAAGCAGGTTTTAAAAATGCAATCATTGCTAAAGACCCACCGTCAAAAGAAGAAGACCCTCAATTTAGTCCTGAAGATATTCGTTACTCAACTATTCGATATGTGGCAACCACCACACGAAATGCAACGGGACCAAGTGTTTCAGATCCTAGAAGTGGGGAAATTATTGAAAGTGATATTATATGGTATCACAATCATTTGCGTTCCTATCGTAATCGTTATTTATTAGAAACAGGAGCTGCAAATCCAAAAGCTAGAACTTTGGATACTCCCGAAAAAGAAATAGGCGAAATGATGCGCCGTGTAATTTCTCATGAGGTTGGACACGCCCTGGGATTACCTCATAATATGAAAGCCAGTTCAGCTTATCCCATAGACTCACTTCGATCAGGGAGTTTTACTCAAAAAATGGGAATTGCCACCACTATAATGGATTATGCTAGGTTTAATTATGTTGCGCAACCTGGAGATGAAAACATTCGTTTTGTTCGTCAATTGGGTCCTTACGATGATTATGCTATTGAGTGGGGCTATCGTTACTTTTCTAACCAAACACCAGAAAGTGAAAAAGTACTTTTAAATGAGGTGGTCGATCAAAAAAGTATGAACCCCTTATATATGTTTGGTTCTGGTGGAAATGATCCCGATACTCAGACTGAAAATATCGGAGATGATCCAATCAAAGCAAGCGAATACGGATTAAAGAATTTAAAAGTAGTTGCTGAAAATTTAGAGAATTGGACTACCACTGAAGGACAATCTTATGAGGACTTAAATGAACTGTATAATGAACTGATCAGTGTTTATAGAAGGTATATATATCATGTTATCCGAATGGTGGGTGGGGTCAATGAAACTCTTTTAAATAAGGGGCAAGACAATATTCCCTATAAAAATGTAGATCGTGAGGAGCAAAGACTAGCTTTAAGTTTTTTAGATGTGCATTTGTGGACTACACAAAACTGGCTTATGCAAAAATCCTTGATTTCAAAAATCAAGGAGGAAGGAGTGCTTAAACTGCTTCAAAACTTGCAACTCAGTGCATTAAATAGAATTTTAAGTGTTGAAAATTTAAACAGAATTTTATCCTCTCACTCGACCCTTGTTGGTCAGGGCTTACATCCCGATGGAATTTTAGATCATTTCTTTTTACAATTCATAATCAATACTGCCTCAGCGGATGATTCCTTTAAAACACTTCAAATTCGATATGTTGAAAGAATTCTTGAGCTTTCTGAAAAAAAAGACTTAAATCCAAGAATAATGACGAGCATTGAAGCGTATAAAAAAGAAATCCAGCGAATTGCCAAAAAGAGAAGTAAATCTGGTACTAACGAAAAGAAAAATCAATATTCTTACCTAAAGAATCTTATCTCAAAGTGAGAATAGAAAAAAATCTCTCTTTAGGATTCCATCTTTATATTAATTAAAAAATGGAGTCTATCACTTCAAATGCAGCCTCGGCCATACGGTTGCCTTTATGGTCCAAGAGTGGGTTAATTTCACAAACTTCTAGTGCTACAACTTTTTCACTAGACATAACACCTTTGATCATTGTAACGACTTCTAAAGGATCGAAACCTTTGGAAACAGGAGTTCCAGTTCCATAAGAAATCAAGTCGCAATCTAATGCGTCTACATCAAAGGTGATATAGATCATATCAACACCTTTCAACTGTTTCAATGCTTCTTGAACACAAATATCGACACCCCGATGTCTCATTTCATGAACTTTATAATTTTTTATTTTACACCGCTCCATGATCGTATCCTCTTGGTGCTCTGTATCTCGAACACCAAAATAAATCAAATGCTCTGGCTTTAGAATAGGTAAAACCGAACCCATATTTTTCATTTGTTCCCAATCAGAAATTGTTTCCTGACTTACTTGGTTGATTTTTTGATCTATATTATCATGTCCCAAAGCCGCTGCAAGTGGCATTCCATGGACATTACCAGAAGGTGAACTAAAAGGAGTGTGCAAATCAGCGTGAGCATCAATCCAAATTACTCCAAGGGTTTTCTCTGGGTTTGCACTCTTAATTCCTGCCAATGATCCTAAAGCAGATGAATGATCTCCTGATAAAATTAAAGGGAACAGATCATGCTCGAGGGTTTGTTTTATTTCTGCCTTCAGTCGTTCGCATTGAACGGTAACAAATTTGATTCGCTTTGCTGTAGTATTTTTAACTTTATTATAAACGGTTTCGTTATGAGTAGGTATATCAATGAAAGGATGACGATTAAAAAAATCATGCTCCATATTTATAGCCGCAATTTCCAAAGCATCAATACCCATATCAGATCCACGTGTTCCAGCTCCAATATCTGATCTATTTTTTAAAATTTTAATTGGTTTCATAAAAAATTTACTAGAAGTTAAAAATACAATCAAAATTAAAACCCTTTGCCAATTCCATTTTTTATATTTGATAAAAATATATTTAAATGTCATTTTCAGAATTATATACTCCAGGATTTAAATCCCGTAACAGAGATCATTTTGCCGCGATAATAAAAATAGCCCTAGCAGATGGTATAATTTCAAAGGAAGAAGAATCCTTTATTAATAGAACCGCAATCAATTTAGAAATTGAAGATAGTGAGGTTATAGAAATTAAAGCAAATATTGATTCATACCCTATTAATCCTCCA
>CALKDS010000003.1 GCA_938084135.1 uncultured Flavobacteriales bacterium
TGATTTCAAAATCTGCAGGGATTTCCTCAAATTATAAATTAGATAAAAAAACGGAAATTCGACTTGCTTATCGTTTTCAAAATGTAGTTGTCAGAAACCAAATACACGGATTAGATCCGGTTAGTATTTTAATGCCTGCCGCTTTTGTTGCAAAACACCGGGCTTTAATAAATCTCAGTAGAAATTTTATGAAAAGTTGGAATCTTGATATGACAGTCCAGTTCCGTGGTAAACAACCGATTCCCAGCATACACCCATGGGCACCAGGTTTGTCTGGAGAAATCATTTCTTATGGCCAAGCTCACAATTTGTTAAATTTTCAAATTAGAAAAAACACGAAGAAAGGAGATTTTTATTTAGGTGTGGAAAATGCATTAAACTTTCAGCAGCTAAATCCAATCGATGGCGTTGTCAATATTAATGGAGATCTATTAACACCAAGTAATCCTACTTTTACAGAGAATTTTGACGCTACGCGTATTTGGGGTCCGATATTTGGCAGGATGATATATTTTGGATTGAATTATAAATTGATCAATTAAAATGGATGAAATAGTTATTGAATTACGAAACATAATTCGCGATTTCAAACTGGGGTCTCAGACTGTCCATGTTTTAAAGGGCATCAATTTAGATATTAAAAAAGGTGAATATGTTGCTTTAATGGGTCCCTCTGGAAGCGGTAAATCTACTTTGATGAATCTTTTAGGGTGCTTAGACACTCCTACTTCGGGGTCATATAAACTGGCTGGACGAGATGTAAGCCAAATGAAAGACAACGATTTAGCTGAAATTCGTAACAAAGAGATAGGTTTTGTGTTTCAAACATTTAATCTGATTCCTCGCCAAACGGCTCTGCAAAATGTAGCATTACCTCTTGTCTATGCTGGAGAGAAAAAAGAAGCAAGAATTTCTCAAGCCAAAAATATTCTTGATGAAGTTGGTTTAAGCGACAGAATGGACCACCGGCCAAATCAATTATCTGGGGGACAAAGGCAACGGGTAGCGATAGGGAGAGCTTTAGTGAATTCTCCTTCTATAATTTTAGCTGATGAGCCAACTGGAAATTTAGATTCAACCACCTCTTTGGAAATAATGAAGCTTTTCGATGAAATCCATAAAAATGGGAATACACTGATCGTTGTAACGCATGAAGAAGAAATAGCTCGGTATGCGCACCGCATAATACGATTAAGAGACGGAATGATTGAAAGTGATCAAGTGCAAAATTAGAAGAAATAAAAATTTATCAAAGCTCTCTCTGAACCTCAATCTCTTTAAACCCTTCTATAGTATCACCAACTTTGATGTCATTAAAATTCTTGATATTTAAGCCACAATCTGTTCCTTTTTTAACCTCTTTAACATCGTCCTTAAATCTTTTAAGGGAGCCCAATTCTCCGGTATATACAACAACCGAATCACGAATAATACGAATCTTAGAACTTCTATTAATTGTCCCGTCCATAACCATGCAACCCGCTATAGTTCCAAACTTCGAAATTTTAAATGTTTCACGTATTTCCAAAGAGCATGTAATTTCTTCCTTGAAATCAGGGGATAACATTCCACCCATTGCTTCTTTTATATCGTTTATTGCATCATAGATAATACTGTAAAGACGAATTTCAATATCTTCTTTTTCTGCCAATTTCCTTGCAGATCCTGCAGGTCTAACTTGAAAACCTAAAATAATTGCCTTTGACGCAGTTGCCAATAAAACATCACTATCCGTAATTCCACCGACAGCTTTATGGATTATGTTTACCTGTATTTCTTCAGTACTCAACCTTTGTAATGAGTCTGAAAGAGCCTCAATCGAACCATCAACATCACCTTTCAAAACAATGTTTAGCTCCTGAAAATCCCCTACAGCTAAACGTCTTCCTATTTCATCTAATGTCAAGCTTTTCTGAGATCTTACCGACTGTTCCCTTTGCAATTGTTGGCGCCTAGTAGCAATAGATTTAGCTTCCCGCTCATCAGCCATTACGATATAGTTGTCGCCTGCTTGAGGCGCGCCATCCAAGCCTAAGATAGATACAGGGACTGAGGGTCCGGCACCTTTTAATTGCTTACCTCGTTCATCCATCATTGCTCTTACCTTACCTGAGTATGGGCCGACTAATATGTAGTCTCCGACTTTTAAAGTGCCCGTCTCGTTCAACAGAGTAATCACATATCCACGGCCTTTATCAAGAGTAGCTTCGATTACAGTTCCCTTCGCAAGTCTATCGGGATCTGCTTTTAAATCCAATAATTCAGCTTCAAGTAGAACTTTCTCTAGAAGTTTATCAACATTTAAACCGGTTTTTGCAGATATCTCTTGAGACTGAATCTTACCCCCCCAGTCTTCAACGAGAATATTCATTTGGCTCAACTGCTCTTTAATTCTATCCGGATTAGATTCCGGCCGATCAATTTTATTAATCGCGAATACAACAGGAACATTTGCAGCTTGAGCATGACTGATAGCTTCTTTCGTTTGAGGCATGACTGAATCGTCTGCAGAAACAACAATTATAGCAATATCAGTGACTTGTGCTCCTCTTGCACGCATTGCCGTGAATGCTTCGTGTCCTGGGGTATCAAGGAATGATATTGCTTGACCAGAAGGTAATTGAACTGAGTAAGCACCGATATGCTGGGTGATTCCACCCGCCTCTCCAGCAATGACGTTATCTTTTCTTATAAAGTCTAATAGAGAAGTCTTTCCATGATCAACATGGCCCATTACAGTAACAATTGGAGACCGTGATACAAGATTATCTTCAATATCTTCATCATTGAAAACCTCTTGCATCTCCTCGTCAACGAATTCAACACTAAAACCAAATTCTTCTGCAACAATGGTTAATGTTTCCTTATCTAATCGTTGATTCATGCTAGCCATTATTCCCAAAGCCATACAAGTGGAAATGACATCTGCAGGAGACACTGCCATTTGATTCGCAAACTCTAGTAGCGTGACAAATTCTGTAAGTTTTAAGACTTTTTCTCCTTCTATACGTTCAATTTCAGCCATTTCTTTAGCCTCCGTTCGCTCGGCACGTTTGTCTCTTCTTATTTTCGAGCCCTTTGACTTTTTACTACCACCCAACTTCTCGAGTGTCTCCTTTATTTTTCGAGCAATATCTTCTTTAGAAACCTCAGTTTTTGGTTGAACTTTTGCATTCCGACCTCTTCCTGCTCCAAGCCCTGGTCGATTATTATCTCTGCGTTTTGCTGCTCCTACAGTTGCAGCGCCAGTAGTTGTTCTTCCACCTCCAGCAGCAGGCTTTTGTAATCCCTCTGTTTTGATACGCTTTCTTTTGCCTCCTTCTCCAGGGGATTTAGGTTTTTTAGCAAATTGTTTAAGATCAATTGTCTTTCCTGTAAGCTTAGGTCCATCAAGTTTCTTATACTGAGTCTTATGACTTGCATCCTCCTCGCCTTTAATCTCATCAGGTGAGTCTTTTTCACCTGGTAATGATTTTGATACTTTTTTCTCTTCTACCTTTTCTTCTTTGCTTTTTTCGGCAGATTCAGCTGTTTCTTTTTTATCTGAAATTTCTTTGACAGGCTCTTCTTTGGCCTTTTCATCGCTTATCGGTTTTGAAACCTCAGTATCTGCAATTTCTTTCTTAACAATAGATTCTGCTAAATCTTTTGATGTTTTTGACGGATTTAAATCTATTTTACCTGAAATTTTAGGCCCTTTGAGGCTAGAACCTGCTCTAAATAATTCATTTCTAGGCTTTTCTTGCTCTTGGCGCTCTGCATGGATTGCTTCTTTCTCTTCTCGTTTCTGCTGAATAAGAGTCTCCGCTTCATCTTTTTTTGTCTTGTCAGAAGCAAAATTCTCAAGCAAAAAATCATATTCTTTTTGATTGATTTTTGCATTGCGATTCTTGTCAACTGTATGACCCTTCGATTTTAAATAATCGACAGCTGTATCAAGTCCGATATTCAACTCGCTGAGAACTTTACTAATTCTGTAATTACTCATATGTTAAGAATTTTCGCTAAGCTTTATTTTCTTTATTAATCTTCAAACTCTTTCTTAAGAACACCTCGAACTTCTTCTACTGTTTCAATCTCTAAGTCAGATCGTCTGGCTATATCTTCGGTCTCTACATTCAAAATACTTTTGGCTGTATCGTAACCACTCTTTCGCAGCTGCTCGATTACCCAACTTTCTATTTCGTCAGAGAATTCTATCAATTCTACATCTTCTTCATGAACAATATCTTCCCTGTATACATCAATTTCATATTCCGTAAGCCTACTTGCTAATCTAATGTTGGTTCCTCCCCTACCAATAGCTAAGCTAACCTGGTCAGCTGGAAGATAGACATCAACTTTTTTCCGTTCTTCATCCATAACCATGTTGCTTATTTTAGCTGGAGAAAGCGCTCTTTGAATAAACAGCTGATGATTCGTTGTAAAATTAATTACATCTATATTCTCACTTCTTAGTTCACGAACAATTCCATGAATCCTAGAACCTTTCATTCCAACACAAGCTCCTACTGGATCAATTCTATCGTCATAGCTCTCCACTGCAACTTTGGCTTTTTCGCCAGGTATTCTGACCACTCCCTTAACCGTTATTATTCCATCAAATACCTCGGGGATTTCTGTTTCGAATAATTTTGCTAAGAAGTTATCTGCTGTTCTACTTAGTAGAATAAATGGCTTAGTCCCACGAACTTCAACAGATTTAACAATAGACCGTACAGTATCTCCTTTACGGAAAAAGTCTTTTTCGGGAATCATTTCATCCCTTCTAAGGATCAATTCATTTTGTTGATCATCATAAATGATGATTTCTCTATTTCTTACATGATGAACTTCTCCAGTTATGATTTCGCCTTCCATGTCTTTGTAGCGCTTATATAGTTCACCACTATCATGTTCTTGAACTTTTTGGACCAAGGTTTGACGGAAGGCCAAAATAAACCTTCTTCCAAGATCGATCATTTTAATTTCTTCTGAAACTTCTTCCCCAACTTCAAAGTCAGGTTCAATTTTTATAGCCTCGCTGTAGGGGATTTCAAGATTTGAATCTTCAATAGACTTATCATCAACAATAATTCGATTTCGCCATATTTCCAGATCTCCTTTGTCCGGGTTAACGATTACATCAAAATTTTCATCACTTTCGAACTTCTTGCGAAGTTGAACGCGAAATGCCTCTTCGATAAAAGACATAAGTGTAACACGGTCGATGTTCTTTTCATCTTTGAACTCGCCAAATGATTCGATAATAGCTAAATTTTCCATAATTGAAAAAAATCAGAATTTAAAGTCTAAAATAATTTTTGATACATCCCTCAATGGGATGGTTTTCTTTACATCAACGTCTATTTTCCCCTTGCCTTTAGGTTTGGGAACACGCTCAGTCCAATGAAGCTCAATTTCATCTCCATTATAGGCCTTTAGAGTTCCTTTCAGGAGATTTCCACTCTCCAAGGTATTCACTTTGACCAATCGGCCTATACTTTTTACATATTGCTCTGGAACTTTAAAAGGCACAAACATTCCAGGAGAAGAGACTTCAATAGAATAATCTTCGGATTCATCACCCAAAGCATTTTCAATCGAACGACTTAGATATTTTAACTGATCAACAGAAATGTGTCCATCCAATAAATCAGCATGAAGCCTAATTTGATTGTCCACATTAAGTTCAAAGTCCACCAGAAATGCATCAATTTTTGCAATTTCTGTCTCTATTAATATTTTTAATTCTGTATAGTCCATTCGTTTAAAAAAAGTCCAGAGATCAAAAGAGGGGACTTGTGGTCCCCTCTTTTAATTCTCCAACAAGTCTGTGCAAAAGTACATAAAGTTGATCAAAGTAAACTATATATGGCAATTTGAAACTTTTTTAACCCGAAAAGATTAGTTTTGCATTGAATAAATTTGAATAAAATACTTGCTTTTAGAAATATGAAAAACTTCAAAGCACTCTTCATTATTTTTTTTTTGTTGAACGTGATAAGAATATTTGGCTTTTCGAAAGAATTAAATACCGCTTTTAATAACCCAATTGAAGATTCAATATTCTCTAAAAATATTATTTCTAATTTTCAATCTACCTCATCAAACTGTCTTCCAATTCTCGCTCCTTACTGTGAAGACTTTGAGGACTCTGCTTGGGTGGGATACTATCCTAATTTTGCACCGGGGTTTTATGGAAGTATCGGCAATTGCTGGTCACGATCTGATTCTACCGGTTTTATTTGGAGTTTTAAAACCGGTGGGTCAACATGGAATCAATCGGGGCCTGGGCAGAGTGTTGTTCTTACGACTGGGAAATATATGTTTACCCAACCAGATGGTGCAAGCCCAATAAACACCACAAGCATTAACACCCCATGGTTTGATTTAACAGCACTAGATACCCCGGCAATTTATTTTAAAAGTCATTTATATGGTGCCGCCATTCAATCCCTGTCTGTAGAAATCGATTTCGGTAATGGCTGGGCGAGCGCCAGCGGACCTAATACTTTGATATCTCTAACACCAACACAGCAAAAAAATTCACCTTGGCAACAAAACATTGTAAACCTTCTACAATATCAAAATGACACCGTAAGATTTCGAATAACGGGAACTAGAAGTGCTCCGCTGGCGAAAATAGCAGTTGATGATTTTTGTGTTGATGAAGCTCCATTTTGTCCTCCTGTAGGCGCATCTTTTTATGATTATGGGAATTTTCTTTCCCGTGGTTTTGTAGCTTCTAATGTTCCCAATAATGCTCAATGCACTTGGGATTTTGGAGACGGATCAACTGGTAGCGGCACCCCAGCTTTTCATACCTACAGCAATCCAGGTTCATATAACGTTAAACTAACAGTGGGCTTGAGCTGTGGTTCTGTTGATGACACGACTCAAATAGTTAGTGTCTGCTCTGCACTTGGAAATCCCGTTTTTACATTTCAAGAGTCAGGATTTAGCTATAATTTCCAAGTATCATCAGGCGGAATCGGTGCATCTGGCTTTTTATGGGACTTCGGTGATGGGAATTTTGGTTCAGGTGCTGCAGTTTCTCACACTTACTCTTCTGCTGGTATATATGATGTGATATTGAAATCTTACAATGACTGCAATGATACCAATAGCTTTACTTCGGTGATTGATATATGCGATTCTAATGATTCTATAAAAGCTAATTGGACTGCAAAATTAGTTTCTACTGGAGCCTCTGGAATGATTATCGATTTTGATGCTAATGTTTCTTTGGGAGCTTCTAACTACAAATGGTATTTTGGCGATGGAGACTCAGGAGTTGGTAAAGTAGTGACTCACACTTATAATCCTCCAGGTCTCTTTTACAATGTCACTTTAGTGGCTTCAAATGACTGCAATGGCTCAGATGCTATCACCAAACCTTTAACAACAATAGGGATATTAGAACAAACAAATATTCAAAATAAAATATGGCCTACCATACTGAAACCGGGAGAAAAATTATACTTCACAAGAAGGGGTTCGTCAGAGACCAATAGTCTAATCCAAATTATAGATTCACAGGGAAGAATAATCTCATATGATAAAATTTCTAGTGGAATTAATATCCCCAATGAATGGCCTAAAGGGACTTATTTTATTAGGTTTGATGATGAAACCTTTAAGTTCTTATTGTCAAATTAAAAACCCTTAGTAAATTGATTTACAATTCACTAAGGGTAAAGAAAGTTGCCCCACTAGGACTCGAACCTAGACTGACGGTACCAAAAACCGCTGTCCTGCCTTTAGACGATGGGGCACCGTATTTCGGTCGACAAAGTTAATCAGCGAGACTTACTAAGCAAGATCTTTTTATAAAGGAATATTTCCATGTTTTCGTTTAGGAGGATCCACAACTTTATTTTCTAATATATCAAATGCCTTAATTAGCTTTATTCTCGTTGCATTTGGCTCTATTACCTCATCCACAAACCCTCTAGAAGCTGCTTTGTATGGATTTGCAAACTCTAAAGCGTATTCTTTTTCTTTATTTAACCAGGTTGATTCAGGATCTTTTGAATTTGAGATTTCATTTTTAAAAATGATTTCAGCTGCTCCTTTTGATCCCATTACCGCAATTTCTGCACTCGGCCATGCGTAGTTCATATCAGCACCAATATGCTTTGAATTCATTACATCATATGCGCCACCGTACGCTTTTCTTGTAATAACTGTGATTCTTGGAACAGTAGCTTCTGAAAAAGCATAAAGTAATTTAGCTCCATTTGAAATTATCCCATTCCACTCTTGATCCGTTCCTGGCAAAAACCCTGGTACATCCTCAAGAACCAATAACGGAATATTAAATGCATCACAAAACCTTACAAACCTCGCTCCTTTTCTGCTGGCATGATTATCTAGAACTCCTGCTAAATACAGCGGCTGATTTGCAATTATACCTATTGATCGACCCGCAATTCGAGAAAATCCAATGACAATATTCTCAGCAAAATCTCGATGAACTTCAAAGAAAGAACCTGAATCAACAATCCCAAAAATAACATCCCTTATATCGTATGACTTTTCAGAACTGGATGGAATAATTTTATCAAGTTCTGGTCTGATTTCATCTATAGAATCATAATTCAAAAAAGGCACTGAGTCCTCACAATTTTGAGGCAAATAAGATAGAAGCTTTTTAAAACCATTAATTGCAGACGACTCATCCTTGTATGAAAAATGTGTGACGCCACTTTTTACCGCATGAGTTTGAGCCCCCCCAAGGTCTTCAGCGGTTACCTCTTCATGTGTCACTGTTTTAACAACGTTGGGTCCGGTTACAAACATGTAACTACTCCCCTCAACCATTCCAACAAAATCAGTTAGTGCAGGCGAGTACACTGCTCCTCCAGCGCATGGCCCTAAAATCAAGCTCAATTGAGGAATTACACCTGAAGCTTTTGTGTTTCTAAAGAAAATGTCTGCATAGCCACCCAAGGAGACAACACCCTCTTGAATTCGGGCACCACCAGAGTCATTAAGTCCAATTATTGGAACTCCGTTTTGTAATGCCAAATCCATAATTCGACATATTTTTTCAGCGTGAGCCTCAGCCAATGAACCCCCTAAAATAGTAAAATCTTGAGCATATGCATAAACAAGTCTTCCTTCTACTTTACCATACCCTGTGATAACACCATCTCCTAAAAAACGTTTTTTATCCAGTCCAAAAAGAGTGCTTCGATGAGTAACAAGTTGACCTATTTCCTCAAAACTTCCATCGTCAAATAGTAGCTCTAGCCTTTCTCGAGCAGCAAGCTTTCCTTTATCGTGTTGAGATTTAATTCTTTTTTCTCCACCGCCTTGGCTTGCCTCTTCCCTCAGGGATTCTAATTTCTCAAATGATTTTTTATTCACCATGTTAACGAAGTTAGGACGGAATGGATAAAGGCAAAAAAATCAATCGTTTAACTTAAGCACTGCCAAAAATGCATCTTGAGGAATTTCTACATTCCCTAGTTGTCTCATTCTTTTCTTCCCTTTTTTCTGTTTTTCTAACAACTTCCGCTTACGACTAATATCTCCTCCATAACATTTAGCCGTAACGTCTTTTCTTAAGGCACTTAAAGTTTCTCGTGCAATAATTTTAGCTCCAATTGCCGCTTGAATTGCGATTACAAATTGCTGTCGAGGAATTAATTCCTTCAATTTTTCACAAAGGCGTTTTCCTATATTATGGCTATGGTCTTTATGAATCAATGCGCTTAGCGCATCAATTGGCTCTGCATTAAGCAAAATATCTACTTTAACCAAAGTGGATGCTTGATATCCAATGGGGTGGTAATCAAAACTTGCATAGCCCTTACTAATCGTTTTCAACCGATCATAAAAATCAAAAACTATCTCTGCTAAAGGCATATCAAACGATAATTCTACTCGATCAGTAGTTAGATATGATTGACCTGTGATAACTCCTCTTTTATCAATGCAAAGGCTCATTACTCCGCCTACAAATTCAGATTTTGTAATTATCTGTGCCTTTATAAATGGTTCCTCAATACGATCTAAGATCGAAGGGTCAGGATAGTCTGATGGGTTTGTAACAAAAAACATCGAATCAGGGCTTGACTTTTTAAACGCATGATATGATACATTGGGGACAGTAGTAATTACTGTCATATTAAATTCACGCTCTAGACGCTCTTGAATAATCTCAAGATGAAGCATCCCTAAAAAACCGCAACGAAATCCAAAACCTAGCGCAGCGGAGGTCTCTGCTTCAAATGATAATGACGCATCATTTAATCTCAATTTTTCTAAGGATGTTCTAAGCTCTTCAAACTCCTCAGTTTCTACTGGATATATTCCTGCAAAAACCATTGGCTTTACGTCTTCAAACCCAGAAAGAGCAATCTCTGCAGGGTTCTCTACTGTTGTTATTGTATCACCCACTTTTACCTCTTTGGCATCTTTTATGCCAGAAATAATATATCCGACATCTCCAGCTAAAAGTTCATTCTTCGGATCTTTATTTAAACGCAAAATGCCAATTTCATCGGCCTCATAAGTTTTTCCAGTAGCCATAAACTTGACTTTTTCTCCTTTTCTTATTTTACCATTAGTGACTCGAAATATCGCCTCAATTCCTCTAAAAGGATTAAATGTCGAATCAAATATAACAGCCTGTAAAGGAGCATTGAGATCCCCCGAAGGAGCAGGGATACGTTTTAGTATAGCTTCTAATAACTCGGGTATCCCTGTTCCTGTTTTTGCAGAAACACTTAAAATATCATCTCTTTTACATCCAATTAATTCTATTATTTGATCTGCGACATCTTCAGGGTTTGCGCTGGGCAAATCGATTTTATTCATTATTGGAATAATCTCTAGATCATGTTCTATTGCTAGATACAAATTGGAAATAGTTTGTGCCTGAATTCCTTGAGCCGCATCCACAATCAATAATGCTCCCTCACAGGCAGAAATTGATCGACTTACCTCATAACTAAAATCAACATGGCCAGGAGTATCTATCAAATTAAATCGATATGGTTGATCGTCATGAATATAATCCATCTGTATGGCATGACTCTTTATTGTTATCCCTCTCTCTCTCTCTAAATCCATGTTATCGAGCAATTGATTTTTTTGCTCCCTTGCACTTACAGTTTGAGTCACCTCCATTAGTCTGTCGGCCAGAGTACTTTTACCATGGTCAATATGAGCTATAATGCAAAAATTCCGAATATCTTTCATAGTTCCTGGCCGCAAAGGTAAGCTTTGGTTGCATGTTCAAAATATCAAAATTATATGTCTATTAATTCCGATATTTGAACATGTCTTCATCTAAACGTCCAGCTATGGGCCGCGGACTCTCCGCACTTTTAAAATCAGAAACTAATAACGTTCAAGAAGAGCTGTCTTCAGAAGCAATTATTTCTGAAACGTTTGAATTAGCAATTGATAAAATTGAACCTAATCCCTCGCAACCTCGTAGCAATTTTGAAAATAATCCTCTTCATGACTTAGCTATTTCTATCAAATCCCTAGGGATTATTCAGCCCATAACTGTAAGAAGTGTTAAGCATGATAAATATCAAATTATATCCGGAGAACGTAGGTATAGAGCCGCTAAGATTGTGGGTCTTAAATCCATTCCAGTTTTTGTTCGTTTAGCTGATGACCAAGAAATTCTCGAGATGGCTTTGGTAGAAAATATTCAAAGGCAAGATCTGGATCCTATGGAAATAGCTATTTCCTACAATAGATTAATTGAGGATTGTAATCTCACTCAACAACAAGTTTCTGAAAGGGTTGGGAAAAATAGATCTACAGTCGCTAACTACATTGGTCTTCTCAAGCTTTCTCCACTTGTTCAAGCTGGTTTGCGTGATAGAGATATTTCTATGGGACATGCTCGTGCCCTTGTTGGGCTCTCCGAAAGTTCTGAAAGCGATATGCTTTATCACCGATGCATAAAAGGCTCATGGAGCGTGCGACAATTAGAGACGGCAGTTAGAGCTATTGGCAAAGGGATAAAATCTCCTATCCTGACTGAGGATGCTCAAGCAGCAAATGTTTTTAGTAATAAAACTGGGCTTGCTTCCAAGGTGATTATCAAACCAAATGGAGAAGGTCAAGTAATACTAAATTTTAAAGGCCCCGAAGAATTAACAAATGCCTTGAACAGGATACGTTAAGGATTTAATAATATTTTTTTCTTATCAACGCAATATCATTTCATCGATTAAATGCTTTGCTCCTGCATATTTGTCGATCATAAATAAAACATAACGGATATCTACACTAATGGTGCGTTGAAGCCTATCCTCAAAAAATATATCTCCTGACATAGCTTCCCAGTTTCCATCAAATGCAACGCCAATCAATTCTCCTTTAGCATTTATTAACGGAGACCCTGAGTTTCCGCCAGTAATATCATTAGCCGAAATAAGTCCAACGGGTAAGTCTCCATTTTTATCTGCATATTGACCATAATCTCTGGCCTTATGTAGTTCTTTAAGTTTTTGAGGGACGAGAAACTCTGGATTCTCAGAGTCTTCCTTTTCCATTACGCCATCAAGAGTTGTATAATAATTATAAGTTATCCCGTCTTTAGGCTCATAGGAAGCAACCTTTCCATAAGTCATTCTCATTGTACTGTTTGCGTCTGCAGACCAATCCTCATCTGGTAGCATTTCACGAACACCCGCTGTCCATAATCGGTATCCCTTTTCTTTTTTTGAAGCAATATCGGGGTTCATAGAACCAAAATAGGATTTCCTGAAATCTTTGACAATTTTAGTCAATGGATCCTGAGCAAGGATAGCACTATCTGGGTTTGCCAAAAACGCATTAAATCGATCTTCTGACATGAAAATGGAAGTTTTATAAATACGATCTGCATAGGCCTCAAAAGAACTATCAGATTTTAATACCTCCTTTAAGAATTGAGGTTGTTGATCTTCAGCAATATTTTTTGAGTACATCTCAAACAATACAGTCATCAGCTCTCTGTCGCATTCTGCATGAAATTCGGAAAAATGAGCTTTTGACCCATCCATTATTCTCGGACGAATTCTTTCCATCATTTTGGGATTTTGAATTACCCGCTCCAAACCAGACACAGCCCTGTAAGCAAATGAAGCAGCAGAAGAGCCATTATATAAGGCCTCGATCAAATAAACTTTATTTTTTACAGTTGAATTTGTGCCAGCATAGTAATCTTTGATATAATCAAGCGTTTGACCATATTTAGCTTTTCGTTTTTTATCTTTTGAAATCCAACTGGAAAATTTTGTCTCTAAATCAATTTTTTTGCCAAAAACGTTATTGTTGATCAATTGCTCTGTTTGGCCAATATAATATTTCCAATAATTCGCTGTTTGGGCATAGGAAGAAGCCAACATGATCTTTGTAGCAGGGTCAGCATTCATATGCTTTCTCATAACTGCTAATTTTGCATCACGCACTTCAACGACAGAAGGATTGTAGATCTCAATAGCCTGCTTTACACCCCAGCTTGAAAGATAACGATCAGTGCTACCCGGATATCCCCATACCATTGCAAAGTCTCCCTCCTCTACGCCTTTTAAGCTTACGGGTAAAGAATGCTTAGGCTTCAGCGGAATATTCTCTTCATCATAATCTGAGCCCGAGCCATCTTTACTTGAGTATACCCGGAATATAGAAAAATCTCCAGTTTGACGAGGCCACATCCAATTATCGGTATCTCCTCCGTATTTTCCAACACTACTGGGTGGAGCACCCACTAAGCGTACATCACTAAATTTTTGGTAAACGAATAAATAAAATTCATTGCCGTGATAAAAAGATTCAACAGCAGCATCAAACTCCGTGTTGTCTATAGCTTTTTTTGTTAGTCTTTTTGAAACTTCAGATATAGCAGAAGCTCTCTCACGTTCAGACATTGCATCACTCAAGGCTTTATTTACTTCTTTAGAGACATCATCTATTCTTACTAAAAAATTTACAAAAAGACCTGGGTTAGGTTTTTCATCTGAACGCGTCATTGCCCAAAAACCATCCTCTAAATAGTTATTTTCTAGAGTGGAATGTTTTTGAATTGCATCATAGCCACAATGGTGGTTTGTTAAAATAAGTCCTTGTGTTGAAATAACTTCACCGGTACAAAAGCCTCCAAAAGAGACAATAGCGTCTTTAAGCGAGCCGTTATTTACATCATATAAGTCCTTTGCAGAAAGCTTTAGCCCTGCTTTTTTCATTCCTTTATAATTGAGTTTTTTCATTAATAGAGGAATCCACATGCCCTCTCCGGCATTAACAGAATTTGGCAGAATAAATAAAACTGCCAGAAGAAGAAGAAGAATTATTTTTTTCATAGAAACACGAAGATAAGAAGGAGAGAATAAAAATTGTTTACTTAAAATTTCAATTCGTTAACTAATAGAAATATTCTTACGTACTATAATTTTCGATGAATACTGTCCCAAAAAGTCAATCTAGCCCTTAAAGCCTCAATACTAACATCTTCAACCTCTTGCCATTTTTGATTATCATTTTTACAGAGGTTATGTATCATTTTTAAAGCCATTGGGCCATGCTCATCACCATCAAGCTCAATATGGCGGTCTAGATAGTATACAAATGCTGAAAGTTCCGAAGGGTGATCCTTGTAAAGCTTTTTTACAAGTGAAGTAAACATATCCGGGATTAAATCCTCTCTACCAAAAGTAAATGCTGCAGCAATCTCATGTGTTTTGCCACGGTTGATGATTTTCTGAGTGCTTCGAATAAAATTTAGACAATCTTCATCAGCCTCTGAAATATTAAAACGTACAATTTCTTTCTGTTTAAACCCTTCCTCTAATTTTTGAACAAATTTTATTATTGGACGGGTCTCAGCTCCAGCTTGCCTCATAGCGTCTAGATAGAGTTCATAGTGACTTGCAGGATTGCCATTTAAATCGACATCACTTTCCTCAGCACATACAATTTCATTTATCAGCTTTCGGGAGGCTCGATCCTTCGTTGGTATCCATGCCGAATCTGTACTGGTCAAATTACGCTGAAGAGTCTTTAACAAGCTCATAAAATCCCATACTGCGTAAATATGATTTTCCATAAAAACCCGTACTTCCACCAATGATTTCATTGATGAATAAAGAGGGTGATTTAAAATTTCCTTACGCAATGGATCAATATGCCGATTGAGGCTAATTAATCTAAAGTCCGTATTAATGCCCTCCATTTATTTCTTGTTTAAATGTATTAATACATTGCTACACGCCTCTCCGTACATAAGTTTCTGCGCACTTAAACTTAGATGCATTGCAGCTTGAACATATGCTGAGTCCGGTACAGGGTATTGACCACACCCTTTGAGCAAAACTTTTTTATCAGCAAAATCTGCCCAATTCATACCAGCTAATCGCTGTGAATAATATGCCTGCAAGGCATCAGAATTTCTCCCAGCAGTTATGTAAAGAGCCTCTTTTGCAATAGAGCTTGAAGCCATCGGCCATATCCATTGCGGTAAAATTGCATCGACTGAGCAATAAAATGCAACTACCTGATCTCTAAACTCTTCGGGATTTATGGATTTGAAAAATTCCCTGCAGATATTCTCCCTCATTACGCCATCCGCAACTAACGGTGCCAAATCAAATTCCGTAACACCTGCGGGGGGGAAATAATCTTCAAGATCAAACACAACAAGAGAAGTTGACTCAGCAACTCGATTTCTGATTTCATTCATTTTTATTGACTTTATTCTATCTCATAATTTCGATAACCGAGCTTTACATCTTCATCAACATCACATACAGACGTAGATACAGGACCTAGGTCATATTTTAATTTGTCAATTTCAATACCGCGGGCCTCTGCCAAATCCTCAACTGGGAGAAATAAAGGAGGTAAAGAAAAATTCATGGCGTCAATACCACAATCAGTATTCACAGCATACCCAATTCTAAACGCGCTGCCTCACTCATCATATCTTTTGTCCATGGTGGGTCAAATGTTATTTCCACTTCAACTTCTTTTGCTTCAGGAATTGTTCTAACTTTTTCTTTTACCTCTAAAGGCAGCGATTCGGCAACAGGGCAATTTGGAGAAGTAAGAGTCATGAGAATATGGATATCAGCATCTTCACTCACTTGAACATCATAAATGAGGCCGAGTTCATATATGTCTACGGGTATTTCTGGATCAAAAATTGAACGAAGAACTTCCACAGATTTCTCCCCCAATATTTGCATTTGATCATCATTCATTTCTTCATTTTTCATTTCGTTTTTCCCTGAAATGCAACGCCATAAAGACGTATTTGTTTTACCATACTGACTAGACCATTTGCCCGAGAAGGAGAAAGGTGCGTAGTTAATCCTATTTTCTCTAAAAAATTAAATTCATAAGAAGCGATTTTTTCAGGCTTTTGACCCTGCACAACACGCAACAATAAAGCTATCATTCCCCTGGTAATTATTGCGTCAGAATCAGCTTCAAAAAGAATCCCGTTTTCAGTTAGTTTGGCATTTAACCACACTTGACTTTGACAACCCTTAATTTGATTTTCGGAAGTCTTGTTTTCAGGAATCATTTGTTCCAATTCTTTACCTAAAGAAATAAGATGCGTGTATTTATCCATCCAATCATCAAAAAATGAAAATTCTTCAATTATATCCTCCTCACGGTCAATAATCGTCTCCATCAGTTGAGAAGTGAAATTGTTTTCTCAAGTGCTACAATAAACATATCTATATCTTCCTTAGAGGTATAAGCCGCAAGACTAATTCGGACTGTTCCTGGTATTTTCAATGATGTCATTATTGGCTGAGCACAATGGTGTCCAGTTCGCACAGCTATACCCATTTGATCTAAAAGAACTCCAACATCATAGGGATGAGATCCTTTTATGCCAAAAGAAATTACTGCCGCCCTTTCTTTTGCAGTGCCATAAAATATAACATCTGGAATTTCAGCAAGTAATCCTGTCGCATATGATAAGAGGTTATCTTCATGCATTCTAATATTTTCAATCCCAATATCCTCAATCCATTTAAGGGCTGCACCCCAACCAATTACTCCTTCTATATTGGGTGTTCCGGCTTCAAACTTGTGAGGCAGGCCGGCATAAGTGCTTTCCTTTAATTTGACCTCAGCGATCATTTCCCCACCTCCTTGATATGGCGGTAATTTTTCCAACCACTCCGATTTGCCATACAATAGTCCTATACCAGCTGGCCCATACATCTTATGAGCAGATCCCGCGTAAAAATCAACATCTAACTCTTGAACATTAATAGCCGTATGAGGAAATGCCTGTGCTCCATCGATAAAAACACATGCTCCCACTGTATGGGCTGCAGATATTATTTTTTTAACTGGATTAACTGTCCCTAGAGCATTGCTAATATGATTAAATGCGACAATTTTCGTTTTGGGGTTAATTAAAGAATCGAGCATTGATATATCTAACTCCCCACTTTGAAGCATGGGTATAAAAGTCAACTTTGCTCCGCTGACTTGAGCAAGCATTTGCCATGGCACGAGATTACTATGATGCTCCAGTTCACTGACGAGTATTTCATCTCCAGGATTTAGTAATGATCTAAAGCCATGAGCGACTAGATTTACCGAATCTGTTGTGCCCTTAGTGAAAATAATTTCATGCTCATGAGCAGCATTAATGTACCGATGCAAGCTGGAGCGAACAGCTTCAAAGGAGTCTGTAGCTCTCTCGCTCAAAGAATGAACGCCTCTATGAACATTGCTATTAGAAGATTTATAGTATTCTACCATCGTATCTATAACAACTTGAGGTTTTTGGGTAGTCGCCGCACTGTCTAAATAAACCAAAGGTTTTCCATTGATTTTTTGATTCAAGATTGGAAAATCATGTTTTAGATTCAGTTGTTTCATTGACTAAAATGATAAATGTTATTACAAAAATCCGAAATTAAAAGGGAAGAATCCCTTTATTACAAACAAAAAAAAATAATTATTGTTTCCATACCCGCAAGTCAAATAAATTATCAATCCCCTAAAATCAAAATTCATTATTTATCTTTAATGGATGGGTAAAGCATTTAATTTTCAGCATTGGCTCAATGCCAATCGTCATAAGCTTGTTCCTCCTGTAGGGAATAAGAATTTAACTCCTGAATCCGAGGATTATATTGTAATGGTAGTTGCTGGACCCAATGCGCGAAAAGATTATCATTATAACGAAACAGAAGAGTTTTTTTATCAGCTAGAAGGAGAGATAACAGTCCGTCTTCAAGAAAATGGCCAGCCCATCGACCATAATCTCAAATCTGGAGATATGCTTTTAGTTCCAGCCAGAACTCCTCATTCTCCGATAAGAAAAAAGGGAAGTATAGGATTAGTGGTAGAAAGGAAAAGAGAAGGGCAAAATTTTAAAGATGGCCTGATGTGGTTTTGTGACTCCTGTAATAACCATTTGTACTCTGTTTACTTCAATTTAAAAAATATTGAAACAGACTTTTTGACTCATTTTTATGACTTCTACAGTTCAGAAAAAAATAGAACATGCGATCAGTGTGGAACAATAATGCCTGCTGATCCGAAATACGCAAAATGAAGCGAGAAGAGCCCTCAATTACCCGTAACGAAGAAGATTATTTAAAAACCATGCTTAACATGATCCTTTCGGGGGAGAATGTTGCTACCAATTCTCTTGCGTCTAGACTAAATGTTGCGCCTCCTAGTGTGACATCAATGGTTAAGAAACTTATGAGAAAAGGGCTTATTACATACCAGAAATACGGAGCAATTTCTTTTACGACATCCGGAGAAAAAATAGCCATCGCACTTACCAGAAAGCACAGGCTTTGGGAAGTTTTTCTATCACAAACCTTAAACTTTAGTTGGGATGAAGTTCACGAAGTAGCTGAAGAGCTAGAGCATGTAAAAAGTGAAAAATTAATGAGTCGCTTAGATAAATTTCTAGGGTTCCCAAAGTTTGATCCCCATGGTGACCGTATTCCTTCTGTGGATCTTATTTTTCCACCTGGAAAAGGGTCGGCTTTAATAAATATTTCTTTAGGTCAGTCTTGTAAATTTTCTGCGGTAAGAGATGATTCATCAAAATTTCTTCGAGACTTAAATAAAATTGGTCTAAGATTAGGAATGGAACTAAAAATCCTTTCAAATGGAACTAATTCTCTAAATCTTAAATGTTCCAACTCTTTGGAAATTAAAATCCCCATAGATTGGGCGAAAAAAGTATACGTGACGATAATCTAAAACCCATTGAGCCATTTCAATGCATTGGATCCAAGTACTTTTTCTTTTTTATTAGCTGACCAGTCCATTGATTTAATCAATTCTCCAGGATTCAATTCTCCAAGAGGAAATGGATAGTCAGACCCCATTAATACTTTATCGTCGCCAACCGTATTTGTAATATAGTTTAACATATTTTGATCGTGAACAAGGCTGTCAAGCCAAAATTTACCCAAGTAACTAGAAGGTGAAAATTGATTGTCAATTGCACAAAGATCCGGACGAACATTAAATCCGTGTTCAATCCTACCAATTGTAGAAGGAAAGCTTCCGCCTCCATGAGCTACTGCCACTCTCAAAAGTGGTAGTCTTTCAAATACTCCACCAAAAATCATAGAACAAATTGCTCGACTTGATTCTGCAGGCATCCCGACTAGCCATGGTAGCCAATATTTAGACATGGTATCCGCCCCCATCATATCCCAAGGATGAACAAACACTGCCATATTAAGACGTTCACATTCTTGAAAAATTGGGAAAAGCTCAGGAGCGTCTAAGTTCCATTCATTTACATGGCTCCCAATTTGAACCCCCTTCAATCCAATTTTTTTACATCTCTGAAGCTCCAGTATCGCCAGATCTGGATCTTGCATAGGCAGTGTTCCAAGTCCTTCAAATTTTTTTGGGTAACGCTCGACTATCTCAGCGAGATGGTCATTAAGAAATTTTGAGACGACTTGTGCATCTTTTGATTTTGCCCAATAACTAAACATAACTGGCACTGTAGAAAGGACCTGAATATCCACTCCAAACTGTTGAGATTCAGTTAAACGAACTTCAGGATCCCAACAATTCTCTTGTATCTCTCTAAAAAAAACATCATCTTTCAACATCCGAGCACATCCTTTACAATTATGATCTAGTTTAATAAAGCCGCCGTAACCAAATTGCTTTGCGAAAGAGGGTATGTTCTTAGGTAGAATATGAGTATGAATATCAACAACCAAAGGTTTCATCTATTTTTTTTTAGACAATTTGAGCTAAGGTAGTGAAGTGCTACCTTTGGACTTTGAAAATCTATAGATGAGCGACGCTATCCAACATGAATGCGGAATTGCCCTTCTGCGGCTTCGCAAACCACTTGACTTTTACCTTGATAAATACGGGTCAGCTCTTTATGGGCTTGATAAAATGATTCTTATGATGGAGAAACAGCATAACCGTGGCCAAGATGGTGCAGGCTTAGCTGGAGTAAAGTTAGATATGCCTCCTGGGCAGCGATATATAAGTAGATATCGCTCCATAGAAAATAATCCAATGCAGGATATTTATAATCGGATTCAACATCGAATTGAAGGGTTGCTTGATGGTCAAATGGAAAAGATTAAGGACGTTGATTGGGTAAAAAATAATCTTGCATTTGCCTGTGAAACATATTTAGGCCATCTACGCTATGGGACTTTTGGATCTAACTCTATTGAGTCCTGCCATCCCTTTCTAAGACAAAGTAATTGGATGAGTCGAAACTTGATTTTAGCAGGTAATTTTAATATGACCAATACAACCGAATTAATCGAAGAGTTAGTCTCTTTGGGTCAGCATCCAAAAGAACAAGCAGATACAGTAACCGTAATGGAAAAAATTGGTCATTTCTTAGACCAAGAAAATGATCGTCTTAAATCCGAGGCAGAAAAGAATATTGAGCTCAATAATATTCAACGTTCACAATTTCAAATTGACAACATTGATCTTCCAAGAGTAATGAAAAAAGCAGCTAAAGCATGGGATGGGGGCTATGCGATGGGGGGCATGCTCGGTCAAGGAGATTCATTTTTAATGCGAGACCCAAATGGTATTCGTCCGGCATATTATTATTTTGATGACGAAATTGCAGTAGTTGCTTCAGAAAGACCTGTTATCCAAACCGCTTTTAACTTAAAGTTTGATGATATCAAAGAAGTTCCTCCAGGACATATGATATGGATCAGAAGAGATGGAACTGTTTTGATAAAAAAAATATTAGAACCTAAAAAATATCTTGCCTGTTCATTCGAACGTATCTATTTTTCTCGAGGAAATGATGGTGCTATTTATAATGAGCGAATCGAGTTAGGGCGCAGATTAGCCAAACGTGTTCTCAAGGCAGCTGATAATAATTTTGAAAAAACTATTTTTAGCTTTATTCCAAATACTGCTGAAATTTCATTTTATGGTCTTGTCAAAGGGGTCGAGAGTGTTCTGAATAAACAGAAAATTGACCAGGTTTTAGAATTAAAGAATGACTATTCAAATGAGATTCTTCTACCAATTTTAGAGAGGAGACCCAGAGTAGAGAAAATTGCCTGGAAAGATATTAAGCTAAGAACATTTATCGCTCAAGATGTCGTGAGAGATGATATGGTTTCACATGTTTATGACAGTACTTATAATATTGTGAATCATGATGACACTATTGTGGCTGTTGACGATAGCATTGTTCGGGGAACTACACTGAAAAAGAGTATATTGAAAATGTTGGATAGATTGGGGCCGAAAAAAATAATTATTGTTAGCTCCGCACCCCAAATTCGTTTTCCTGATTGCTACGGAATAGATATGGCGAAAATGAATGATTTTGCAGCATTCCAAGCGACCATATTATTGTTGAAAGAAAAGGGGTTAACATCAATTTTAGAGAATACTTATCAGAAAGCCAAAGCTGAGCTCAAAAAAGATATGAATGATCAAATTAATGTTGTGAAAGCAATTTATGAGCCTTTTAACGATAGTGATATATCTAATAAAATTGCCCAACTACTAACTCCAGCTGATGTGAAATCTGAGGTTCAGATAATATATCAAACCGTAAAAGATCTTCATGCTTCTTGTCCCCAAAATCTTGGAGATTGGTATTTTACCGGGGACTACCCGACGCCTGGAGGCAATAGGGTAGCCAATCAATCCTTTGTCAATTATGTGGAGGGAGTATCAGGACGAGCATATTAGTGAAAAATAATTTACTGTCTCAATTTTAGGATTGAATTAGGTTTAACCATTGTGTATCTTCACGTTCGTGAAAATTTATACAAAAACTGGAGATAAAGGAGATTCTGGTCTTTACAGCGGTAAGCGCGTTAGTAAATCCCACGTTAGGCTCCACGCATATGGATCACTTGATGAACTTAACTCTCACTTGGGCTTAATAAGAGATCAGGTTACGGCTTTAATTCATTATCCTGAAAAAGAGAAAAATATAATTATGATTCAATCTTGGGTTTTTTCATTAGGCTCTCACCTAGCTAATGACTCTAAAGAAATTATCAAAACCCTTCCCAAAGTTCAACATGACTGGATAAATGTTCTCGAAAATGAAATAGATAAAATGACGTCAGAATTAAATCCACTGAAAAACTTTATTCTTCCAGGAGGTAATGTTTTAGTGAGCCAAATTCATATTGCTAGAGCGGTATGCCGTCGTGCTGAAAGATTTACGGCCGAATTACAAAACTCTTTGATGACCGATGAAATTGAGTTGCCATTACATGGTATTCCCTTGCTAAATAGATTAAGTGATTATCTTTTCACTCTTTCCCGCTGGTTTGCAATGAAATTAGGGGCGGAAGAAATACATTGGAAACCAATGTCTTAAAAAGTGCTTGTGTAGGTCTACAAAAAGAATATATTTGCGAAAAATAAGAAGCACTTAAAAACATGTATTGGACACTTGAACTTGCCTCATATCTCAGTGACGCGCCATGGCCTGCCACCAAAGACGAATTAATCGATTATGCCATTCGAACTGGAGCTCCATTAGAGGTGGTGGAAAATATTCAAGCCATTGAAGAGGAAGATCAAGATGTATATGAATCTATTGAAGAAATCTGGCCAGACTACCCCTCTGATGAAGATTTTCTTTGGAATGAAGAAGAATATTAACTTGATAAAAATATTCACTCCACTTCTAGTGGTACAAGGATTGTACTTTTGCCTTTAACATGATTCAAAAGCTTCTCCAAAAAATATTAGGCGATAAATCTGAAAAAGATTTAAAAGAAATACAGCCTTACGTAACAAAAATCCATGCTGCAGAGCAGTCAATCCAGGGATTTACTCCCGATCAGTTACGCCTAAAAACTCAAGAATTTAAGTCTATCATCAAAGCGTCTTCAAAAGAAGAGCAAGAAGAAATAGTTGGTTTAAAATCCGAAGTTGAGACAGAGCCGAACTTTGAAGCAAAAGAAAAGATTTATGCGAAAATTGATGAGCTGACAAAAGCAGCCATTATATCAGAAAATAAGGCATTAGACGAAATTTTACCCGAAGCCTTTGCTGTGATAAGAGAAACCGCTCGTCAATGGACAGCAGGCCCAATGAACGTAAATTGTACAGAAATAGATCGCTCCTTGTCTTCATCATTCAATGCAATAACTATTAACGGAGAAAAAGCTACTTGGAATAATCATTGGGAAGCCGCTGGTACTCCGGTTTCTTGGAATATGGTCCATTATGATGTCCAGCTTTTTGGAGGTACAGTTCTACATAAGGGAAGAATTGCTGAAATGGCAACAGGAGAGGGTAAAACATTAGTTGCAACTTTACCTGTATATCTCAATGCACTTTCTGGCAGAGGCGTTCATGTTGTGACTGTGAATGACTATTTATCTAAAAGAGACGCCGAGTGGATGGGGCCTTTGTATCAATTTCATGGATTGAGTGTAGACTGTATTGATAAACATCAACCAAATAGCGAAGGTCGAAGAAATGCATATGCAGCAGATATAACCTTTGGGACCAACAACGAATTTGGTTTTGATTACCTAAGAGATAATATGGCCCGAGAAGCGAATGAGCTAGTTCAAAGGGGTCATAATTATGCCATAGTAGATGAAGTAGATTCCGTTTTAATCGATGATGCTAGGACGCCTCTTATTATCTCTGGACCAACTCCTAATGGGGATAAACATGAATATAATGATCTGAAAAAATTTGTAATTGAACTTTTTAACCAACAAAAAAGTATTTCTCATGAGGCGCTTACATCTGCAAAACGACTCCTTCATGAAGGGAATAATAAAGACGCTGGATTTGAACTTTTAAGAGCTCATAGAGCTCTTCCCAAAAGTAAAGCATTAATAAAATTATTATCTGAGTCTGGAAATAAGGCTTTGCTTCAAAAGACGGAAGGTTTCTACCTTCAGAATCAAGGTAAAGAAATGAAAGTCATTGACGAAACCCTTTTCTTTGCTATTGAAGAAAAGCAAAATCAGGTAAATC
Organism: uncultured Flavobacteriales bacterium; assembly: GCA_938084135.1. Taxonomy (GTDB): domain Bacteria; phylum Bacteroidota; class Bacteroidia; order Flavobacteriales; family Schleiferiaceae; genus TMED14. The sequence goes on from CALKDS010000003.1 coordinate 24,424, forward strand.
TCACAGATAAAGGAATTCAGCTTCTTAGTGATCTTACAGATCAAAATTTCTTTGTCATGCCAGACATGTCCACTGAATTAGACATTATTAAATCATCTGATAATTCTCCATCAAATAAAGCTTCTGAAAAAGAAGTCTTGATACGAGATTACAGGATCAAAAGTGAACGAATTCATTCTATGGGGCAACTTTTAAAAGCTTATGCTTTATTCGAAAAAGATATCGAATACGTAGTAATGGATTCCAAAGTGAAAATTGTTGATGAACAAACTGGTCGTATCATGGATGGTCGGCGATATTCTGACGGGCTTCATCAAGCAATCGAAGCTAAAGAAAATGTGAAAATAGAAGCGGCTTCTCAAACATATGCTACTGTCACATTACAAAACTATTTCCGGATGTATAATAAGCTTTCTGGAATGACTGGTACTGCTGAAACTGAAGCCGGTGAGTTTTGGGAGATTTATAAACTTGACGTTACTGTTATTCCAACGAATCGACCCATTGTTCGCGACGATAGAAATGACTTGGTATTTAAAACAAAGCGTGAAAAATATAATGCAGTTATAGATGAAATAATCATCCTTCGCGAAAACGCTAGGCCTGTACTTGTTGGCACAACATCTGTTGAGATTAGTGAACTACTGAGCAAAGCGCTCAATATGCGCAAAATACCGCACCAAGTACTTAATGCTAAAATGCATCAAAAAGAAGCAGACGTCGTAGCAGAAGCTGGACGCCCTGGAACTGTTACTATTGCCACTAATATGGCAGGAAGGGGAACTGATATTAAATTATCCCAAGAAACGATAGCGGCTGGGGGGCTAGCGATTGTGGGAACAGAACGTCATGACTCCAGGCGAGTAGATCGACAGCTAAGAGGTAGATCTGGGAGGCAAGGAGATCCTGGAAGCTCTCAGTTTTTCGTTAGTCTTGAAGACAATTTGATGCGTCTATTTGGGTCTGAAAGAATTGCTGGACTCATGGATCGAATGGGACATAAAGATGGTGAAGTAATTCAGCATGGAATGGTATCTAAATCTATCGAACGCGCTCAAAAAAAAGTTGAAGAAAATAATTTTGGCATGCGTAAAAGACTGCTTGAATATGATGATGTGATGAATGCTCAAAGAGAAGGTATTTACAGAAGAAGAAGAAATGCTCTCTCCGGAGAAAGATTGCAAGTTGATATTGCTAATATGGCCTATGATCTGTCTGAAAATGTTATTTCTAATTCTAAATCAGCAGGAAATTTTTCTTCATATCAACTTGATATTTTTACTCTTTTTGGAATATCTCCATCTGTAACAGAAAATGAATTTGAAAAAGTGTCCCCTAAAGAATTGTCAAAATCTACATTTGACGATGCAATGAAATCTTATGCTTCTAGAAACTCTCAAGTAGCTTCTCATGCTTTACCTGTACTTGAAAATGTAATCAGAGACCAAGGAAATGAAATTGAGCGGATTTTAGTGCCCTTTACTGATGGGATAAAAGGATTACAGGTTTCAACAAACCTTCAAGATTCAGTGCTTTCTAAGGGAGAAAGTTTAATTCATGATTTAGAAAAAAGTGTTGTGCTCTCGATGATAGATGAATCTTGGAAAGAGCACTTGAGAAATATGGATGATCTCCGTCAAAATGTTCAAGGAGCAGTTTATGAGCAAAAAGATCCTTTATTAATCTACAAACACGAAAGCTTCAACCTTTTTAAGGAAATGCTTGAAGAGCTTAATAGAAAATCTATTTCTTTTCTTTTCAAAGCAAATCTCCCTAAATCTTCCGATAGCAATTCTCCTGATTCACAAAGAGTTCAAAGTGTTTCTCAGAATAAAAACCCCGCTAAGGTTAATTATACAACTAGTGGGCCTGGAAACAATGAACCTCAGAGCTCAGGTAGTTCATTAAGAAAAAAAGAAAGCCTTCAACCGGTGACTAGCACAAAAAAATATGGACGCAATGATATTGTGACCATTACCAATGTTGCATCTGGAGAACAGAAAAGTCTTAAATACAAAGTAGCTGAACCCTTATTATCCCAAGGTTGGGTGATCCTTGTTTAAGCTTTAACGATTTAGCCAAGGTTTAGGGTCTTGGTTTGTGGTGTTTTCCCATAATTCAAAATGGAGCGTAGACTCGCCAGTCTCAGCATCAGATGCAACTGAGCCAATCTCATCTAAAATATCTACTTCATCTCCCATTTTCACGTAAACATCCTCAAGGTTGGAATAGACTGTGAAATAATTGCCATGTCTTATTAATACGACTCGATTTGCTCCAGGAATCCTAACGACTGTAGACACTTCACCATTAAATACTGATCTGACTTTAGAACCTTTTGGTGTGCCAATATCGACCCCAGGGTTTTTTATAGAAACTCCTGATGTCCCAGGAACCGTATTCAATCCAAAATTTTGAGTAATAATTCCTCTTTTAACCGGCCATGGTAAATTTCCTTTATTATCGGAAAAGTTTTGAGCTAGCGCAACCCCTTCTGGCGTTAACTCATATTCTGATATATTTGAATTTTGTGTACTTGAATTCTTTTTGCGAGCTGCATTTCTTTGACGCTTCAATTCATCTTTGATGATTTTTTGAATCTGTTTCTCTAGCTTTTGCAATTCGCTCTTCTTCTTCTTTATTTTGGACATAACCTGTCCTTCTTTTCTTTTTAATGCTTTAACAGCTTTTGCTTGTTCTATCCTATCATTTAATAAAATTTTCTTTTGTGCTATTTCTTGGGAAAGGAGTTTTATTTTTAGACGCTTTTCCTGCTCTTCCTTAGCTATATTTCTTTTCTTTTTTTCTTGTAAATCATTGATCTCATCTACTTGCGTTTGTCTGAACCCAACATACTGTTTTAGAAAATATAATCTTTTCAATGCCTGCTGTATTCCATCAGAAGCAAAAATATATGCCCACGATTGCATTGGTTTACCTCTTTTTTGTGCCTCTCTTATCGTAGAGGCATATTCATCCTTAAGAATATTTATTTCTTTTTCATTCCTCAAGATCTCTTTTCGCATTTGAGATATTAGACGTTCTGTATTCCTGATCTGAAATTGTACAGTCTTTATCAGCTCAGAGCGTGCATTAACTTTTTTATCTAAAGTTCTTACCTCATTTAAGGTGAGAACCTTATCTTTTTGAGTCCTTTTTAAAAGAATGTTAGCAATATTAATATCCTCCTGCAGTTGCAGTTTCCTTTGCTCAAGAACCTCCTTTGACTTTTGAGAGTAGCCAGAAAAAGAAATTAAAAAAAGAAAACTAAAAGTCCATCCGCGCATGATGAGAAGGTATATTAAATGGGAATTCTAAAGATTCAAGACTCTTTTTTGATTTCGCTTTGAAATTCAAAGTACCATTAATTTTCGGAGTCAAAATAGTTAAATCAAAACTTCCCTCATCTCGGTAATTAATCTGAAAGATTATAGACTCGTGGATTATTTCAAATTTTTGACTTATTAATTTATGATCATTTTCGGATGAAAATTCTAAGGTCACTTCACCTAATAAATTGTCTCGTCTTGCCGGAAAATTTAAGGACCAAATTTCAGAACTAAAGTCCATATTTGTCAATAAAAAATCTTCGGGCCAAGCAAATGCCTCTCCTAAAAAAATATTTATGATATCCTTTACGTTTAATGGAATTCCTAATTGTCTGATCCTTGAAGTTGGAACTTCAGTATACTTATTAATAATATTAGCATATCCTTTAACACTTTCATTTGTTGCCAAAACTCTTGCAAGCTTAATTCCCATAAATGGATCGGAAATATCAAGCCATAGCTCGGATGGGTCCTGTAACTTTATTCTAAAATCTAATCTAACCTTGTTTTTTTGTTGATCACTAGCGATTTCTCCGCTTCCTTTTAATCTGACAAAAGCTGATTTGCTTGAATTAATTTTTGAACTAAGTCTCAATTCTGAAACAGCATCAATCATTTTTCTCCTTGCGGGCTCTTTCATTGCTGTATTATTTTCAATTACCCCCATCAAACCACATCCTGAGACAAGAAAAATGAAAAAGCCAAGAATAAAGAATGATCTTACGGTCTTCACAATACTACAAATTTACTGCTTCGTAGAGCCATTAATTACTTTTTCAATTTGATCTTTCTTAATGCCATAATCTAATGCATACTGATAATATAATTGATACAGTTCTCTTTGACCTGTTAGTTTAAAAATAGCCGCAGCATGAAGACATGTTTCCGAATTTTTTTGTCCTCCGTTTTCTAGGCAAAATTTAATTCTCTCTTCTGCTTCTGGGTATTTCTTCATTTTGTATAAAATGAAAGCATAAGTATCTAAAAATATTGGGTCATGTGGGAATGCTTTATTTACTTTTTCAATCATCTCCAAAGCATAATCTAATTTATAATTCAGTTTAGCTAAAAAATAGGAGTAATTATTTAATATTATAACGTCATTTGGCTTCCATTTCAATACCGTATCAAAGCAATTAGACATTTCAAATTCATTTTCCAATTGAAAATAAATATTCCCCAAAGCATAGTAATAATCAACCAAGTATAATTGTCTTTTTTTGACAGGACTAAATCCTCTTAGCTTAGAAATACCGTATTCCGCCTCTTCTACTGCAATTTTCAAGTTTTTATTTTTATATGCTGCATTAGCAAGCATCAAGGGAAATAAGGGGTTATTGGAGTGATTTATCGAAGCTTCTTTAGCGTCATTTATCATCCAATGAATTGAGTCTAATTTTTCATCAGCTAAAAGTATACCCTGCCTTAACTCCCATATATCCCCACCTGGCATGCTTACTGCCTTTCGCCAAAGATTTCGTGCATCCATCCATCTCGATTGTTGAGCGGCAATATCACCAGAAATAGCATAAGCTTGAGGTTCATAAGGATTGGCTTTTATGTTCCACTGTGACCATTTGAAAAGTAATTCCCATTCTTGCATCGAAGAGCTCCCTGTTAGTCCTTTCATTGCATTTGCGATTATTGAGACTTTAACATCGATTTTAACATCTGCATCCTTAGACAATCTCATGAAATATATTCCAGCAGTGTCTTTTTCCCCAAGTGCAAAAGAAGCCTCAATAAAAGCTATTTTAATTGGTAAGGCATTAGGGTATTGATTAACTAATCCTTTTAGAGCAATGTATGACTCGTAATGCTGGCCAATTTTATTCAATGTGTTAACATATAATAACGATCCATTTATCTCATTTCCCGATTTATACATGTAATTTTCAACATAAATTAAAGCACTATCCACTTGCCTCAGTTGTAAAAACACATTTCTTATAGCATTCGTAGTTTGATAATTGTCTCCAAATAAAAGTTGACTTTTTTTAAGAAAATATAATGCTGACAACTTGTCATCTATTCTCCATGAGATGTTAATGCATTCTGTCAAAATATTAAAGTCTATTGTCCCTAAACATGTCAGCAATCGGCCAATATAGAGGGCCGCTTCGGAACTTCCAGCGTTTGAGTATAAAGAAAATAACCTATGAAGTGAGGAGATATTTAATTCCTGTTTACTTAACTGCGACTCAACACGAGATTTTACTCTTAAAAAAAACTTATCCGCTATCTCTTTTTCTCCCTTACTTAATGCAGATGTGCCTTTTACAAAAAGGCGACTAAGTTTTGTGTCTTCTGAAATATTAATTACAAAATCATCACATATATTCACGTTTGAACTTTGGCTAAATCCGCTTATCGAGCCTAAGAAAAAAATTAGAAATAAAATTAGCTTCAATTGAGGTTTCATGCTTTAATTTCCATTCGACAGAAATCCCCAATGTTTAGAGAATTGAACCCACCATCAACAAATGCATTTTGTCCAATCATGGAATTATATAGTTTAATATCTTTTAGTTCACTATTCTCTCTAATTATCGAATCTCGAATTTTACAATTGTTTAAAATCACTCCAGATGATATACTTACATGAGGGCCCACTGTGGAATTGATCAACTTAACTCCAGAGCCGATATAACATGGATGAATGATTTTTGAGTTTTGCAAAATGACATCTGGGGATACAATGTCTTCTTTGTCTTTAACAAATTCTATAATTTGTGAATTCGTCTTGATAAAAATATCTTTATTTCCGCAATCCATCCATGAATCCACTTTTGCTGGAATCATCTTTAAACCTTGTTTTCTCATGATTTCTAGTACGTCCGTAATTTGAAACTCTCCTCCTTGTTTAATATTATTTTCAATCAGATATTGAAGTTCTCTTTTCAGCTTATCTCCGTTTTTAAAATAATAAATGCCGATTATTGCTAAATCACTTACAAAACTCTTTGGCTTTTCAACAAAACCATTAATAATACCCTTATCATCTAGCTTAATTACGCCATAAGCTTCTGGAGTTTTTACTTTTTTCACCCAAATAGCAACATCTGAAGTTAAGTCAAATTGGAATTTTGCACGAAATAATGTATCAGCAAATGCAACTACAACCGGGCCGTCGAGAAACTCTTTTGCGCAATAAATTGCGTGTGCTGTTCCGAGTGCCTCTCTTTGATGACAAATCACCCCTTCTGCACCCACATCTTTGGCGACATTTATTAGCATTTCCTCAATATCACGACCAAAATCACCGATAATAAACGCTATTTGATTTAATTCAGCATCTAATGTTTCAGCTATATCTTCCACCAGTCTTTTAACTATAGGCTTACCAACAATTGGTAATAAAGGCTTAGGAGTGGATAAAGTATGTGGTCTCAACCTTGAGCCTCGACCAGCCATGGGTATTATAATGTTCATTTTTTAAAATTTAGATAGTCCAACAATTGTTAAGGTTAAATCAATACCTTCCACTATGGCCAAAACCACCTTCTCCACGCATAGTTTCATCTAAAGTATCTGATTGATTCCATTCAAATCGCTCAAATTTATTAATTACCATTTGGGCAATGCGATCCCCGGATTTAATCAAAAAAGGATTCTGTCCGAGATTGATTAATATTACGCCTATATCCCCTCTATAATCGGCATCAATTGTTCCGGGAGAGTTTAGTACTGTAACGCCATGTTTCATAGCAAGTCCAGAACGAGGTCGAATCTGAGCTTCATAGCCTGGTGGAATTGCAATTTTAATTCCTGTCGACACAATACATCTTTGACCTGGATTTATTGATATTTCTTCTGTTAAATATGCCCTAAGGTCCATTCCTGCGCTATCCTCTGTAGCAAATTTTGGCAATTCATGAGGTGAACTATTAACAACTTTGATTTTCATAATTAGGTGTTTAATTTAAACTTCTCATCAGAAATTTTCTTTCGGAAAAAAGAACAATCGAAATCATAATCAACATGGCGCCATAAGAATAAAAATAATTACTCATGTTTTCTGAAGCTATCCAGCCCAAAATAATTGCTGAAGTCAAATACAAAAGTATTTTTCCAAAATCATAAGGAACTTTATATGATAACTGCCCTAGTATTAATGACATTATTGTCATACCCAAGTAGCTAATTAACGTAGTCCATGCCGCACCCTCAATTCCAATAATTGGTATTAAAGTAATATTGCCAATTACGGTTATTGCAAAGCCTATAATCGTAATGTAGAAACCAATTTGGGTTTTGTCAGATAATTTATACCACATAGATATTTGTGTATTCATCGATAGAAACACATTTGCTAATAACAGTATGTATAACAGTGGTAAAGCCTCCCAATATTTTGAATCAATAAAAAATTTAATTCCATCAAGAGAAGCAAGTACCGAAACCATACTAATACATAAAATGCCTGTAAATAATCTTAATACTTCGGCTAATTGTTTTTTTCTATTCTTTGATTCTTTGAAGAAAAAAGGCTCTGCTGCGTATCGAAAAGCTTGATTAAATAAAATTATAAAAATGGAAAGTTTATACACTGCCGAATAAGTTCCAACTTCCTGTTTAGCAGATGAAATAGGCATAAGGTATTCAATAAAAAAACGATCTGCCATTTCATTTGCAATTCCTGGAAGGCCCGCAAGTAATAACGGAATTCCAAATGCCATCATTGTCTTCCAAATACCAAAATCAAATATCCTTTTTACAGCAAAAAATTCAGGCAATAAAAGTATTATCATAAAGCCACTGGCAATAAGATTTGCAAATAGTACCCAACCAACTTGCCAATCAGGTAGTTTATATCCCATGTTTGGAAGAATTAGAAAAATGGCATAGCATAAAATAAAATTTACTACAATCTGACTAATCTTTATAAAAACAAACCGTTTTGCCCTTCTTTGAGCCCTAAGACGAGCAAAAGGAACTGCAGAAATTGCATCCATAGCAACAATCCAAGACATCCAAAGAACTAGGTAAGGTCTATTAGGCATATGTATCAATTCCGAAATGGGGATGTAGAAAACGGAAAATATTGTCAAGAAAATAATTGTAGTTACTAGTAAAGACCACATTGCTGTTGAGTAAACTCTGCGCTCCTCATTTCCTTTTTTTTCACTTATCCGAAAATATGCTGTCTCAAAACCATATGTTAAGATGACCATTAAAAAAGCTATTGAAACATAAAGAAGTGAATTCACCCCGTACTCACTCTTAGATAAAACAATAGTCAAAAGAGGGGTTAAAGCAAAATTTAGTAACCGGGCAATTATGCTACTCAATCCATAAAGAGCTGTATCGCTTAAGAGTCTTTTCATAGTTGCCATAAATCAAAGATACGAGGTCTGTTTAAGTGTGTACGGAAATAATTAAGTAGTACTTTTATGACTTGGATCCATACTTTATACCTTTTTTAAATGCAGAGGCACTCGAAGATCGTTACTCTAAGCTCTCTGAATTCCTTCATAAAACTCCAATTTTAACTTCTGATTCCATAAACTTAGATTGCGAGGCTTCTCTATTTTTCAAGTGTGAGAATTTTCAAAAATCTGGAGCCTTTAAAATGAGGGGAGTAAGTAATGCCATTTATGAATTATTAAAGATAAAAAATAAACCAAAAGGCGTAATTGCTCATTCGTCCGGTAATCACGGCCAGGCATTAGCTTGGGCAGCAAAGCAAAATGATATCCAATGCGTAGTAGTGATGCCTCGAAATGCCTCTAAATTTAAGAAAAAAGCAGTTTTAGCTGCTGGAGGAGAGATTATAGAATGTGATTCTAACATATCCTCTCGAATAAATACAGTAAAAAAAATTAGTGAGACTTCTGGATTTATAGAAATTCATCCAAGTAATCAACCTTCAGTAATATTAGGTCAAGGTTCCGCAGCATGGGAGTTAATGACTGAATGTCATAAAAACAATATCAAATTAAGCCATATAGGCGTCCCCGTTGGCGGAGGAGGGCTGGCTGCAGGAACCGGATTTGCTGTCTCAATATGGAATAAAACTCATGGCACTTCAATCAAAGTTTTTGCGGGTGAACCAGCGGGGGCAGATGATGCATATCGAAGTTTTTACTCCGGTAAAATAGAACATAATAGGAATCCTAAAACTATTGCTGATGGATTGAGAACAGAATTAGGAAGCATAAATTTTCCAATTATTCAAAAAACAATTGACGCTATTTATTTAGTTTCAGATGCGGAAATTCTAGAGGGACAATTAAAGTTAGCGGAGAGGCTAAAATTGATTATCGAAAGTAATTGTTCTCCGCCGTTTTCTGTTGTGTGTAAAGAGCGTCAAATATTTAATAATAAAACTATTGGTATAATTTTATCCGGCGGAAATATTGATTTAAGAAATAGTTCTTGGGGTAGCCAATTAAAAGCATGAATTAGAATCTTAAAAATAGAAAACGCCGCTTTTCAGCGACGTTTTACAACCCTTGGTGAATCCTTCCTATTGTTCGAATTCAATACAAATATGGTAAAAAAATTGACTTATTGTATAAATAACCTTAAGTTTTTTTTGAATTGGGTTTTGATAATGTATTTAAAGTGATTTCCAGTTGATCTAACAATTTTAAATTCATTGAATGAAAATATTGAGTTTATAGAGCAATATGCTTTAAGTCAAGCATCAAATTCGGTACTTTTGTTGGTAATGAGCGATACAAATAAAAAAATTGAATCAAATGCGCCGTTGCCGGTTGGTTCATATCCAATGACAAGACGAGTAGGAAATCTAATTTTCATGTCTGGTGTAGGTCCACGAAAACCTAAAAGTGGGACAGACCAATCCTCTGTGCCAGGGTTAGTTATTAATTCTCATGGTGAAATTATCGATTACGATTTCACACAACAGGTTCATAGCGTTTTTGCTAATATCAAGACCATACTGATGGAGTCTGGGTGTGAATGGTCGGACCTTGTAGATATAACAGTTTATCTAACAGATATGAAACGTGACTTTGCTGAATTCAATAAAATTTATTCAGAGTACTTTGAAACAACTGACATTAGGCCATGTAGGACTACGGTAGAAGTCCTTTCGCTTCCAACGCCAATAGCAATAGAACTTAAGTGTATAGCCTCACTATGAGCATATTATTTCCTGAACGTGGCCCATTAAATCTCACTGAAACTCAACAAAACATATTAAAGTTTTGGAAAGATAACGATGTGTTTGAAACGTCAATACGCAAAGGTTCTCCAAGTTTTGTTTTTTACGAAGGTCCTCCTTCAGCAAATGGACTTCCTGGAATACATCACGTAATGGCCCGTACCATTAAAGATATCTTCTGCAGATATAAGACTCAAAAAGGGTTTAAAGTTGAAAGACGAGCAGGCTGGGATACTCATGGATTACCTATCGAACTTGGTGTTGAGAAATCTCTAGGAATTACCAAAGAGGATATTGGTATAAAGCTCACTATTGAACAATATAATGCAGCTTGCAAGGAGGCTGTTATGAAATATACAGACATTTGGAATGATCTGACCGAGAAAATGGGTTATTGGGTTAATACCGAAGACGCATATGTCACTTATAGACCTAAATACATGGAATCAGTTTGGTGGCTTCTCTCCGAGATTCATAAAAAAGATCTTCTTTACAAGGGTTATACTATTCAGCCTTATTCTCCTAAAGCGGGAACCGGATTAAGTTCACATGAGTTGAATCAGCCTGGTTGTTATCGAGAAGTGAAAGACGTAAGTGCAACAGCTCTATTTAAAATAATCTCATCTAAAGAAAGCTTATCTCTTTTTGACAATTCCAGCGTTCATTTTATGGCATGGACGACTACTCCCTGGACATTGCCCTCAAATACTGCTTTAACAATAGGCAAAAAAATCAAATACAGTAGAATTTCCACCTTCAACCCCTACACCAAAGAGCCTCAAGAGGTAATAATTGCAAGTGATTTGATATTTCATTACTTCCGAAAAGAAGACGAAAATATTCCTGATCTACCCGAAGGCAAAATGTTACCATGGCAAAAGCTATCTGAGCATCTTGGTAAAGAATTTGTTGGGTTAAGATATGAGCCCTTATTGCCTTATGCAGAGCCATATGAAAACCCTGAGAATGCCTTTAAAATTATTCCAGGTGATTTTGTAACAACTTCTGATGGAACTGGTATTGTTCATACGGCTCCAACATTTGGTGCCGATGACGCTCGGGTTGCTAAAGAATTTGGTGTTCCACCTATGCTCGTTATGGATAATTCTGGAAACCTTGTTCCTCTTGTTGATTTACAAGGCCGATTTATTGACTGCATGGGAGATTTAGCTGGTCAATATGTCAAAATAGAATATTATTTAGATGATGAGCGGCCGAAGTTAAGCGTAGATGAGCAAATAAGTATTCAACTAAAACAAAAAGGAAAAGCATTTAAAATTCAGAAATATTCTCATAGTTACCCGCATTGCTGGAGAACTGATAAGCCGATTCTTTACTACCCAATGGATAGTTGGTTCATAAAAACGACAGCAATTAAGAAGCAACTCCAAGATTTGAATAAGGAAATTCTATGGAAGCCGGAATCAACAGGAACAGGCCGATTTGGAAATTGGTTGGAAAACTTGAACGATTGGAATTTAAGTAGGAGTAGGTATTGGGGAATCCCATTACCTATATGGAGAACAGAAGATGGTAGCGAAGAAAAAATAATAGACTCAATTCAAACATTAAAACAAGAATTACAAAAAAGTGTAGCTGCCGGAAATATGAACTCAAACCCATTAGAGTCATTTATCGCTGGTGATTTTAGTGATGAGAATTATTCACAAGTAGATCTCCATCGACCGCATGTTGATAATTGGATATTAACCTCTTCAGTTGGAGAAGCAATGTATAGAGAAACGGATCTCATTGACGTTTGGTTTGACTCTGGCGCAATGCCTTATGCTCAAATACATTATCCATTTGAAAATAAAGACCTGATTGATTCAAAAAAAGAATTTCCGGCTAGCTTCATCGCTGAAGGCGTGGATCAAACGCGTGGGTGGTTTTTCACAATGCATGCTATTGCTGGTTTAGCTTTTGATTCTGTGGCCTACAAAGCTGTAATCTCTAATGGGCTGGTGTTAGATAAAAACGGTCAAAAAATGTCTAAAAGGTTAGGTAATGCTATTGATCCATTTCAAGCAATAAATGATTATGGTGCTGATGCTTTGAGGTGGTATATGATTACCAATTCTCAGCCTTGGGATAACCTAAAGTTTGATTTTGCTGGCGTAAAAGAAATTCAAAGAAAATTTTTTGGCACTCTTCATAATTCCTACAGCTTCTTTTCTCTCTATGCTAATGTTGATAGATTCGATCCTTTAGCTGAGGTAGTTTCGCAGAACAGCCTTTTAGAAATAGATCATTGGATTTTATCCAAATTAAATAGTCTAATCAAAGAAGTTACTGAGAAACTAGATGATTTTGAGCCAACTAAAGCATTTCGTCCTATCAGTGATTTCGTTCAAAACGAATTGAGTAATTGGTATGTTCGTCTTTGCAGACGAAGATTTTGGAAAGGCGAAATGGGGCAAGATAAACTGGGAGCTTATCAAACTCTTTACTCATGCTTAACTACTGTAGCTAAGCTTATTGCCCCAGTTGCCCCCTTTTATGCCGATCAGCTTTATCAAGATTTGACAAAAACTTCGCGTTCTGTTCATTTATCTGATTTTCCTGTTTCTAACGAATTGAAAATTCATAAAGATTTAGAGAGAAGAATGTCGCTGGCTCAATTAATGAGCTCTTTAGTTCTAAGCATCAGAAAAAAAGAAGGCATCCGAGTTCGCCAACCCATATCAAGAATAATTATTCCAATATTTAGTGGGGCTCAAGAAAATGATATTTTGGCCATAAAATCCCTAATTCTCTCAGAAGTAAATGCGAAAGAAATAGAATTGATAAAAGAGGATTCGGGTGTTTTTGTAAAACGTGGTAAGCCGAATTTTAAAACACTCGGACGTAAAGCAGGAAAAGCAATGAATGAAGTTGCTAAAGCAATAAGAACTCTTTCTCCAAAAGAATTAAAAACCCTTGAGGAAAACAATAATCTAGAGTTAAAATTATCTGCTTCCGTGTTTAACATAACTAATGAAGATGTTGAAATAACTACGGATGATATACCGGGAATGGCAGTTGCCTCAGAGCAAGGTGTCACTATTGCCGTAGATCTAAAATTAAGTCCAGAACTCATTCAAGAAGGATTAGCTAGAGAAGCTGTAAATCGTATTCAGACAATCCGAAAAGAGCAAAACTTTGATATTACTGATAGAATTACTTTGTGGGTAAATGGTGATTTAAAAATTATTGACGCCATCAAAGCACACTCGAATTATGTCTCGAGTGAGGTTCTCGCTATTTCGCTGAATTACGGTTCTTCTATTCCAAATGACGTAATTGTTTCTCAAGTAGACCTTGATGGTCACCATATGATTTTCGGACTTAGATAATAATGATTTCAGCGTATATTTAAATTTAAAGTATGTATTATTTCTTAATACCTAAAGCTTATTTGTTATATTCGGCGACAAGTAGTTTTTCAATACAATTATGGAAAAAGAAAAAATAAGATATAGTGATAAAGAGCTTGAAGAGTTTCGAGTTCTTATTCAAAGTAAAATAGATAAAGCTGAAGAAGATTTACACATTCTTCGTGAGCAGTTTACAAATAATATGGATAATGGAACAGAAGACACTGCTCCTAGCTTTAAGAGCTTTGAGGAAGGGTCAGAGACCATGAGTAAAGAGGCTAACGCTCAGTTAGCATCTCGTCAAGAAAAATTTTTACGTGACTTAAGAGCTGCTTTAACTAGAATTTCAAATAAAACGTATGGAATTTGCAAAGTTTCTGGTAAGCTCGTTGAAAAAGAACGCCTCAAGCTTGTTCCTCATGCAACTATGAGCATGGAAGCCAAGTTAAAACAAAGGTGAATAAGGCTCTACGCCTTCCATTTATTATTTCAATTTGTCTGGTTTTTCTTGACCAGGCATCGAAATTATGGATCAAATCAAATCTTGCATTAGGCGAAAGTATTGTATTAACTGAATGGTTCCATCTCCATTTCACAGAAAATCCAGGAATGGCTTTCGGTATTGAGTGGGGAGGCATTATTGGCAAATATATCCTAAGTTCGTTTAGAGTTATTGCAATACTTGGAATTCTTTGGTACATGTTTCGACTTGCCAAAGGAGGTGCTAGACAATTTGTTCTAATCTCATTCGGTGTTGTTTTAGCTGGTGCGCTTGGTAACGTTTTAGACAGCTTGTTTTATGGTTTAATATTTGATCAGGGTTTGGTTTATAATGAACTTTATAGTCAATGGGTAGTATATTCTGGAGTTGCAGAGTTCAATACTCTTGGTTATGCTCCAATGCTTTTAGGAAATGTTGTAGATATGCTTTACTTTCCGCTTTGGAATGGGGTCCTGCCCTCATGGGTTCCTATATGGGGCGGTGAATATTTTGTTTTTTTTCGCCCTATTTTTAATATCGCCGATTCATGTGTGACTATTGGTGTGATTCTTTTGTATTTGAGCTCAAGAAAATCTGAAAATTGGGGGAATTCTAAATAGAAATATAGAAGTTCATTCGTAATGAAATATCTAATTATAACTTTTTTCTCCTGTCTAAGCATATATGTAAAAGGTCAAATTGAACCTTTCAATTTTATTCATAAAGAAGTTGAAATTCGTTTAATGAAAAATGTTGAGTTCTTGTCCTCTGATGATCTTTCTGGCAGGCTTCCAGGCACTCCTGGTGCAAATTTGGCCTCAGACCATATACAGGACGCTTTCCAGCGAGTCGGTTTAAGACCATTATTTAATGAGGGTTTTAAGCAAGGGTTTGATATCCCAAGACCAACGGAAATTCAAAAGAATAGAAATTATATAGTAGTCGCTAAAGACACTCTCTATTTAGGCAAAAAACTATATAATTCTCCTTATTCGTTGACAAAAGATTTTATTGGAGAAGTCGTTTATGTTTCACACGGAATTCGCAGTGATTCAATTAATGATTATGAAAACCTTTCAGAAATATCTTTGGATGGCAAATTAGTCTTAATAGAATTAGATGTTCCCAAGAATAAAAAGAAAAGAGCCGGGAATCAATCGAAAATTTTAAGCCGTGTTAAAGAAGCAAAAAAAAGAGGCGCAAAAGATATTATTCTGCTTTCAAAGAGAAATAATAAAAAAGATGAAATCTCAAAATATACTTTTTTAAAGTTGAAAGAAACCGGTGCCAATGTCTCTATAATTTTTGGGAAAAGGTGGTCAAATAAAATTCATAAAAGTAAAAGTCCGATAATTATGGTGACCAAAATTTCGAGGCGGAATGATGAGGGATTTAATGTAGGTGGAATACTTGACTTAGGGGCGAGGACCACTGTTCTTATTGGAGCACATTATGACCACCTTGGAAAAGGAGAGTACCATGCTCGTAGAGAGCTCTCCGGTCGAATCTATAATGGTGCCGACGATAATGCAAGTGGTGTTAGTGTTATGCTGGAAGTGCTAAATCAATTAAGTCTTAATTCCGACCTGCAAAAGAGTAATGTGATATTTATTGCTTTTTCAGGAGAAGAAGATGGGTTAATTGGTTCAAAGCACTTTATTAAAAACTGCCCTCTCGACCCTAAAACGATTTCACAGATGATAAATATTGATATGGTTGGTCGGTTAAGTGATTCTGATTCACTGACAGTTTATGCAACATCAAGTGCATCTGAGTGGGGAACCATAATTAATGATTTACCTAAAACAGGAATCAATATTAAAAATGTGGCAGAGACATTTCCAAGATCTGATCACGCTGCATTTATTGATGCTGGCATTCCAGCCATAATGTTGCATACTGGAATTCACGAGGATTATCATTTGCCAAGTGATGATTTTGAAAAAATTGATGGCCCAGGGCTTGTAAAAATAACAGAAGTAGTTCTCCAGATATTGCAAAACTTGAACAAATTCCCTCACTTCAAATACCAATCAAGCTTGCTTTAAAACAAAGTGTCGTCTATGAAGAAAAACAGCGCGATAGCGATTTTAGGCAGTGGTTCATGGGCAACTGCTCTTGTAAAGCTTGTTAGTCAAAACTGTGATAGTTTAGGTTGGTGGATTCGAGATGAAGCTTCCATTATTCATATTGAACTTCATCAGCATAACCCCAAGTATCTTACTGATGTAGAACTTGATATTGATAAACTCCAAATAGACAGTGACATATTAAAGGTTGCAATGAATGCTGACATATTAATATTAGCTATCCCCTCGGCATATGTTGCAGATGCTATTTCTCCTTTAAAGGAAATAATTAAGGATAAATTAGTGATTTCGGCAATTAAAGGAATTATTCCTGAAACTCATCAAACAGTTGGGGATTATCTTCATTCAGAATTCAATTTGACTTACAATGATTTTGGAGCGATTTTAGGGCCATGCCATGCTGAAGAAGTAGCGCTTGAAAGACTTTCATATTTAACCGTAGCGTCTCAAAATAAAAGCTTCTCCAAGTTAATCTCAAAAAAACTTGGATCCGCTAATATCCTAACAAACTGCACTGAAGATATTCACGGGGCGGAATATGCCTCAATTCTTAAAAATATTTACGCTCTTGCCGCGGGTATTTCACAAAGTTTAGGCTACGGAGACAATTTTCAAGCCGTACTCGTATCAAATTCTATAAGAGAAATGAAACGTTTTATAAAAGCAGTTAGTCCATTAAAAAGGGACATTTCAAAAACTGCATACTCTGGTGACTTATTTGTAACTATGTATTCTCCTTTTAGCAGAAATCGAACATTGGGTGGGTTAATTGGTAAGGGGTATACCGTTCGTTCCGCAATATTAGAAATGAGTATGGTAGCTGAAGGATACTTCGCGATAAAGCACATTCGAGGAATAAAAAAATCCAAAAATGTCAAAATGCCGATTGCTTCTGCTGTATATAAAATACTTTATGACGGTAAATCACCTAAAAAAGTACTTCGAGAGTTATCTGAAAAGCTGAGCTAACCAATTATGGATTTGTACTTTTACCATTATTAAATAAAATTAAAATGACTTTAAGCATTTTTTTAGGAATGGTCGGCCCATGGCAAATTGTCTTGATTCTCGCTATAGTCTTATTATTATTTGGAGGTCGTAAGATCCCTGAACTGATGAAAGGGCTTGGTGGAGGACTTAAGGAATTTAAAAAAGCCGTCAAAGAAGAGGACGACGACGAAAACGATTCGGCGGAAAAAAAAGCGTGACTCAAATTAATCTAAGTGAGCTTCAGTCGGCAATAACTGCCGGAGAAACCTCTTGTGTCCAAGAGGTAAAATCTTTTATTGATCTAGCTCATAAAAAATCTGACCTAAACATTTTTATCGAACTTTTTGAGGATTCTGCTATTTCTAAAGCCATAGAGGTAGATAGAAAATTTATTAATGGAAATGCAGGTAAGTTGGCTGGAATGATAATAGCAATCAAAGATAATTTATGCTATGCTGGTCATAAAGTCAGTGCAAGTTCTAAAATGTTAAAAGATTTTGAATCACAATTTAATTCCACTGTGGTGCAAAAACTATTGGATGCTGACGCCATCATTATAGGACGAACAGGGGGAGATGAATTCGCAATGGGATCTTCTAGCGAAACCTCTTTTTACGGGCCTGTCAAAAACCCTTTAAATCCTTTAATGACCCCAGGGGGGTCCTCCGGGGGTTCGGCTGCTGCAGTGGCAGCAGGACTCTGTCATGCCTCTCTCGGTTCTGATACTGGGGGGTCAATTCGGCAACCAGCAGCTTTCTGTGGTGTTTATGGGATAAAGCCCACTTATGGTAGAGTCTCGAGGCATGGTGTTATTGCATACGCCTCATCTTTTGATCAAGTTGGACCTATTGGGTCTTCTTTAGAAGATTTAGCCACCATAACAGAGGTTATTTCTGGTAAAGATGATTATGACACAACATGTTCTGAGTCGGACGTACCTAAAATGCTTGATGTAAAAAATCAAAAAAAGACGTTACGACTTGGGTATTATAAGAGTATGATAGACTCACCTGCTCTTGATCCTGAAATTCGCCAAAAATTTATAGAGACAGTTGAGAAATTAAGGCTTTCCGGTCATAAAATTGTAGAATTAGAATTCTCGTTTTTCGATAGCTTAATCCCGATATATTATATTTTAACAACAGCAGAGGCAAGTTCAAACTTAGCTCGGTATGATGGAATTCACATAGGTAATAGAAATTCAAATTTTACAGATCTCGAGTCTCTTTACAAAAAGTCCCGAAGCGAAGGTTTTGGAGAAGAAGTGAAACGCAGAATCATGCTAGGCACATTTGTTTTAAGTAGTGGATATTATGACGCATTTTATGGGAAAGCTCAAAAAGCAAGAAGGGTAGTAAGAGACTCAACGATCAAGGATCTTGATGGTCTGGATGGAATAATTGGCCCAACAACGCCAAACACAGCATTTCCCCTGGGTCAAGAATATACTGACCCCACGGTACTTTATTTAGAAGATATGTTTACCGTTCAAGCTCCCCTTTCTGGAATTCCTGCTATTTCAATCCCAATAGGAACTCACAGCAATGGGTTACCGTATGGGATGCAAATTATGGGATCTAATTTTGACGAACAGTCTATTTTTGCGATCGCAAAAGTTATTGAATCACTAGATTAGATGATTCGGTTATATTTTGTTTGTTTTCTGATTTTTTCGCTGTCAATAAATGGACAGGATAGAAATGTCGACAGTATCCAAAAAGATGCAATTCCAGAAAAAATTGATTCTGCCTACATCCATTTTGTTCTTAATAAATGGGTTAAAAATTATTTGTTACACGAATTTGATCAGCCAGGTTATAATGGTTTAGGAATCCGTCAATTACCCGATTCTATGCTTGCCCAAAGAATAAAGAAGTTAGATGACAATACACCTTTAGATCTGAGGTTAACTGATGAAGTTCGAAATATTATTAGATATTATCTTGGGAAAAACTTTGATTTTATTAAAAATATTAAATCCCGTTCTGAATTCTATTTCCCATTATTTGAATCTATTTTAGACCAATATGGATTGCCATTAGAATTAAAATATATACCAATAATCGAAAGCGCACTTAACCCAAAAGCAAAAAGTAAAGCTGGTGCGACGGGTCTTTGGCAATTCATGTATGCTACTGGAAAAATGCAGGGTCTTGAGATTAGCTCTTATGTTGATCAACGGATGGATCCATCTCTATCCACAGATGCCGCATGTAGATACTTTAAAAAATTATATGACTTATTTG
The DNA here is from genome assembly GCA_938084135.1 of uncultured Flavobacteriales bacterium. Taxonomy (GTDB): domain Bacteria; phylum Bacteroidota; class Bacteroidia; order Flavobacteriales; family Schleiferiaceae; genus TMED14. The sequence goes on from CALKDS010000003.1 coordinate 44,048, forward strand.
GTGACTGGGAATTAGCTATTGCTGCATATAATGCTGGGCCAGGAAATGTGACTAAAGCCATTCGAAATTCGGGTGGGAAAAAAAACTTTTGGGAGATTCGTCACTATTTACCTCGAGAAACGGCTAACTATATTCCTTCTTTGATTTCTGCTATATATGTGATGAACTATTCCGGCACTCATGGGGTTGTTAGCACAGATCAAAAAATTAACTATTTTGAAGTGGACACTATTAAAGCCGAAAAAGGAATACACTTATTGGATATTGCATATTTGCTATCAATTGATTCATCCATTATTAAAGATTTAAACCCCCAATATAAACATCTGTATGTGCCTCCCCCAAAAAATAATATTCCGTATCGTTTTTATATTCCAATAAATAAGATGATGAAACTTTCTTTGGTTGCTGACTCTCTTTATAAAATGGCATCCATAAGATTACAAAAGACTCCTTTGCCCCCTCCTTGGAAATTGGCTTCAGGAAGAGTTCATATTGTAAGAAGTGGGGACACGCTCGGTGAAATAGCTGAAAAATATAATTTAAAAATTAGGGATATTAAACGTTGGAATAATCTCAGAAGCACAAGAATTCGAATTGGTCAAAAATTAAAAATATAATCTCTTGAAAACGATCAAAGTTGTCATAATATTTTCTGTTTTTTTCCAATCGAGTTGTAATAGCTCTGTTGATATTGATGACGGATCTGATTCGATTTCAAAGTATAGCCTTCCATCATCAAATGGAACACATAATGAATTAACTATATTTTGCGATGATGACCTTTGGGAGCTGTGTGGGCGATCATTTGTGGAAGAGCTCGCCCGCCCTATGGTTGGGCTGCCACAAAATGAATCAAAATTTGATCTTTCGAGGCTGCCTATTAAGAGTATTTCGCAAATCACGAAAAGATCAAAAAGTATTCTTTCAATAATTGTTATACCTGACTCTAGCTCCATTATTGTGAAAAAAAATGTTTGGTCAGAACCACAGTTAGTTATTCAAATTATTGCCCCCTCAGCGAAAAAGGTAACTCAATTATTTAAATTAAATGCCACTAGACTCATTAAGCAGTTTGAGAGACATGATAATTCTATTTTACTGAATCGCATTTCTAGAAATTCACAAAAGAACCTTCCAGAATCCCTAAAAAAAGTGGGAATTAAGCATATGCTTCTTCCAAAAGGATATAAGACAACATTGGATAAAAAGGATATTAAAATTCTCAGAGCTGATACTAAAAAAAGTATTCAATACCTAATTGCGTGGACTGCGCCTTATTTCGATAGTATATATAATTCTGAAGCGGTTATAATATCAGAGCAAAATAAATTATTGAAAAAATATTTCCAGGGAGCTGAAAATAAAAGCTTTTTAAAAATTGAAGATGATGTTTCTATTGATTTAAACTATAGTAATATAGACGGGAAGTATGTCATAGAGCATAGGGGGCT
>CALKDS010000004.1 GCA_938084135.1 uncultured Flavobacteriales bacterium
ACTTGCAGCCAGCTTATCTAGTTCTGGTGTCTTGATGATCTTTTGCCCATAGGCCCCTATTTCATTATAGCCCAAATCATCGGCCAACAGAAACAAAATATTGGGTCTCTTCATTTTGTCTTTCTGAGGATCTTGACATCCCAGCAAAATAATGCAAAAAATGAAATAGGTAAAACTATTCTTTATCGCCATGACCTTAATTAAAACCAAACATCCTAGGTTTAGATGACGAGAATAAAAAGGAATTCCCTCAAATAGTCCAAATTTTAAAAGTTAAATGAAGAATAAAGAATCACTGAAAAAACGCTTTATTTCTGAAAAGAAATATCAATCCCAAGATAAAAAAAGGAATGCTTAAGATTTGTCCCATATTGAAGGCTGTATCCATCAATACTGAACTTTCGATTTTAAAAAATTCAACCAAAATACGAACTCCAAAAAGCCCCATAAGAAAAATGCCAAAAATTAGACCTGGTGGTGTAACTAATCTCTTTTTTACCCAAAAATAGAATAGGTATAAAAAAAGTAATAAATAACCCGTGGCTTCATAGAGCTGTGCAGGATGCCGATAAATAGGAACTAACTCAGCGGCTATCAGGTAATGACTGTTTATACGGGTCACACGACTGGAAATCAGTTCACTAAGGGTACTCCCCTTTGAGCTAATGATACGACTGAGCAAAGGGTCAACGACTTGCTCTCGGTACCGATGTATTATTTGTATATCCTTGATTCTATCAGGAAAATGTAACTCATAGCTGAACTGATTTTTTTGATTTTTTTGAAGCTCAATTTTTTCAATCGACCCCAAATGTTTCTTTATTTCCCGAATAACTGGAAGGGTATGATGTACGCCCAATGGGCTTTGCGTTACTTGGCCCAAAGCTTCTGCGTTTATAAAATTCCCTACCCGAATAAAACAAGCCCCTAAGGCGACCACAATGGCCATTCGATCAATGATCTGAAGATAAGAATATCCTTCTCGATCAGTTTTAACAAAGGATGCCTTATCAAAATTCCAATGATAGCAATAGGCTGCCACAGCAATAATAATACCCACTGCGGCCCCATGGCTCGCAAGCCCTCCTTCCCATATTTGTAGTATCTCTTCTGGATTGGAAAAGTAATATTTTGGATCATAAAACAATACATGACCTAGTCTGGCACCCACTAGTGTTCCTGAAATCATGTATAAAAGTAGCCAGTCAGACTTAGGTTGCCAACGCCCTTCTTGAGTGAAAATATGTTTGATAATGAAGCGACTGATCCCAAACCCTATTGCGAAAAGGACTCCATACCAGCTTATTTTAAGGACCAAAAATTCTAAAAAAATAGGATCAATATTTATCATTTTCAGGTCATATAAAACGTAAAATATATTATAAAAAAAGGTGACCTTTCGGCCACCTCTGAAGAAAAACTAAATTTAAAAAAACTTAATTATAACTTTTATTCTCTTTCTATGATTATATTAAATTAACTATCACATTTGTTGTTCCAGAACCCAAATACCCCTTTATATGTTTTACCTGAATTTGCACCTTCACTAAATGTAAATGCACCACCTTGACCATCTGAGGTTTTCTTTGCGGAATCTTTCCACCATTCACAAGTTGCCTCATCAGAGGCCGCTGGATCCTTTTTAAATACATCTATAACTGTTGTACCGTCTTCTTTGTATGCTGCTTCAAAATCAACATAGTAACAGCCATCAGAAATTTTGGTCATCTTCATTGTTCCGTCAGCATCAACTCCTCCCCATCCATCGTTATTTCCAGTCATAAATGACCCTGTAGCGTAAACATCATGATCGGTTGCAGCAACATTAACTACAAATCTTGTCATTGTACTTGCTACGGCATCTAATCCGCTATCATCACAAGGAAAGGTAGCCATTGCAAAAACTTTATCTCCACTATTTGTCGCTCCAGCAGCATCAAGAGCTGATATAGTGATAGTATAGGCACCTATTTCAAGTTCATAAGCATTGATTGCTGCTGAATAATCATTCACGCTGTCGTTAGCCATTAAACCTTCCATGACAACTGCATTCGTTGAATCCTTTACAATGTATGAAACTTCAGTAATAGGAGATTCAGTACTCGCAGCGGGTTTTACCGTTGCTGTTAAAGTAAAGGTAGAATCTAATGGGATGCCATCAACAACAATAATAGCCCCATCGGATTTGTTAGTAACCCCTGGGTTGTAATCTTGCCATGTAAATACGGGATCTGCAAAGAAATGAGACGTGCCATCAACTAACGTGGGTGTACCATAGTCAGTGCCGTTATCTAGTCTACCGTCTTTAGACCATTCGGGACCACGTAAAAACTTAAAAATTCCATCTCGATCTGCATCCTGTGGACTATCACTGAAACCATGGGTAAATTGCCCATAGTATGAAATATGACCTTCTGAGTCTGTATATGCTTCCATTTGAATTGCTTTTGAAAGATCCCAAGGACCAACTTCTGGCATTGACCCAATCATGTATATCGGATCATTAGAATAATCTTCTGGTTGAGTGGGTACCTCTTGAAGAATGATCGTCAACTTGTCCTCATCAAGTTTAGGAAGTGCAACAATTCCTACCGTATCAGTAGTTGAATTTCCAGCTACATCAATGGCTGTTACTGTGATCGTGTGATTACCTAAAACTACATTCTCTGGCAGCGTTATGGCTGTAGAATAAGCTCCTGTAGTTATATCAATGTCCGCTGATATAACCGTAACTGTACCATTTCCAATACTCAAAGTTGCCGAAGCAAGCTCCGTTTCATCTGCTACGCTGATGTCAGGTACTAACGACCCGCCTGCTGCTGCAACAGATCCTGATACTGGTGAACTGATCGTAACGGTTGGAGCCGTTGTGTCCGTGGTTTGGTCGTCTGTGTTCGTATCTGATACATTGGTATCGTCTACATTGGTATCGTCATCATCACTACAAGAAACGAATAATGTCAATGCAATTCCTGTAAAGAGCGCTAAAAAAAGTTTTAATAAGTTTTTCATTTTTCTAATTTAAGTTAGTTTATTTTATTTTGTGATTTCATTTTATTTTTATCGTAAAAAGTAATTTTAAAGTAAATTTAAAGTATTCTATTCCTATTGAGTATCAGGACGTAAAAAAAAATTAAATCCCCCAAATAATATAAAATTACTATTAATTATGTGATTTCCTCAGACAGCATAAGAACAACTATTGTAGTTTAAAAGGCTAACTCAACTTACTTTCTTGTTAATTTTTTTGAGATCCTTATCTAAATCCAAATGAAGTTTTTGTGTCGCTATTCTAAGTTGATTTTCTACTGTCTTGGGGGTCAAATTAAGGATTTTAGCAGCTTCTTTATATGAATAACCCTTATTCCTGACCAATTCAAAAATAGATTTACACCTTGGGGGCAATTTTTCAACTGATAATTCAATCATTTCCTTTAGTTCATTAAGCTCATAAATTTGATCCGGCCCCATTTCATGTTGATTCAACATTTGCTCATCTAGGGAAATGAAATGTCTGTTTCCACGCTTTCTAATGTGATCGTAGGATAGGTTTTTGGTACACACAAACAAAAAAGATTCTAAGTTTTCTAGTGAGTAATATTTATCCCTATTTTGCCAAAGTTTAAAAAAAACATCCTCCACAATTTCCTCTGCAAGACCCTGATCTTTGACAATACTAAAGGCAGTGGCGTAGAGCCATTTTGAATGCGCATTGAATAAGTCCTCTAATGCACGTTCATCATTGTCCTCATTCATTCTTCGCAACAGCAATTTATTGGTCATGATTACGTTTGATTCTAGGTGCTTTTAATTTTAGTTAGTAAATTTTGTAACAGAATTTACTGAAAAATTATTTTAATGAAAAATAATCTAACAAAGAATTATAAAGTGATTTTACGAAATCGATTGCATTATCGAAATTCGTTTGCTGAAATGATATGATTACTCTTTCATTCACAATAATTTAAATTTTATCACAACCCTTTATCTTTTGTCTCGTGAGCACTCAAAAATCAATCCTGCCCGTGTAACTAATTTCAAAATCAAGGTTAAGTAATCATTTAAAAAAGAGGCTAATTGGGTAAGACTGATGCAAAGAAAGCACTCCTGTAATCCCTTTAAAAGCTTCAAAAAAGAAATAGGACTTAACGCTAAAAAAGGAAACTCGGTTTGATTCTCTTGAACTCAGAAACTAAACTATCCTTCTACTGAACACCAAAAGAGATTTTCATCTTTAGGAATACTTATCTCTCAAACTCTAGGCTACAAAAATAAACTTATCTTCTTTTTCGTCTGGAATGACCTTCAGTACATTATGTACCGTGAGTTTGATCAGGGTTTGAGAGGCCAACTGCTTATCAATATTACCAACAGCACAAAAAGTATTAACGGTGATT
>CALKDS010000005.1 GCA_938084135.1 uncultured Flavobacteriales bacterium
TGCTATTGCAATGGTTATTATTGTTGCTTCATTGCTATCCATAGCAGCAACAAGTTTAAAGCCATTCCAAGATAAAAATATCGAACTAGAAAAGAAATCCGATATATTATCCTCTATTGGTATTATTGGAGAGAATCCTGAGTTGTTATTTAGTGAATATATAACTGATCAACTAGTGATTCAGGACGGTAGGGTAGTTTCTTCTGACATAGCAGCTTTTGATATCGACATGGCTGCAGCAGTAAAGGAGTCCAATAATAGTCGTAAAGTGCCATTATTTAAAGCTGAAAAAAATGGAAGTACATTCTATGTCATCCCAATGAGAGGAACTGGACTTTGGGGACCTATTTGGGGTTATGTCTCATTAAAAGGTGATGGGAATACAATTTTAGGTGCCTCTTTTGATCATGAAAAAGAAACGCCTGGATTAGGTGCAGAAATTTCTACACCTATTTTTCAGGATCAATTCCCCGATAAGGTTTTATTTTCTCAGACCAGAGACGGAATTGAAGTCAGAAAAGGCGATGCATACGGATTACAGCAGGTTGATGGTATATCTGGAGGGACCATAACATCTGTTGGGGTTCAGACAATGTTGGAAGATTGCCTTGTCCCATACAAAGAGTTTTTATTAAAACTTGCAGATGATGAAATTGAAATTCCATCAGATTCAATTTTAAGTGTTGTACTAAATTAATCATGGAAATAAATAAACCTAAAGAGGCATTGTTTTCTAAGAAAAATAGAAAACTATTAAAAGATCCAATGAATATTAATAATCCTATTACTGTTCAAGTTTTAGGCATTTGTAGTGCTTTAGCCATTACTGTGAAGCTCAAACCTGCAATAGTAATGAGTTTATCTGTTATTGTTGTAATGGCCCTGGCAAATGTAATAACGTCTTTAATGAGGAATATGATTCCCAATAGAATAAGAATAATTGTCCAACTGGTTGTTGTCGCAACCTTAGTTATTCTAGTAGATCAAGTTTTGAAGGCATTTATTTATGATGTTAGCAAGCAATTATCAGTATTTGTCGGCCTTATAATAACTAATTGTATAATTATGGGACGTATTGAGGCTTTTTCCCTAGGCAATACTCCTTGGAAATCTTTTTTGGACGGTATTGGAAACGGAGCTTCATATGGTTTGATTTTGATAGTTGTTTCTTTTTTCAGAGAGCTGCTTGGTAATGGAACCCTTTATGATTATCCAGTTGTTGAAAAACTTGGTCTATATGACTTAGGATACCATAATAATGGTATGATGTTGCTACCTCCTATGGCTTTAATTGTTGTCGCTCTTATTATTTGGTGGCAAAGATCCAAGACTCCTTCATTGATTGAAAAAGATTAACGGATAGACATTATGCAAGAGTTAATCAATATTTTCGTCAAGAGTATTTTCATAGACAATATGATTTTTGCATACTTCCTTGGTATGTGCTCATATTTAGCGGTATCCAAGACCGTTAAGACTGGAATGGGCCTTGGATTGGCAGTGACATTTGTATTGACCATAACAGTTCCTGTAAATTATCTTCTTCAAACAAAAATTTTAGATAAAGGAGCTTTACAGTGGTTAGATCCTTCATTTGTAGAAGTAGATTTGAGCTTTCTAAGTTTCATAATGTTTATAGCAGTTATTGCGGCAATGGTTCAGCTTGTAGAGATGATCGTAGAGAAGTTTGCCCCGGCACTGTATTCAGCTCTGGGTATATTTCTTCCTTTGATTGCTGTTAACTGCTCAATATTAGGTGGCTCTCTATTTATGCAGGAACGTGCATATGCAACAATCGGTCAGGCAACGGCTTTTGGTTTTGGCTCAGGAATTGGTTGGCTACTTGCGGTTTTAGCAATTGCAGCTATCAGAGAAAGATTAAAATATTCTCATGTGCCTCCTGCATTAAGGGGTTTGGGTATCACATTTATTATAACTGGACTTATGGGTATAGCATTCATGAGTTTTATGGGTATTAAATTATAATTCTATAGTTATGTTTTTCGCATTATCATCTGGATCTATTGCTGTCTTATCAAGTGTAATTGTTTTTACATTGGTAATACTAGCTCTTGTAACTATTTTGCTTCAGGCAAAAGCACGTCTTTCTCCTTCTGGCCCTGTCAAATTAGATATAAATGGGGATATAGTAGAAATTGAGTCTGGCTCAACCTTGTTATCTACTTTGAGCGAGCAGAAAATATTTCTTCCATCTGCATGCGGGGGTGGCGGAACATGTGGGATGTGCGAATGTCAAATACCTGAGGGAGGTGGTGAAATACTTCAAACAGAAAAAGGTTTTTTTAACAGGAAACAAATTGCAGACGATTGGAGATTAGGTTGTCAAGTAAAAGTTAAAAATGACATGAAAGTTGTTGTTCCTGATGAAATATTTGGGATCAAAAAATGGGAATGTGAAGTAGTGTCGAACTATAATGTCGCCTCTTTTATTAAAGAGTTTGTAGTCAAGCTTCCTGAAGGAGAGAATTTAGACTTTTTAGCGGGTGGTTATATTCAAGTAGATGTCCCTGAAGTCAATGTGGATTTTAAGAATATCGATATTACTGCTCACCCTCGTTTGGGTAAAAAAGATGATGAATTTAAGGGTGAATGGGATAAGTTTGGTTTATGGGATTTGAAAATGAATAATCCTGAGCCTTTGTTTAGGGCATATTCTATGGCGAATCATCCAGCGGAGGGTAATATGGTTATGTTGAATATCCGAATTGCTACTCCTCCATGGGATCGTGCTGCAGGGGGCTGGATGAATGTGAATCCTGGAGTATGTTCTTCATACGTATTTGATTTAAAAGCTGGTGATAAGGTCACAATATCTGGTCCATATGGTGATTTCCATATTAAGGATACCGATACAGAAATGATTTATATTGGCGGCGGTGCAGGAATGGCTCCTATGCGCTCTCATTTGTTTCATCTCTTTCATACGCTTAAAACTGGTCGAAAAGTTAGCTATTGGTATGGAGGTAGATCCCGGCGTGAATTGTTTTATATAGATGATTTTGAAAATATTGAAAAGGAATTCCCGAACTTTAAATTCCACATGGTCTTGTCTGAGCCTATGCCCGAAGACAATTGGCAAGCTAAGAATAGCATGGAAGATTCTGGGGATGGATTTATAGGATTTGTGCATCAAGCCCTAATCGACAATTATCTTGCGGATCATGAGACCCCAGAGGATATAGAGTATTATTTCTGTGGCCCACCGATGATGAATGCTGCTGTTTTAAAGATGGTTGATGATTTTGGTGTTCCACCTGAAAATGTTGCCTTTGATGATTTTGGTGGATAGATAGAATATAAAGCGAATCCATTTTTTTTGTGTAATCTAGTTTATTGTTAGTTAGACTGAGAATATGATGCATAATTTCTTTATAATATTTTTCTTGTTCTTTTTGTTAGTGAGTTGCTCTCAGGAAAACATCCATGAAGACGTTTTTGAAGGTTCTGCTCAGGGTACCTCGTTTCATATAAAGTTGATTTATTCTAAGAGCTTTAGTGATGATTATGTTCGTGAAAAGGATATAAAAAAATGGTTATCGCATTATAACAGAATAGCTTCTCCTTGGGATGATCAATCCGAAATTTCAAATTTAAATTCAGGGGATACAGTTGATATATCTCCTGAGTTGTTTGAATTGTGTCAACTAGCTATTCAGATGAAACAACAAACAAATGGAATACTTGAGCCAACTCTTGAGCCTATTATTGATGGTTGGGGTTTTGGAATTAATAATGGCTATTTAGATTACAATGACTCTTCTAAGGTTCAATCTTTAATGAAATTGGTCGGAAATGATGATTGGCTTCCTAAATCGACTGGTAGATGGGCCTGGCCAAAAAGTATTAAATTAAATTTTATGAGTTTAGCTCAAGGGCACTCTGTAGATATAATTATTGATTCCTTGAGGTCAAGAGGAGTTTATTCGGCATTTGTTGAGGTTGGTGGGGAAATCAGAACGTATGGTAAAAAGTCTTCGGGAGATGATTTTACAGTTGGTATTGAGAGACCAGCTCTTAATAAGCAAGATGAGTTGCAGGTTATAATTCCACTTAGAAATAGAGCTTTAGCAACTTCAGGTAACTATAGAAACTTTAGAGTGGATTCCGCTACCGGAATTAAATTTGGGCACACAATAAGTGCATTCACAGGTTGGCCCATTCAAACAGAGGTGCTTAGTTCAACGATTATTGGCCCCTCTTGCGCTATGGCTGATGCACTTGCAACGGCATTTCTGGCAATGGGCTTAAATAAGTCAAAGCTCTGGCTCGATCAAAATCCCGAGTGGGATGCTTATCTCATTTACATTGATAAAAAAGGCAATTTTAGAAATTGGACGACCCTTAGTGATCTCTGATACTAAGACTCAATTGTGCTTTGACACTGCTCGTTAGGTTCAGCACCACATATAGCACAACTATCTCCCTCTGGGTTTAAGTACGGACTATTACTTGCACAAGTGCCAGCAAACTCCCCATCTTTTTTAGACCATATTTTTACTGCCATTCCAAGTAAGCCAATGCTAAGTAATATAAATGCAACTAATATTAGTTTCAGGGTAGCTATCATTTGTCAAATTTACTAAGTTATTTTATAAATGCATCGTTAAAAGGAATTAGTGACTACGAGTTGGTTAGTCCTATCAAATTGACTTCAGGTTCAAGCTTAATCTTATAATTTTTATAGACATCTTCTTTCACATGATTAGCGAATGCCCATAGCTCTTCGCCTGTAGCATTGCCGTGATTAACAAGAACTAAAGCTTGCTTATCGTGCATCCCAGCATCTTTGTGAGTTTTACCTTTCCATCCACACATTTCAATTAACCAGCCGGCTGAAAGCTTTATATTTCCATTTTCTTGATGATAAAAAGGGATGTCTTTGTGTTTCTCTTTCAGCTCGTTAAGAGTATTTTTTGATATTATTGGGTTTTTGAAGAAACTACCCGAATTGCCAATAACTTTTGGGTCTGGGAGTTTATTATTTCTAATCGATATTATAGCTTTTGAGATGCTCAAAATGGATGAAACTTCACCCATTTTATTGATTTCATCAATCACTGAACCATATTGAGTATGAAGATTATGCTTGTTTTTGGTGAGTTTAAAATTCACCGATAATATGACACCCTTGTCTCTCCATTTTGTTTTGAAAATACTCGTTCTATATCCAAAGTCACATATTTTGTTACTTAATATTTCAATTTCTCCAGTCTCCCATCGATAATATCTGAGTGACTCAATTGAATTTTTGACTTCCACACCATAGGCACCAATATTTTGAATTGGGGCAGTTCCAACATGTCCAGGAATTAGAGATAGATTTTCAATTCCGCCAAATCCGCTATCTATTGCCCAAAGAACAAATGCATGCCATGAATGTCCAGCTGCAACTTCAACTAAAACATCTTGCTCTGTTTCATTTATTATCTTAATTCCATTCCATTCAATTTTGGCAACGGTACCTTTTATTTCTGAACATAGTAAAAGGTTACTTCCACCGGAGAAGAGCAATCTTTGCTTTGCATAACCATTTTGGTGTTGATGATATTTTACTAAATCAACTTCCTTTTCTAAATGAAATAACCGTTCAGCGATGCAGTTTAGGCCAAATGTGTTATACTTTTTTAGATTTACATTTTCCTGAATACGCATTATTTAGATTCATATTGTTGCAGTCCAATTTCGAGACAATTTATTGCTCTATCTAAGTGATCAATATTGAGAACATAAGCTAATCTAACTTGCTTCATTCCTAATTTTGAGTCTGAATAAAATCCATTTCCTGGGGCCATCATTATTGTTTCGCCCTTGTGATTGAATTCTCTGAGGATCCATTGACAAAAATCATCTGAATCATCAATAGGTAATTCTGCAATGCAATAGAAAGCCCCAGAGGGTTTTGGGCATTTAACCCCTGGAATGCGATTCAAACGATCTACCATGAAATTGCGACGCTTTTCATATTCATTTTTTACCTCTGTAAAGTAGCTATTATCCGTATCTATGGCAGCTTCAGATACTATTTGAGCTAAAGTTGGGGGAGATAATCGTGCTTGTGCAAATTTCATAGCTGCTGCCATGATATTTTTATTTTTACTCGCAATTAGGCCTATTCGTGCTCCGCACAGACTATATCGTTTTGACACTGAGTCAATCAAAATACCATGTTGACCTAATTCTTTTAGTGTCAATATAGATGTATGTTTTTTTCCATCATAGGTAAACTCTCGATAAACTTCATCACTGATAACGTACAAGTCGTGATTCAAGGCTATCAATCTTATTTGCTCTAATTCTTGATCATTGTAAAGTCTTCCAGTAGGATTTCCAGGATTACATAGTACTATCGCTTTGGTATTGGTTGTAACTAAGGAAGATATAATATCGCTTGAGGGTAAAGCGAATTCTTGATTTATGGAGCAGGGAAGGGGTATTACATTTATTCCTGTTGCCACTGCAAAGCCAAGATAATTTGCATAATATGGTTCCGGTATGATGACTTCATCTCCTGGATCGCAAGCGCAACTTATGGCAAAAGCTAAGGCTTCTGACCCACCTGCGGTGACTATTATATCCTCCGGCGATAAATGGATATTCTGATTGAAATAATATTGTGATAATTTCTCCCTGTAGCTTTCAAACCCATTAGAAGGGGAATAGGAAAGCGTTTCTATGTCATGATTCCTAATTGAATCCATAGCTTTCTTGGGACTTGAGATATCAGGTTGTCCAATATTCAGATAATGAATGTGGATTCCACTATTCTCCGCCTTTTGGGCAACTGGAGCGAGCTTGCGAATTGGAGATTCGGGCATTAATATCGCGCGGTCAGATACTTTTAACATAATGTTATTTCAAGAAAAAACCCACTGAAAAATACAGCGGGTTTAGTTGAACTTTCACTTCACATTGATTGGTTTTCTATTTAGAAATTTTAGACGAACCTTTTGAGGTGTTTACTGGAGCAGTGTTAACGGCAGCAACATCTTTAACATTTCCTTTAATTGTTAAAACTTTTGTTGGTGTTTTTGAATTACTCTGCACAGTTACAGTTTTTTGGAATCGGCCAACTCTTCGTGTGTCGTACTTAACTTTAATTGCAGCAGTTGCACCTGGAGCAATTGGAGTTCTAGGCCATTGAGGCACAGTACATCCACATGATCCAACACAGTTAGATATGATCAATGGTTCCTTTCCAGTGTTTGTAAATTTGAATTCTCGCGCACCGTCAGCATTTTTTTCTATTGTACCGTAGCTAATTGTTTCTACATCAAAAGCGATTTCTGCAGAATTGGGATTTGATTCTTGAGCATAGACAGATAGGCTTGAAGCCAGTAGCAAAGCGGTTGTTGCAATGAAGTTTCTCATTTTTCTATTTACGTTTTAATTAAATCTATTAGGACAAATGTAATCTCAACGAAAGGTATGGCAAAAAAAGTTCAAGAGTCTACCTTTGTAGCATATGAAAATTGCTTCAAAGTATTTACCTGGCCAGGTTGAAAAAAACTGGTATCAAAAGTGGATGGATAATAATGCCTTTGGATCCGTCCCTGACAATCGTGAGTCTTATACTATTGTAATACCCCCACCCAATGTTACCGGAGTTTTGCATATGGGTCATATGTTGAATAATACTATTCAAGATGTTTTAGTCAGACGTGCGAGAATGAAGGGTTTCAATGCCTGTTGGGTTCCTGGAACAGATCATGCCTCAATTGCGACGGAGGCAAAAGTTGTTCAAAAATTGAGGAAGGAAGGAATAAAAAAGTCGGATTTAACGCGTGAAGATTTTTTAAAACATGCATGGGATTGGACGGATAAGCATGGAGGTATAATTCTTGAGCAGCTCAAGAACATTGGTGCTTCTTGCGATTGGCAAAGAACGGCGTTTACAATGGATGCCAAACGAACTGAATCTGTATTAAAAGTTTTTGTTGATTTATATGAAAAGGGATACATATACAGGGGTCAAAGGATGGTCCACTGGGATCCTGAAGCCAAAACTTCGTTAAGTGATGAAGAGGTTCTGCATAAAGATGTTGATGCGGAGTTATTTTATGTTAACTATGAAATAGTTGAAAAACCGGGCAAATTTTTGACGATAGCTACTTCTCGCCCAGAAACAATAATGGCTGATAGAGCCATAGCTATTAATCCCAAAGATGAACGTTACAGCCATCTTCATGGCATGAATGTTCGCATACCATTAAACAATATTGAAATTCCAATTATATTGGATGAATATGTTGCTCTTGATTTTGGAACAGGATGCTTGAAAGTCACACCTGCACATGATTGGAATGACTATGCTATCGGTGAAAAGCACGGTTTGGAAGTTATAGATGTTTTTAATGAAAATGGAACGCTTAATAAGCATGGGCTTGAATGGAATGGTCTAGATAGATTTGAGGCAAGACAAAAAATAGCTGAGTCCCTTAATGATTCCGGTTTTTTAAGCAAGGTTGAAAAGTATAAATCATCGATTGGAACTTCAGAGCGAACAGGTGCTGTCGTAGAACCGCGCCTTTCTCTTCAGTGGTGGGTGAATATGCAAGATCTTGCAAAACCAGCGTTAAGCGCCATAAAGGATAATGAGATTCGTTTGATTCCAGATAAATTCAAGAACACATACGCCCATTGGATGAATAATATCAAGGATTGGTGTATCTCAAGACAGCTATGGTGGGGGCATCAGATTCCGGCATATTTTTATGGTGGTGATGATCAATTTGTTGTAGCTCTGGGACCAGAGGAGGCACTTGTAAAAGCAAGAGAGGCCACTGGAAATAACCAACTTAGCTTATCTGACTTAAGACGTGACGAAGATTGTTTAGATACTTGGTTTTCAAGTTGGATTTGGCCTATTTCTGTTTTTGATGGTATCAATAATCCCAATAATAAAGACTTAAATTATTACTACCCAACACAAGATTTAGTTACGGCTCCTGAAATTTTGTTTTTTTGGGTTGCCCGAATGATTATGGCTGGTTATGAATTCACTAATGTAAAACCATTTGAAAACGTCTATTTAACTGGTATTGTTCGAGATAAGAAGGGTAGAAAAATGTCAAAATCTCTCGGCAATAGCCCTGATCCTTTGGAACTCATAAATAAGTATGGAGCGGACGGAGTGCGTATGGGTATGCTTCTTTCATCACCTGCAGGAAATGATTTACCCTTTGATGAAGATTTATGCCTTCAGGGTAGAAATTTCTCCAATAAGATTTGGAATGCGTTGAGACTAATAGATGGATGGGAGGTTGATGAATCTATAGAAGCTGGAGATGCAGAAAAATGGGCTATTAATTGGTTTGGAGAGGTGCTCTCTCAGACACTGGAGGATTTAAATTCAGACTTTGAAAAGTATAGACTTTCTGAAGCTTTAATGCGAATTTATAAGTTGATTTGGAATGACTTCTGCTCTTGGTATTTGGAATTGGTTAAGCCGGCGTATGGAGAGCCTATAGCTAAAGATGTTTTTGATCAGACAAAATATTTTTTTGACTCCATCATGAAAATCCTTCATCCTTTTATGCCTTTTATAACTGAGGAAGTATGGCACTTACTAAGTCCTGAACCAGATAATAAATTTATTAATAATGAAGATTGGCCGAATGCAAGGGTCAATTCCAGAGTCTACTTAGAGCAATTCACTCATGTTGAAGAATTAATTACTGCACTGAGAACCTTTAGGAAAGAAAAGAATATTGCTTTTAAGCAAGGATTGGATTTGAGAATAAAAAATGATTTACCTGAGGGAATAGCTGCCGTAAAGAAACTCACAAACGTTGCCTCAATAAGCTCAGAGTGGTTAGATACAGGATCCCCTATTTTGGCAGGGGCTAGAGAGTATCAAATTATCTTGGACGATTCAATTGCAGATATTTCTGATGAAGAAAAGTTGAATATTGAAAAGGAGGTAAGTTATTTGTTAGGTTTCATTGCGTCAATCGAAAAAAAGTTGTCAAATCCGAACTTCGTTAATAATGCTCCCTCACAAGTTGTGGATCTTGAAAATAAAAAAATAGGTGATGCTCAATCGAAGCTAAAAGTTCTTAAGTCTAGATTGAATTAATTTTTTTTATCCTCTGGCTTAGGGTCTCATAAAGAATAATTCCCGCAGCTACTGAGACATTTAAAGAAGCAACTTCTCCAATTGTTGGTATTTTGGCATGAATTCGGCATCCCTTCCAAACAGCCGGTGAGATTCCATCTTCTTCCGACCCCATGACGATTGCGGTTGGAACTGACATATCTATATCAGAAATATTTGAATCTCCTTTTTCTGTGCACCCGATAATTTGTAGTCCAGATTGTTCAAGGTATGCAAGGGTATGAGATAAGTTTTTTTCCCTACATACAGGAACTCTTAATAGAGCGCCAGCAGACGACTTGACAGAATCTCCATTCATTGGAGCAGTATTGTTCTCTGGGATTACCAATGCTTGGGACCCGCAGCATTCTGCAGATCTCGCGATTGCTCCAATGTTTCGGACATCTGTAATTCTATCTAGAACCATAATTAAGGGATTTTCACCTTTTGAATAGGTTGTGTCGATAATGTTTTCTAAAGAGGAAAAAGAAATGGCGCTTAGGAAAGCTATTACGCCTTGATGATTTTTTCGTGTTAGACGATTCATCTTTTCAATAGGGACAATTTTCACTGTGACATGAAGTGCTTTTGCTAACTCTAAAATGGGGTCTACATTTTCATTCCTTCCTCTAATGATGAAAATTCTATCTATTTCTTTATCAGATTCCAGCGCTTCAAGCACAGGATGAACCCCATAAATCATAGTTTCATTCATCTTTCAAGACTTGATTTTCTTCATTCATAGCTCTATCAACCATATTTGGGTTAACTTTTTTTGAATTTTTAAGGCCTAGCTGTCTAAGTTTTTCTGTTCTTCCGATTAAATTCCCTTTGCCTTTTACAAGCATTTTCATGCTATTGTCGTAAGTATTTTTAGCAGTTTCCATTTGTCTGCCAACTTTAATAAGTTCCTCAGAGAATCCTGCGAATTTGTCATAAAGATCAGATGCTTGACGTATAATTTCTTGAACATTTGCATTCTGGCGCTCCTGCTTCCACAGAGTTCCAACAGTTCTTAAAGTTGACCATAGACTGGTCGCACTTACCATGGCAATATTTTTATCAAATGCTTCTTGATATAAACCTGGATCTGCCTGTAATGCTACACTGTAAGCGCCTTCAATTGGAACAAAAAGAATCACAAAATCAAGGGATACACCATATAGGTTTTGATAATTTTTTTCCGACAAGCCTTTAATATGGCTTCGGATTGAAATTAAATGATTTTTTAAAGCTTCAGCTTGTCCTTCAGTATCGTCGGAATTAACGAATCGCTCATAAGACACCAATGAAACCTTACTATCAATGATGATATTCTTATCATCTGGCAGATGTAAAACTACATCTGGTTGATATCGCTTTCCTTCATCATTAGTAATACTTTCTTGAACGCTGTATTCATTTCCTTTAGTAAGCCCAGTTCTTTCCAATAGTTTCTCGAGAACCATTTCTCCCCAATTTCCTTGCATCTTTACATCACCTCTTAAGGCTTTGCTTAACTGATTTGCTTCGTTCTTGAGTTTTTCATTTTGTTCAACAAGTTTATTTACTTCGCTTTTTAACTCGATTCTTTCACGTTGACCTTTTTCATGAGTGTCTTGAACATTTTTCCCAAACTGTTCGAGTTTTTCTTTAAAAGGCGATAGAACAAGAGAGAGCTGAGAAGAATTACTCTCTTTTAATTGTTTTTTTAATTCTTCTGACTGTTGCTGAAGAGCCTCATGCGCTAGAAGTTTAAACTCTTTTGCCATCTCAGACTTTTTATTTTCTAACGTTCTAAGTCTTTCTTGAAGCGTTGCAACTTCCATTTGAGCTTCTCTCAGAGATAATTGAAGTTCTTCTATTTGATTTAGGTTCTTTTCGTCAATGCCTTGAGATTTTTTCGAACTTAATCTCCAGGCTGAAAATATAGCAGCACCTGCGGTCAATGTTAATAGAAAATATTGAAGAATAGTCATATCGCTTCTAAAGGTAATACCTATGATTCAAGACACCAGTTGATAATGTTCAATTCTTCTTTTTTAAAAAAGTCATCAGTC
>CALKDS010000006.1 GCA_938084135.1 uncultured Flavobacteriales bacterium
TGGTATTGGAAGAGTCATAGAGCATATGGTGATCCAAGACACAAGGACCATTCTTGATCTACGAAGAAGACCAAAAGGAGTTTATCGCGTACAGATCAAGTCAAAGCAAGGAATCAAAACAATACCTGTTGTAATACAATAAACAGCGCTCTTAAATCAAAACTAGAAAAAATGAATAAATTATTACTATTACTACTTACTATATTTTTATTGTCTGGCTGCACAGACCCATGCCAAGATGTTGCTTGTTTAAATGGAGGAACATGCCTCGAGGGTACATGCCTATGTCCCGACTTCTATGAAGGCGCGGATTGCGGGACAGAAGAAAGAGCATCTTATTTTGGCACTTATACGGGAACGACAACTTACAGCGATGCCCAAGGGAATACAAATACTTATGCTGATTCCAAGGTTATATCCAATAGCTCTCGAGGGATTGCTTTTATAAAATTTGATGGTGGAATTTATGGCTCTCTGAGTACTCCTGGTGCTGGTATTTTTGACATACCATCGCAATCAAGCTCAAATCCTGGTGCTGCAGACTCTTACTTCTCTGGATCTGGAAATTTCAGTGGTACTTATGTTACATACACGCTTACAGTAGAGAATAATGGAGAGATAGTTACAATGTCATTCACAGGAACAAAATAAGATTCTTTAAAAATTAGTTACCCTATGCAAAGATTGGTTCGCTATCCAGAAAAAGGCTATGTCGCTGGAGTGTGCCACGGAATGGGTATCCATACAGGCTTAGATCCTATATTATGGAGAGCTATAGCCCTATGCAGCGGAGGAGGGTTTTTAGTTTATTTGGTCCTTTGGGTATTTTTGAAAAAAGGACACGATCAATGATAGGTTAAAACGATCTATTTAGAAAATTGATCCGTTTGTGGCTAGAATTTATCAGAAAATAGGATTTTCAATTCCAGTAAATCTTTTCATTTTTGATCAAAAAACAGTAAAAAAAAGACGAAAAATGCTAAAAACAGCTCATTTTTGACTGTTTTATGGGTTTTTTGTGGTTATTACAAAATTCTTTATCGGCTATTTTAAAAGTGTTCAATAGAATCATCAATTATAAACCGGAATAATTGTCAAAAAAGCCGTTTTTTAGATCAAAATAGATCAATAAATGGCTAAAAAAGACATTTTAAGTGGTTTTTTAGTGTTTTTTCAATTATTAGATAATTAATTATTAAGTTACCCAGAAGATTAGAATTTATAAAAATCAGAAACCTCTAGTAATTGGTAAAAAAGCGCCTTTTTTGATAGAAAACAACATAAAACAGGCAAAAATGAGCTTTTTTTGGCACTTTTTGTAAGTTTTGGATTTTTAGAAATTCTAATTACGAGTTAAGTAATTATTTAATCTTCTATTTGCGGGGAGTTTCTATAGTTGATATAGATTAACAGGATAGCATATCCAAACGCTGCTGATGATAGGATTAAGATGATATTCAATATTCCTTCGACTCCAAAAGAGAGCCGAATAAGAATGGTTGCAATAACAAAACCTGTGTTTCGTAGCAGTCTAAAATAATCTTGAAAGAAGCTGTAAGACAGCAATAGTATGAGCACATCTGTAAGGATCAGTGCTGTAAAAAAGTCTTTATAAAAGATCGAGTTTAGGTCATTTTTTATGGAGGCAAATAGATGTTGTCCATAAAAAGCAGAATATAGAAAATCAATAAGGTGTACTACACTTATACAGCCTAGAATTATTATGAGTGCAGAGGAAACATACTTTTTTAAATTATTAAAACGCTTTTCCAATATGAGATCAAATTTATCCTGAGGGGTTTCCTCGAGTTTTGACTTGGCTTTATAAAACAAAAGGATTGTCAGTGCCAGAACAAGAACAGCTAGTAGGTCTACGAATAAACTTCTGAGATCTTTATTCGCCATGCTGACGGTGGTAAAATCAATTTTTGTAATGTCAGCAAACACTCTTCGAACAAGGATTAGAGAGATAATTTCAAACTGTTTTAAAAGACTCGTGGTAAATGATCGAGGCAGGTAAAATACCAGTAGATAAATCTCATAAATCAGGATAAAAGAGAAGGGAGTATAAATCGAATTTATGGGATTATCAAATAGCCCATAAGAGGAAAGATCAATAATAGCGATAGAGGAAAGCCCAATTAAGATTAAGTGGATGATAAAACCAAGAACAGCAAGTGTCGTGGTAATCGTTTGAATGGAGTTTCGTGTTTTATCGGAAAAGATGCTATCGTAGAAACTATTCATATAGGAATTATTATCTATCTAATATAAAGTATATTATGACATTGTAGACTAGTCAAAATAGGGATCACTCGAATAAAGAGGAGCTCACATCATCATTTAACTTAATGGTCTCGACAGTAATTGTAAATGTTTGCGGCCCAGCTTTAGTCTCAATGGTTTTTTCAAATTTTATCCCGCCTACCTGCTGCCAATCTAAAACAGTACTCGTAATAGACATATCCCCTTGGGGAGATTCCTGAGTCTCCATGCTCTGATAAAATAATCCGGTTACCACATCAAAATAATGAGTTTTTTTCGGTTTTTCATTTGCATTTGAAAATTCTGAAACTTGATAAACAGCTTTACCATTTATTAATGTTTGGCCATCAAAATGGAATTCCTCTAGGCGGTCTAGCCATCCTACTTGGTCTACAACATATTTAGCTTGCCTGCTTAGTTCTTCTAGTTCTGGACCCTCAACAGTGCTTGTGCCTCGCATCCCACTTTTTTCTGCTTTCCCATCCGTAAACAAAGTTTTACTCAGGGTCATGCTGCCCATAGTTTGCTCTTCCAAAACTTTATTTGGGATAATTTTAGCGCTAATAACACTTAATTTTTGTGGAGCACCTGGAATTTCTATTGAGGACTCTTGACTTATCGCTTTTAATTGTTTCAGTTGATCTAAACCACCTAAAGCTTGATAATAATTACCCATTATATTTTCAAGGGTCACACCATCTGGAGTAAATAAAAACTCAGGCTCATCACTCGGCTGACCAAATTTATCATAGTACTCGATACTACCAAATGCACTTAGTTTTGCTGCGATATCCTGAGCTTTCCCCACAACGGCGATTGTTATATTATCTGTGGTCATGTATTTTTTGGACACTCTAAGAACATCTTCAGCTGTCACATCGTCCAATCTATTTAGATAATTATTGTAATAATCTTTAGGAAGGCCATAACGGGCAATGTTTAGAGCGAAGGAGGCAGCGCTTGACGTGCTCTCCAAAGACCTGCCAAAAGAACCGCTTAAGCTAGATTTAGCGTTCACAATATCTTCTTGAGAGACCACTTCGGTTCTGATGGTTTTTAATTCATTCATGAATTCAACGATAGCCGAGTCTGTAACTTCATTTCGGACTTTAGCCGACGCGCTGAAGGTGCTATTAAGCTTATCTACGCCAAAATTGGAATATGCACCATAAGTAAAGGCCTTATCCTCTCTGAGATTCCTGAATAATCGACCTAACACTCCTCCTCCTAAAATCTTATTGGCTATTCGTAAGGGCTCTATATCTGGGTGGCCCGGTGCAAGATCAATTACATTACCAACCCAAATTAATGATTGCACTGCAGATGGTTTATCTACCAAAACAATCCTAGACGATGCAGGTAATGACGTTTTGGAATATTCAAGAGAAGGGACTTCTTTTCTTTTCCACTTTTTCAGAGAGGTCCCTAACTTCTTTTTTGCCTCTTTGACTGTTATATCACCGATAATCACCATATAAGCAATATTGGGCCGAAAATAGGCATCATAATATGATTTGCAATCTTCAAGGGTAATGGCATCAACTGTTGCTTCGGTCATGACCTCACCATAAGGATGCTCAAGACCATAAATGGAAACCCCAGTTAAGTTACTGGATATCGCATCAACGTTTTCTGAATTTGCTTTTACCCCTGAGGTCATTTGAGTTTTCAGTTTTGTAAATTCTTCCTCTGGGAAACTTGGGTTCAAAAGGACGTCAGAAAAAATATCCAGAAGATCATCCGTGTATTTACTTAAGCCTCCTGCACTGATTGATGAAGCTGAGCTAGAAAAGTTCGCGCCCATAAAATCTATTTCTTCATCAAGCTGAGCTTTAGTTCTGGAATCAGTTCCGGACCCAATTATGTCGCCAGCCATACTTGTATATCCAGCTTTATTTCCCTCTATAATTGGATCACGATCTAATATCAAAGACATTGTTATTCGAGGAAGTTTATGATCCTCAACCACAAAAACTTTTAATCCATTGTTTAGCTCAAAACTTTCGTATGCGGCAATTTTTGGAGTTCTTGCCGGGCCAGGTTTCGGTGCATTGGATCGGTCGATTGATACTTGACCTGACAAACTGTAGGCCGCAAATAATAACAGAAATGAATAAATACTCTTTTTCATATTTTAATTTTTATTTTCTAATTCTGGGTCTTGGCTCTTTGGTAAATAGTTTAAAACCACCCGATTTTCTTTAACTAAATATTTTTTTGCTACGTCTTGAATGTCTTTACGGCTAACATTTCGATAACGTTCTATTTCCGTATTTATATAATTGGCATCACCATAAAAAGTATGATAGTTTGCTAAAGACTCTGCAATTCCCGCCATTCTAGAGTTACTTTGAATAAAAGCACTCTCCATTTGATTTTGGATTTTTTGAAATTCTCGTTCAGAGATTAACTCATTTTGTAATTGTTCAATTTCTTGTTCAATTGCAGGCTGCATGTCTTTTATCTCTTTATCTGCATTGGCAAAAGCAAGCATAATAAAAGCCCCTCCTTGTTCTAGGGAAAATGGGAAAACTTGTACAAAAGCAGCAGTTTGATCTTCATCAACTAGACGCTTATACATTCTTGAGGAGGCGCCACCACTGAGAACTGTTCCTGCCATTTCAAGTGCATAGGCATCATCAGATTTTTGAGGCGGCATTCTATACCCCATCATCAGCGCAGGCAACTGAACATCATCAAATACTGTTGCGGTTTTCTCTCCCCCCAATGGTGGCTCTTGGATGTCTGGTTGCATCACTGCATCTCCTTCGGGAATATCGCCAAAGTAAGCTTTGATCAATTCTTTTGTTTTGGCAATATCTAGATCACCAGCAATACTTAAAGTTGCATTATTTGGCAAATAAAATTTATTATAGAATGCTTTAAAAGCATCTAGGGTTGCGGAATTCAGATGCTCTATTGATCCTATTGGAGTCCAGTTATATGGATGCTCAACATAAAGCCGCTTGAAAATATTTTCCGGGAAAGTGGCATAAGGCTGACTATATCGTTGACGTTTTTCTTCTTTTACAACTTCACGCTGAGTATCTACGCCAATTTTTTTGATTTTTGCATGGAGCATTCTTTCGCTTTCGAGCCAGAGACCTAACTCCAATTGATTTGAAGGGAGCAATTCATAATAGAAAGTTCTATCTTGAGAAGTGTTCGCATTTAGCTGACCACCTGCAGAGTTAACATAGTTATCAAATTCACCGCGATCAATATTTTCTGAACCTTCAAATGTTAGATGTTCAAAAAAATGAGCAAATCCTGTTTGACTTTTTTCTTCATTTTTACTACCCACCCGATACATCATGGTAACAGCAACAATAGGAGTGCTGTGATCTTCATGAAGAATGACATGGAGTCCATTTTTTAGATCGTATTCTTCAAAGTCAATTTTGTTTTGGCCGCTAAGAGCTCCACTCAGAGCTAGAGCACAAAACATGATTAGTTTTTTCATGTTGTGTCTTATTTATTTAAGGTCTAAATATACATCTCGCATCAGCGCTTGGGCTACGGAATAAAAATAGATTTGAAATAAGTAGTGATATTGATCAAATATTAAACAGGATTTAACAAAAAATCAAGGTAAAAAATTATCATGAACCGTTGATTTCTAGTATATTGTGTGTACAATTTTTTTAATTGATATGAAAAGTATAAAATTATTAAGTCTATTTTTAGTGCTATGGATATGTCTTTTTTCCTGCAATGTTAGCAATGATGACTATTATACAGATGGAAATTCTGGGGCCACGAAAAAAAGTTTATCAAATAAAATAGCTTCAAGCAATAGCGATTGGTGGCCAAATCAACTCAACCTATCTATTCTCCGTCAAAACTCAAATCTCTCAAATCCAATGGACGAAGATTTTGATTATCAGGAAGCTTTTAAAAGTTTAGATTATTTTGCTTTGAAGGAAGATATTAGAAAAACATTAACAGATTCTAAGGATTGGTGGCCTGCAGACTATGGTCATTATGGAGGGCTTTTTATTCGTATGGCTTGGCATAGCGCAGGGACCTATCGGACAGGAGACGGAAGAGGTGGGTCAAGGGCTGGGCAGCAGAGGTTTGCTCCAACAAACAGTTGGCCTGATAATACTAATTTGGATAAAGCAAGAAGACTACTTTGGCCTGTTAAGAAAAAATATGGCAATAAAATTTCATGGGCGGATTTAATGATTTTAACAGGTAATGTGGCTCTTGAGGACATGGGATTTACAACATTTGGTTTTGCAGGAGGAAGAGCTGATGTTTGGGAACCGGAACTTAATGTCTACTGGGGAAAAGAAAATAAATGGCTCGATGATCAGCGCTACAGAGGGGATCGTGAATTAGAGCACCCATTAGCTGCTGTTCAAATGGGTTTAATTTATGTCAACCCAGAGGGGCCTAATGGGAATCCAGACCCCTTATTAGCGGCAAAAGATATAAGAGAGACTTTTGGAAGGATGGGAATGAATGACGAAGAGACAGTTGCCCTTATTGCAGGTGGCCATACTCTGGGTAAAACCCATGGTGCAGGACCCGCATCAAACCTCGGATCTGAGCCTGAAGCAGCAGATATTACACAACAGGGACTTGGTTGGGAGTCTACGTATAAAACAGGGAAAGGAAAAGATGCGATAACTTCAGGTCTTGAAGTAATATGGACTCAGCTGCCAACCCAATGGAGTCATTTGTTTTTCTTTAATTTATTTGAAAACGAATGGGAATTAACTAAAAGTCCTGCGGGAGCACATCAGTGGGTTGCTAAAGATGCAGAATTATCTGTTCCAGATGCTTTTGATGACGAAACCATGCATAAACCCACTATGCTAACTACAGATTTATCACTAAGGTTTGACCCCATTTATGAAAAAGTATCAAGAAATTTTTACGAGAACCCAGAATATTTTGATGACGCTTTTGCTAGAGCTTGGTTTAAGCTTACCCATAGAGATATGGGCCCAAAATCTTGTTACTTGGGACCTGAAAAGCCAGAAGAAGATTTAATCTGGCAAGATCCAATTCCTAGGGTTAATCATAAATTGGTTTCCCCTTCAGAAGTTAAAGAATTAAAAAAAGAAATTTTAAATTCTGAATTATCAATTAGTGAATTGGTCAGTACAGCCTGGGCTTCAGCGTCAACATATCGGCACTCAGACCGCCGGGGAGGAGCTAATGGCTCTAGGATAAGGCTAGCTCCCCAAAAAAATTGGGAGGTAAATAACCCAGAACAGCTCAAAAAAGTACTAACATCGTTATCTCAGATTCAGACAATATTCAATCAAAGACATTCTTCTGCAAGAATATCATTGGCAGATCTTATTGTTCTCGCGGGGAATACAGCTGTTGAAAAAGCGGCTTTAAATGCAGGACAGAAATTAGAGATTGTTTTTACTCCGGGCCGAATGGATGCCAAAGAAGATCAAACAGATATCAAATCTTTTGAGCTTTTGGAACCCATGGCTGATGGTTTTAGAAATTATCTTAAAACTGAATATACTATTGCTACTGAAGAGTTGCTTATTGATAAAGCTCAGTTACTCAGATTAACCGCACCAGAGATGACAGTTTTATTAGGAGGGATGAGATCCTTAGGGACAAATTTTGATGGATCTAAACATGTCGTTTTTACTGACAATAAAAATCAATTGACAAATGAGTTTTTTGTGAATCTTCTTACTATGGATTTGGAATGGAAATCCCTGGATGACACCAAGGAACTTTTTGAGGCCACAAGTACTGGAGATGAAATAAAATATACCGCAACTCGTGTCGATTTAATTTTTGGATCTAATTCTGAGCTGAGGTCCTTAGCTGAAGTATATGCAAGCAATGATGCAAATAAAAAGTTTGTAAGTGACTTTGGAAATGCTTGGGCAAAAGTCATGAATTTAGATCGCTTTGATTTAATTTATAAATAACTCTAGGGTTTAGAATGCCTCACCTATGAAAAAGTAAACTCCTCTTCCTTCACCAGTAAATGAAATGTCTATTCTGGTATAAATATCCTTTTCAGGAAACACAAGGTATCGGACTCCAAAACCACCAGTTGGTAATAATCTATTGATCTGAAATCTATTGTCTTCACTGAAAACTTCTCCAGCTGCTATAAAGACACTCGCTCCCCATCTTTTGGAAAAATCAAATGGTAGAATACGATATTCTACTTGTCCAGCAATCAAGTGCTTGTCTCTATATCGACCTAAGTAATAACCTCTCATTAGGCTCTCACCTCCCATCAAAGAGAGCATATTAAAGGGCGGATTCCCATGAGTGAATTGACCATATAGCTGAAAAGCTAAAACAGTATTTTTCTTAATGGGTTTGTATACTCTACTATCAATTATATAAGAAGTCATATTAAAATTGCTACCAAGGGCTTTGCTGTATTTTAAAAATGCCCATTCGCTGTAAATACCTTTTCGCGGATTCAAGGCGTTATGAATGTTATCGTATAAAATGCCTAGTCCTAACCCTAGGTTTGATGAACCATCACTGCCAACATTTGGTGGGCTAGAGCCCAAAGATTGATCAATGTATTTAACATTGTTTAATCTTTGATAATCTAATTCTAATCCAATATAGAGGGAGGGAAGAGTCTCTCGCAACAATCGTTCACGGAATAATATATATTGGCCATCTATTCTAGAAAGGTATTCTGATGGACTATCTGGACCAATTCCAAAATATAAAAGAGGAAAACTTTGATAACGAGCTCTACCATAAAAAAACCACTTGTTTTTATTGGTGTAAATGGCATGATCAAGCCATAAACCATATTGATTTTCAAGGGTAAAGAAGGTAAATGCCTTGACTTGGCTTAATCTGTTTTTGAGATTTCTTTTTGCTGAATAGACATAAAGACTTGATACTCCAAATTCCCAATTGGTCTCTGGGGAGTAAGCCAATGTGGGGTAGTTAATGAGCTTAGGTGCCGAAGGATCAGAAGTTTCTTTTAAAACACTGTTAAGATATCTTTTGAATAGATTTTCTTTTGAAGAAATATTTTCCTGAGCATTAAGAGATAAAAACCCGAAAAAAACTGATAATAAGAGCCAATTCCTATTGGAAGTAATATTCACTTTTTAAAGATAGCATTAGGATTTCGAAAGAACCCGATAATTTTATTTCCAACAATTAGTCTTTGAGAAAAAATAGGGTTCTTATGAATTGGCAGCAAGGGTTGCAGTGAGATAAACCAAAAAAGCACTCTATATCAAACTAGTGTTTTTCTCTTTTATCTATATCCCATTTAATTTCAGACTAGCTTTTCCACTAATTCTCTATTGAAATCCAAGCTTTACCTGAAACCTCATCTAATGCTTTTTTAGCTTGAGTAAAAGTCTTGAATGGCCCAAGAAATACGCGGTAGAAATTATTGCTGGCTCTAATAACGTTTACTGGTGAGTTATACTCAAGTGAGGCACTGAAGTCTGTCGCATATACCTTACTCTCAAAGGACCCTAGTACTACGACATAAGAGCCTGAAGGAAGAGGTGGAAGTGGAATTTCTTTATTTTGTACAGGTTTTTGAGCTGCACGGATTTGCTCCTGCGCCTTTACTGAAACCAGCTCTAATGAATCTAATTGACGATTGGCTTCAACAACTTTAGAATGGGCAACTTCAAGCTCGTTCTGGATCATTACATTCTCTGCTTTAGCTTGATTGAGTTTTTCTTCGAGTTGTGGTATAGCGCTTACTTTGTTCGCTTCACGTTGGAGAGAGGCTTGTTTTTTAGAGCGATATGTCTTTTTGTTAACTACCCCAATTGAGAAGGTTAGCATTTGGTCATCATAACCAATACGATTCCCAACACCAACACCATCTATACCGTCATCAAACATAAAATAGCGGTAGTCTGCACCAATATAATAAGTGCGTTTATCATTGGGGATTTCATAGCGAATAGATATACCTGCTGGGATCCCCAAAGAACCCCATAGAAAGGAAGTAGTATTGATACCATTTGAGCCCATATCATCACGCTCCCAAGTTCTTATCTGAGAAATCCCCATTGTGAGTCCATAACGTAGTTGTCCATTATTCAAAGCTGTCACCCTCCCTAAACCGAAATGAGGTGAAAAACCCGCAAGATTAGTAGTTTTATCATCATTTACAGCTCGGAAAAAGTGAACATCACTCCCAAGACGCATATAGTAATTATCCCAAATAGGCAAGTCAAAATTCAAGTTTGCAGAGAGATTAAAACCATCAAACCCTCCCGCATTACTTCCCCAGCTGCCGAAGGCGGATCCATCATCTGGCATGAAATAAGTCACACCTGCGCCATATGCTATTTTAGCAGGGCCTTGGGCAAAGGCTGATAAAGAAAAAATATAGAAAGCAATAGTTAAAATAAGAATGCGCATAATGTTTCTATTTAAACAGGTTGTAAACAAATATAGGGACGTATAAATAAAATCCAGAGCTTTATTGCTCTTCCATTTTTTCAATAGTTGCAGCACAACTCAACCCTGTAGTGAAACACTTATCTAATTTGATTATATATAATTGCTATTTGTAATTGCAATAGTACTGAATTTCATCTCTATTCGTCTAGAAGTTTGAAGTCCATCCTATGCTTAGACTAAATCCCAAACAGGTGCAAAAGAAAAAGAGTACGCGCATCGGGGTAGTTTTAAGAATCGGTTTAAATATAAAAAAACGGTTACACTATAAAAGTATAACCGTTTTATCATTATAAGTAGCTCCTCCTCTTGGGCTCGAACCAAGGACCCTCTGATTAACAGTCAGATGCTCTAACCAACTGAGCTAAGGAGGAATATCCCTTTACGGGGTGCAATAATACGAATAGACTCATATTACTACAAGCGGTAAAGGTATATTTGTACCAACCATAAAAAAAATAAAAGAATATGAGTTTACTTGTTGTTGGCACAGTTGCGTTTGATGGTCTTGAAACTCCTTTTGGAGTTCGTGAATCTATACTTGGAGGTTCTGCAACTTATATAGGAATGTCAGCTGGCTATTTTGTTGACCATGTAAATCTTGTTTCTGTGGTAGGAGGAGATTTTCCTGATGCGAACATTGATTTATTAAAAAAGAAAAATATCGATACGGAAGGCCTACAAATAATAGAAGAAGGGAAAACATTTTTTTGGAAAGGGAAGTACCATACAGACATGAACAGCAGAGACACTTTAGATACGCAGCTAAATGTTCTAGAAAGCTTTGATCCTATTATTCCAGACAATTACAAAGATTGTAAGTATTTAATGCTGGGTAATTTGGTCCCTGCTATACAATTGAGGGTTTTGGAACAATTAGAGAACAGGCCCAAGCTCATTGTTATGGATACTATGAATTTATGGATGGATGCCACAATGGATGATTTGAAAAAAATGATCAAATTGGTAGATGTTTTAACTATTAATGACGAGGAAGCGAGACAGCTTGCTGAAGAAAATAATTTGGTAAAGGCTGCAGAAAAAATTCAAAGAATGGGGCCAAGTATATTGATTATTAAAAAAGGGGAGCATGGCGCATTATTATTTGGAAAAGAAGGAGAAATTTTCTTTGCTCCAGCTCTTCCATTAAAGAATGTTATTGACCCTACGGGTGCAGGTGACACTTTTGCTGGAGGCTTTATGGGACACCTATCGAAAACAGATGATATTTCATTCGATAATATGAAAAAAGGATTGATATACGCATCAACAATGGCTTCTTTTTGTGTTGAAACCTTTGGTCCAGAAGGCTTAGAAAACCTTGAGAATAAAGATATAGAGCTCCGAAGAAAAGAGTTGACCAAGCTCATAGATTTTAATTGAATTTCCTCAAATGCGTGCCGATAGTTTTTTCTGGTCAGTTAGATTAAATAAAACTCGAAGTCAAGCTGCTGCAGCGATTAAATCGGGTAAGGTTTCAATTTCAGATATTGTAATTAAGCCAAGTAGGATTTTAAAAATTGGAGAAACATTTAGAGTAAGACATAAAGGTTATTTTACTACTCACTTTGTAATAGATTTCCCAAAATCTCGTGTAAAAATGATGCTTGTTGAAAACTTTATGAAAACGACAACACCTATTGAAGAAATTGAAAAGAAAAAATTATTGGATTTAGCCCTAAAAATCAAGGTTAACGTGAAATCCGGGAGACCAACAAAACGAGATAGAAGAGATTTAGATGGATGGTATTAATTGTTCACTTTATGGATTTTATTGTTAATTATTACGTATTTCCTATTTGATTGGGGTTTTGTAAATAGAGGCTAAGATCTTTTGTGTTTTATTTGTGTAATGAACTCCTAAACAAATAATAAAAAAGGATTTATGAAACAAAAAACAACTCTAGTTAAACAACTTCTTTTTGCTGCATTTGTTAGCCTTGGCTTTACCGCTATGGGGCAGACAACGGTAACAAAAAACATCGATGAAATTGCGGATATCAAAGCAATGGAAAAAATTGATTCGATGTATACACAACTTGATGAAATAAAGATTATTTCATCATATGCGATAGACCGTAAAACCCCTGTTGCCTACTCTACATTATCTGTTAAAACTATTAACGAGCAGCTAGGTTCACAAGAACTTCCGGAGGTATTAAAAATGACTCCGGCTGTTTATGCCACAAAACAAGGTGGTGGTGTTGGTGATGCTCGAATCAATATCCGTGGATTTGATCAAACAAATATCGCTGTGCTGATCAATGGTGTTCCTGTCAATGACATGGAGAACGGTAAAGTGTATTGGTCAAATTGGGCTGGTCTTGGCGACGCGATTGAGACAATTCAGGTTCAAAGAGGACTTGGAGCTTCTAGATTGGCGATTAACTCTGTGGGTGGAACTATGAACTTAATCACGAAGTCCACGAACGCAAAAGAATCAACTTTTGCAGAATTTTCTGCTACTGATTATGGGAAATATAAGGCCCTGATTGGTTATAATTCAGGGAAATTGGCAAATAATTCGGCAGTATCTGTTGTGTTATCTTCAACTCAAGGAAATGGTTGGGCGAACGGAACTTATGTAAAGGCCTATTCATATTTCTTCTCTTACGCTAAAGAGTTAAGTAAAAATCATCGACTTGTATTTACTGCTCTCGGAGCTCCTCAGGAGCATGGACAACGTGATCGAATGCTGAGTCGAGCAGAGGTAACACAGTTTGGAGGGAAGTATAACAAAGACCTTGGATATATTACCAACGAAGATGGTGAAATGGTTGAGCTGAATCAGCGAAACAATTATTATCATAAGCCACAAATAGCCTTAAATCACTATTGGAATATTGATAGTAAATCACAATTAAATACATCGGCATATTTTTCATTTGGACATGGTGGAGGATCAGGACCTTTAGGAGACTACGCTCCTGTATATGGTAATGGCGCTGGTGATATGAATGGCTATATAAATTGGGATGCTGCAGTTTCTGAGAATGAAGCTTCAGCTGATGGCGGATCTGCTACTATTTTACGAAATTCAGTAAATAATCACACATGGGTTGGCGCACTCTCAACATATTCACGCAAGATAAATGACAATCTTAATTTGATCGCAGGTATTGATGCACGCACATATACTGGAGAGCATTTCCGTGAGGTTAGAAATTTACTCGGTGGTCAGCATTGGGAAGAAAAGTATAAATATGCTGTTGACTCACGGCCCTCTCAAAATATGGGGATCAGTTCTAATGCTACATCTTATTGGAATGTATTTGCTGAAACCGCTCCTGAAAATCGTATTGCATACGATAATGACGGGCAAGTTGGTTATGGAGGAGCATTTGGACAATTTGAATATACCAAAGACAAACTATCGGCTTTTCTTGCCGGAAGCTTATCAAGCACAACCTATACAAGGATTGATCGATATAACTACTTAGATGTTCCAACTCAAACCTCAGAATCAATTACTATTCCAGGGTATAACTTTAAGTTAGGTGCGAACTATAATGTTGATGAGTTGAATAACATTTACGTAAACTACGGTCTATATTCAAGGGCTCCATTTTTTGGATTTATGTTTCAGAATTATCAGAATATTCTCTCTGATAATACAGTAAATGAGGGTGTGGAGTCATTTGAAGTTGGTTATGGATATAAGTCAAAAACGACTTCTATAAATGTTAATGCGTATCAAACAATCTGGACAAACAAGACACTATTGTCGGGTCGTATACCAACAGCTGATGGAGGAACAACAAGAGCTCTTATTCAAGGAATTGGAGCTATTCACCAAGGGGTTGAGTTGGAAATGACTACAAAAGTTGCTGATAATATAGCATTGGGCGCAATAGCTTCTGTAGGGGATTGGAGATGGTCAGGAGACGCAACTTACCAGTTGCAATCAGATATTGACCAATCAATCACTGAAGGGGCGGCATATACGGATGGTCTGTACGTGGGAGATGCTCCACAGACACAATTTGGAGGAAGAGCTCGTTGGCAGTTTACCGATGTTCTTGATTTTGGAGCCACCTATATCTATAACGATAGATTATATGCTTCTTATGACCCTTCTGATTATGAAACTGAGGCAGATAAATCTCAGCCATATCAATTGCCATCATTTGGTCAACTCGATCTTAGGTTTGGATGGAAGACTTCAGCTAAAGGATATCTCCAATTGCAATGCTTTAATGCTTTGGATTATCAAGGATTTATTGAAGGAGTAAATAATTCTGATGGAACAGATATCCGATATGGATTTACTAACTGGGGACGAAACTTCAACATCAGTTATAAAATTAATTTCTAATCAGATCTTAATTATTTTATGGAAGGGGGGGCTAAAATTAGCCCCCCCTTTTTTATGAGTTAAACGAAATAATTAAAGTATTTTTTTCTATCGTTTGACCTTTTTTAACATGTACTTTTTTTACGATCCCATTTATGGGAGATTTTATAATATTCTCCATTTTCATAGCCTCTAGAATTATGGCGCTTTCCCCTTCAGCTACAACGTCTCCTTCTGAGAATTTCACTTCCAGTACTAATCCTGGCATAGGAGCAAAAATCTGATTTACTTTAGTTTTGCTGCCATCATCCATTCCTAGCTTTTCAAGCATTTCATCTAGGTCAGATTTTGAATTCACGTTATATTTATAACCATTGATCCACCAAGAACTAGTTTTAGTTCTAAGATCATTTCTTATCAGAAAAGCACGCAGATGTTTAGATCCTTTTTGTATTCGATATTCGGTATCACTTAATTTTATAATATCTACTTTGACATCTGAACCAACTCCATTTGTTTTTTTTTGATTTACTAAGTACTTCATTGTATTGCCGAAGTTAAGAAGGCATTGTACCTTCGTTGCACTTTTATTATGATTATACAAATTCTTCAATTTATTCTTGGCCTTTCTTTATTGATTGTTCTTCACGAACTAGGCCATTTTATTCCTGCCATTGCCTTTAAAACTCGGGTCGAAAAGTTCTATCTTTTTTTTGATCCATGGTTTTCATTAGTTAAAACTAAAATAAGGGGAACCGAGGTCGGCATTGGCTGGCTTCCTCTTGGTGGATATGTAAAAATTGCAGGTATGGTTGACGAATCAATGGATAAGGACCAAATGTCCAAGGCCCCGGAGCCTTATGAATTTCGCTCTAAACCTGCATGGCAGAGGCTAATCATTCTTTTGGGTGGTGTCACAGTTAATTTTATTGTTGCGATAGTTATATACTCTGGAATGATGGCCTACTATGGAGATACCTATGTCTCTAATGAAAGTTTAAAAGATGGTATTTGGGTCAACGAGCTGGGCCGTGAACTAGGCTTAGAAACAGGGGATAGAATAATTGCCATCGATGGAAATAAGTTCGATCGTTTTTCTGATATCAGTATCGAAATGCTTCTAGGTTCAGGTTCAACGATGCAAATATCTCGAGAAAATAAAATCATAACCTTACCGATAACTACTGATTTTGTGGCAAAAGCAATAGAGTCTAAAGCCCCATGGATGACACCAAGAATCCCTTATGTTGTAAAAGCTTTTGTGGAAGGATCGCCTGCAGAAAAAGCAGGTATACTTCCTGGAGATAAAATTATTTCTTTGAACGGTCAAAGCATGTCATATTTTGATCAATATATAAGTGAAATTCCAAATTTTGCTGGGGAAGAAGTAACTATTGGTGTTTTGAGAGCGGACAGCAAATTATCGTATACTTTTAGCATTGGAGACAATGGTCAGATGGGCGTTTATTATAAACGTAATTTATCAGAATTATTTCCCTTAACAACGGTTAAGTATAGTGGTTTTGGAGCCATCGAAGAAGGATGGAATCAAGGAGTGACTAAATTGGGTTTTTATATACGTCAGGTAAAACTCATATTCACACCTGAAACAGGAGCGTATAAAGAAGCAGGAGGATTCATTGCAATATTTCAGCAATATCCAACTGGATGGGATTGGCAGTACTTTTGGGGATTTACGGCGTTTTTAAGCCTTGCCCTTGGATTTTTGAATATTTTACCTATTCCTGCTCTTGATGGAGGCCATGTGGTCTTTGTACTAATTGAAATGATAACGGGTAAAGCTCTGTCAACTAAAGTCATGGAGAATGCCCAGATGATCGGATTTTATCTCCTTTTTGGATTATTCTTACTGGTAAACGGAAACGACGTATATAAGCTGTATTTCCAGTAGTTTCGATCAACCTAGCCCTACATCTAGACACATCATTACAATAAAACCAGCGATAAAGCCTAATGCTGCAACATCAGTATATCTATCCCGTTGTGTTTCGGGAATCACTTCTTCGATAACCACATAAATCATCGCTCCGGCTGCAAATGCCAAGGCAAATGGTAACATCGGTTGCATGTAGAATACGGCAACAGCACCAAGAACGCCGGCTATGGGTTCAACAATTGCACTTAATTGCCCATACCAGAAACTTTTAAATCTCGAAACCCCCTTGCGGCGTAGAGGAAAACTAACGGCTATACCTTCGGGGAAGTTTTGAATTCCAATACCTATAGTCAATGCTATTGCAGCACCGAGTGTTGCACCATCAATTCCAGCAGCAAATGCTCCAAATGCCACACCTACAGCAAGACCTTCCGGAATATTATGGATAGTTATCGCTAGCACTAATAAAGTAGTTGATTTCCAATCTGTTTTTACTCCTTCTGCTTCTTCTTTGTTGAAATTAATATGGAGATGCGGGATAAGTTTGTCTAAACCAAAAAGAAACATGGCTCCACAGAAAAATCCAATTGCAGGAGGCAACCATGGTATATATCCCAAGTTTTCTGATAGTTCTATCGAAGGGGCAAGCAAGCTCCAATAGCTTGCAGCTATCATAACCCCTCCAGTAAACCCTAGCATTCCATCAAGCCATTTTCTTGGCATCTCTTTGAATAAAAACACAAGAGCCGCACCTGATGCGGTAAGAAGCCATGTGAATGTCGTGGCCATTAGCGCTAAAAGAACTGGATTTTCAGATGCGAACTGCTCCATATTTGAGATTATTTTATTTGAAACCGGCCACAAGTTAGGTATTCCTAACTTTTATCACAAGCCATTTAACAATGAATACTCCTGGCTCAATTATGCCCGTTATATTTGTTGTGATGGTAAGTTATTATAATCTCGATTTAGGTAAACAAATCTATTTTGCAAGTGACTTGCATTTAGGAGCTCCTGATCATCAATCATCATTGAAAAGAGAGCGTTTGTTTTGCGATTGGCTGGATAAAATTAAGCTTGATGCTCAAGCAATTTATATTGTTGGTGATCTTTTTGATTTTTGGTTTGAATATAAATATGCTATCCCAAAAGGGTTTGTTCGAATTTTAGGAAAACTGGCAGATATTTCTGACTCTGGTATAAAACTCTATTTTTTCCCGGGGAACCATGACCTCTGGGTTAGGGAATATTTAGAAGAGGAAATAGGATTTGAAGTGTGTCATAAACCTGTTATTCACTCGTGGAATAATCATCGTTTTTACATCGGCCATGGAGATGGCTTAGGTCCGGGAGATAATGGATATAAGATTCTGAAAAAGGTATTTCTCTTCAAGCCATTTCAGTGGGCCTATCGTTTAATTCATCCCGACTTGGGAATAGGCTTAGCATCATGGCTATCGAAGAACTCAAGAGCCAGAACTGGCGGGAAAGACATAATTCAATTACCAAAGGAGAAGGAGCTTCTTTACCAATATGCTTTAATTAAATCAGAAGAGCTTGAAATTGATACATGGGTTTTCGGGCATCGACATTTCCCTATGTTAGAAGAACTTCCAAACGGCAAGCAATTTATTAATCTTGGGGATTGGATCACTCACAATACTTGGGCTTCTTTTTCAGAAAAAACAGGAGCAATTCTACATAGATAGAAAAAGCCCCTAGATCAATATCAGGGGCTTTAAATAATTTAATTGGAAATTCTGTTTTATTTCCTCATTTATTTTCAGAATATAGTCTTGAAACCTCATCCCAATTAATGACTTCAAAAAAGGCATTAACATAATCTGGTCGACGATTCTGATATTTCAAATAATACGCATGTTCCCATACATCTAATCCTAAAATAGGGGATCCTTCGCAACCAACATTTGGCATCAAAGGATTATCTTGATTAGCAGTACTACATACTTCTAAGCGACCTCCTGGTTCAACACAAAGCCAAGCCCACCCAGACCCAAATCTGGTTGCTGCAGCCTTTGAAAATGCAGTTTTAAATTCTTCTAGAGAACCGAATGAATCATTTATTGCATCAGCTAATTCTCCTGTTGGAGAACCACCTCCATTAGGACTTAAAATCGTCCAAAATAAGGTGTGATTAAAATGACCTCCTCCATTATTACGTACTGCAGGGGTATCGCTGTTTTGCGCTATTAGCTCTTCAATTGATTTTTCTGCTAAAGCAGTACCATCAATTGCGGCATTGACTTTATTAATGTATGCCTGATGATGCTTGGAATGATGAATTTCCATTGTCAAAGCATCTATATGTGGTTCAAGTGCACTGTATGCGAAAGGAAGATTGGGGAGCGTAAACATTTTTGTATATTTTTTAAAATGATTATGGGATAAAGGTACAAAACCATCGCGGAGCTTGGTTATCTTTAAACTATGGGTGGTTTAGAATTGCGTAAAGCATCGGTTTCTGTTTTTAGCGCAAGTGCCGGAGCTGGAAAAACATATCGGCTTGTTGCGGAATACATTGTTACAGCTCTCAGTGACATAAATAACCCGAAAAAATTCTCATCAATACTGGCTTTAACATTTACTAATAAAGCCGCCAATGAGATGAAAAGAAGAATCCTGGAAACACTCAAGGAATTCTCTGAAAACCCAAACCTTGGAACATCATCAGATATAGGTATAACAATAAAAGATATTTTAGGAATTTCGCAAAATGAACTTGCTCATAGGTCTCGAATTGTACTTCAAGAGATGCTTCATGATTATGGCTCAATTGCAATCGGAACATTAGACCAGTTTACGTATCGGTTAGTTCGCACATTTGCCATAGAATTAGGCCTTCCCGGGAAATTTGAAGTAGAAATTGAACAGGACGTTCTTTTAGATTTAGCAGTAAACAGGCTACTTCAAGACATTGGTAAACAGCCTTCTTTGACTGAACTTTTAGTACAATTTGCAAAGTCAAATATTGATAATGAGAAAAATGCTGACATATTCCCGGCCTTACTTGAAATGTCTCAGCAATTAACAAAAGAGAATTCTATTAATGCCCTGAAAAGCCTTAATAAATGGTCGCTAGAACAACATAAGGAGGCTCAAGGATCATTAAGAAAACTTGAAAAGCATTTTCAGGAAATATCCCATGACATAAGCCTCACCCTTTCAAATATCTTCAGTAAAATACCAGATGAATTCATTTCTCACTATGACTGGTGGGTCAAGTTGATGAACCGATTAAATCTTGATGACCCCAATGGTTGGGTTCTTAGTAAGAGCTTGACGGAAATAACAAACGACCCTGGAAAAATCATCAAAAAAATTTTTTTAAAAGAGATAATAGTTTATGCTCATGCTTTGGAAGAGATTAAGATTCAATTGCTCAGAATACAAGATATAAGTACTAAGGCAATTTTATTAAATGAGATTAGAAGAAACGATCGAACAACATCGGTATTAGCAGAGCTATCAAAGAAGTTGGAATCAATTTTTGAGGAATCTAATATTCAACCCTTATGGAAGTTCAATCAATTAATTAATGATGAATTAAATTCTCAACCAGCGGCTTATATTTTTGAAAGAATAGGGGATCGATATAGTCATTTTTTCATTGACGAGGCTCAGGATACATCGCAATTGCAATGGAAAAACTTGTGGCCTTTGTTAGAAAATGGAACTTCAGATGGAACAAATACTGGCAGTGCTATGATTGTAGGAGACGCCAAGCAATCGATTTACAGGTGGAGGGGTTCAAATGCTGAAGAATTTCTCAATCTAATTTCCAAATCAGAATTGAAAAGTGCTCCTAGCAATTTTTTACCCTCTTTGGAGGGGCGAACTGAGCACATTAAGCTTTCTGAAAATTGGAGGAGTAGAAGAACCATTGTAGAGTTCAATAATGATTTATTTGTAGGAATAGCTCAGGCGAAAGAATTCCCAAGCGAAATCCATGGCAAGGCATATTTAGATTCATATCAAGAACCAAAAGGGCCAAACGGAGGAAGAGTTCATGCTAGAATATCTCCAGTAATATATGGACCCGATAAATTATCGAACCAACTTGAAATGCTCGTTCGAGATATTAATATAGCCCTGCAAGAGAATTGGCTTCTTAGTGATATGGCAATATTAGTAAGGACTAAAAAAGAGGGAAGAGAGGTTGCTAGAAAGATGGTAAAAGAATCAATAAATATAATTTCCCCGGAGTTACTTTCTCTTTCGGGTTCGAAATATGTTTTATCCATTATAGCCCTAATGCAATGGATGGCCCTACCAAATGAAAGATCGCGACAATGGGAATTGTTACTCTCAATTCATGAGGCTGATATTTGGAAAATCAATGTAGAATTATTACATCGCTACGGGGAAAATATTTCAGACGGGAAGACGCATGAGTTTAATATTTTGTTGAAAGAGATATTACCAGGATTTGATATACATATTGCCAGGCAACTGAGCCTTTATGAATTAGGAGAGTATATCGTTCGGGCTTTAAAAATAGATGTGAAACCTGATCCATTTGTTCTTTCACTGCTAGACAAGCTTCATGATTTTTCAAGAAAAAAAGGGAATTATATAGATGCTTTTCTTTTGGAATATTCAAGAAATAAAGATAAATGGAGCTTATCCTCTACTGAAGGGATTGATGCGATTAATGTTATGACCATTCATAAGTCAAAGGGATTGGAATTTTCTCTGGTATTTGTCCCTTTTACGTCTTTCTCTGTAAAAAATGATGAAAAAATTTGGTTTAATATAGAGTATGATACGATTTTTGGTTTAGATCAGGATTCGCCCCCTTCTACATTGCTTTCTTTAAAATCTTTTAACAAGTTTCCTGTATTGAAGTCAGCTATGGAAAACGTTCATCCTGAATATGTAAAACGCTCAATAGGTTCTACAGAAGAAAGAATTTTTGATGATATGAACTTATTATATGTGGCTTTTACCAGAGCTAAAGATGCGCTAACTATATATTTAACACCATCCACATATGGTGACATCATTATTTCTCAATTGAAAAGGAAATATAATTTTGATGATGAGCTTATTATTGGGACATGGCCATCGAAGCCACGGAGAAAAACCAATGATGATTCATTTAAATTAGAAACGAATTTCAGTAAAGACTGGACAGATCGAGTAAGACTTGCTAAAAAAAATGATTCTGGCCCTGAACAGAGAATTGGTAATTCAGTACATCGAGTACTTGAGAGAATTCGCAATCCTGAGGACTTATCTAAAGCAATGCATATTACTCAGAAGGAATTTCTTTGGAATAAAGAAGAATATGATTTTATTTTCAATCGAGTTAATAAAGTTTTGACAGATCCAAGGCTTAAGGAATTATTTGAAGGGAATCAGATATATTCGGAAAGACCACTTATTGTTCCTGGGAAGGGTATCTATCGGCCTGATAGGCTTGTAAAGTGTCGAGATGGATCTTGGGTTGTAGTTGATTACAAAACCGGAGAACACAATGAAAAGTATGGGATTAAAATAAAAGATTACGCAAAGGAGTTAGAACCAACTTTAGGGTCATTGCCGAAAACAATGCTGCTTTACCTTCGTGATAAAATTGAAATATATGAGAACTAAAGAAGAATTTTATTCTAAATTAAAAGTAGAGCTGAAGAGTTTAAAGGATCAGGGACTTTTTAAAACGGAGCGGATTATTTCGTCTACTCAAGATGCTTTAATTACTCTTGATGACGGCTCTGAAGTGCTCAACTTCTGTTCAAATAATTATTTAGGGCTCAGCAGTCATCCAAGTGTTTTAGAAGCAGCAAGGAACACATTAAATACCCATGGATTTGGAATGAGTTCAGTTCGATTTATATGTGGGACTCAGGATATTCATAGGACCTTGGAACTTAAACTTGCAGAATTTTTACATACTGAAGACACAATATTATATGCAGCAGCATTTGATGCAAATGGCGGAGTTTTTGAACCATTGCTGGGGGAAAATGACGCTATTATTAGTGATAGTCTAAATCATGCATCAATTATTGATGGTGTGAGGCTTTGCAAGTCAAAGAGGTTTCGTTATAAGAATAACGATATGAGAGATTTAGAAGACCAATTGGTGGCAGCTGACAATAATAAGGCAAGAACAAAACTGATAGTCACGGATGGTGTTTTTTCAATGGATGGCTATGTAGCTCAATTAGATAAAATTTGTGATTTGGCTGACAAGTATAATGCATTAGTTTTAGTTGATGAATGCCACGCAACAGGGCTAATAGGGAAAACTGGCCGTGGTTCTATGGAGCTTAGAAATGTTTTAGGGAGAGTAGACATTATTACTGGGACTCTTGGAAAGGCATTAGGTGGAGCAATGGGAGGCTTTACAACAGGAAGAAGTGAATTAATAAGTATGCTTCGCCAACGATCTAGACCGTATTTGTTTAGCAATTCTTTGGCGCCATCTATTGTTGGAGCGTCTATTGCAGTTCTAGATTTAATAAGTAGTTCAACGATACTTAGAGATAAGCTTCAAAAAAATGTGACTCATTTTAAGAATGGTATTAAATCTGCTGGTTTTGATTTAAAAGATGGAGAATCAGCAATTGTTCCGGTAATGTTATATGATGCGGAACTGTCCCAAAAGTTTGCAGATGCTCTTTTAAAGAAAGGAATTTATGTTATCGGATTCTTTTTCCCCGTTGTTCCTAAAGGACAGGCTAGAATTAGAGTGCAATTGAGCGCGGCACATGAACCTGAACATATTGATAAATGTATAGCCTCGTTTATAGAGGTAGGAAGAGACTTAAAAGTGCTTTAATTAGTCATTGGTAAGCACTAAAAAACTATTGGGGTCAAGAAATATATCACCACTTCTTTTAATCGTTACGTCTTCCCCATTGAACCAATTTGTATACTCACCTTTAGGCGCATTTGTGTATGTTACTTGAGCTTGTTCGCTATCAAAGTTTAAGAAAACAATAACATTGTTTCTGCCTTTTTTGCGGCTAAAAGCATACACGGATTTATTGCCTGTTTTAATACGTGTTTGATCTCCTCCCCACCCACCATTTGCAAGGCTAATTTGACTTTTTTTCAAAGCTAGAGCTTTGGAATAAAATTCAGTTTGTGAAGGTGTTTCCCAGTCAATAGT
This sequence comes from uncultured Flavobacteriales bacterium, assembly GCA_938084135.1. Lineage (GTDB taxonomy): Bacteria > Bacteroidota > Bacteroidia > Flavobacteriales > Schleiferiaceae > TMED14. The sequence goes on from CALKDS010000006.1 coordinate 23,998, forward strand.
ATCTCGGGAAAAAAACCGTAAGCTTTTATTTAAACCAACCTCCTGTCCGGAGTAGATGAGGGGCATACCTTGAGACATTGTCGAACATAATATAAATGCGGGTTGGGCATTTGCTCCAATCCGACTTTCCACTGTGCCGTTCCAAGAATTCTCGTCATGATTATCGATAAAGTACATTCTGTAACCATCTGAAGGGAATATGCTTTTTTGTTTTTGTAAATATTCGTCTATTACTTGAACATCTTGCCCTTCTCCCGCAACTTTGTTTATTATATGATGGAATTCCCAACCATAAGTCATGTCAAAATTAGAATTATGTAAAGGAATGTGCTCAGACTCAGCAAGCATAAAGATGTCTTTTTTTTCACCTCTTAAAAATGTATTGGTTTCTTTCCAAAATTCATCAGTTTGTCCTCCTGCCATATCACATCGGAAACCGTCTATTTGAAAATTAGTTATCCACCATAACATTTCTTGTTTCATTTCTTCCTGCATGGCAATATTTTTATAATCTAATTCTGCCACATCTGTCCAGTCTGTAGGGTTATTATGGTCGTCACGGCCATTTGAAATAACGCCAGTAGATTCATCTTTATAATAGTAGTCCGGGTGCTCATTTAACCAATCATGATCCCATGCGGTATGATTTGGAACCCAATCTAGAATTAGCTTTAATCCTAATTTATGGGCATTTGAAACTAGCTCTAAGAACTCTTGCTCTGATCCAAATTCAGAATTTATAGCTGTATAATCACTTATGGAATAGTACGAGCCCAATACACCTTTCCGTTTAATTTTACCTATCGGCTGAATAGGCATTAGCCAGAGTATGTCTACTCCCATTTTTTTTAGTCTTGGAAGGTGATTTTGGAAGGCTGAAAATGTACCTTCAGGAGTATATTGTCGAATGTTGACTTCATAGATATTCGAGCCTTTTGACCATTTTGGATGAAAAGGGTGATCGGAATCGGATAATTTAGAATGCTCACTGCAGGACAGGAAGCTGAGAATAAGAGGCAGTAAAAATATCTTTTTCATTTTATTATTAATCTATATTTATGATGCTAGATAAACGAAACCATAAGGTGGAATTACAATTTGGCTAATCCCCAATTCTCCTTTTCCAGCAATCACTTTTCCCGGAGAGGTTATTTTTCTTGTGAATGAATTTGGTCCATTATTTAATATTATTTCAACCTTAGTATCTAAATAACTCCTGGTAATATATAACACGTCTTTTCTTGGAGCTTGGACTTCAGTAAATCCAAAATTTAAGGCCATGTTTTGCCTTCGCGCGTTTACAATATTCTGAACTGTATTTCTTAACGCAATTTCGCTTGAATTATATCCATTGAATTTCATCATCCTACGATTATCAGGATCATTTGCCCCAGGCATTCCATATTCATCGCCATAATAGATCACAGGGACCCCAGGGATTGAGTGATTGAATGCGTGTAATAAAGCAAGCTTATAATAAGAAACAGAGTCTCCAGCCCCTATCTCACGGGTATATCCGGCTAACTTTGTATCTTCTCCAGGGGTGATTTCTTTACCGGCAATAGAGATAAATCGAGGCCTATCCTGATTCCCGGAAATATTTCCCATTAAATGGTGAAATCCATAAGTCTTAAGACTGGTCTCTAAAACTCCCATGAGTTGCGTCGCATCTCCATTCAGATCAGCAAAAAAATTCACGGCAGCATCATAAAGGTTGAAGTCAAATTGAGCATCCAGTAATCCGGGACCGATATAACTAGATATTAAATCAGGAGACCCATAAGTTTCGCCAATTTGAAATATTCGTTTTCTTTTATCGGTAATTACCTCTGTTTTTATTTTTTTTGTTAAAGTTCTCCAAAAAAGAAAATCTACATGCTTTGTTGCATCATGGCGATAACCATCAAAACCATAGTCTCGAACCCATACCAATGCCGAATCAGTCATTGGATTAACAACTTCAGGTCGGCGCAAATCTAAAGTGGGTAGATGAGTATCGAACCATGTTGTTAATCTATGAGAGTCCCATTTTTCAGTATTTAGACTTCCATCTTCAAGATAAAGGGATGTGGCCCACTCCGGGTGCTTTTCATAAATCGGGTGATCTAAATGAATATGATTAGCGACATAATCTACTAAAACGTTTAAATCTTTTGAATGCGCTGAATTCAACAATTTTTTTATGGACTTTTTTGATGCTAAACGGCTATCAGGGAGAACTGAACTTATTGGCCAATAGCCGTGATAACCTGAAAATTTGGTTTCAACGCCTCCTTTGTCCCATAAACCCCATGCTCCTTCAGGATTTTTCCCAATGGGAGAAAGCCAAACGGTATTAAAGCCAAAATTTTTGAAATACCCACTATCAAGTATGTTGATCAAACCCTCTAAGTCCCCCCCCATATAATCTGCTATTGGAAGAACATCACTTTGGTCTAATGGCCTATCATTCATATAATTTCCATTGGAGAAACGGTCGACCATCAAAAAATATAATGTTGATGCCTCCCAGTCTTGGCGATTTAATTTTGTAGTTGACCGAATAACACCAAGCTTATCGAAAGGAATTAGAATATCATTACTGATTTGTGATTCATTTTGTGAGTATAAATGAAGATGGTTTCGATCCCTCCATTTATCTTTTTCGGGAAGCTCTATCCATAATTCTCCATTTTTATTTCTTCGTATTGACTTTTTGGGAATTAAACTCGTGTTCCATAATGCGTGAACAATCTGATCTCCGGGCAAGCTATCAATCCTTATATTTTGTCTCTTTAAACCGTTGACCTGAACGTCAAAAGTATTCCGTACTCTTAGAGGTTGACACGGTTTGGTTTCCTCTTGGACTATTAATTGATGATTATAGCCACCCATGCCATTGCTGACTATGTCATAGGAATTTTTTGGAATGATCTCCTCACGTCCGTTGACATAAAATTTAAATTCAAATTGACCGGCAGATAGGTTTAAATTTAATATGTGCCTACCCTTAGAAGAGTCGGGTAGTTTCGAATATCTCATGGGCATAGATGTTCTATTCCAATCATTAAAACTACCAAAAACATAAATAGAGTCATTCTGCTCTTTACCGTCGTACTCAATTTGAATTTCTTGCAAATAATCTTGTCTGATTATCAATGAGAAGTCGCCATTATCTGTATGAAATGTAACATGACCAAGGGGCTGTTTCATTCTTCCCTTAATTAGGTACAGTGAAGAGTCTTTTCGAAAAGTTACCATCAAACCATTTGGCCAGGTGATCGAATTTACATCTCCGATTATGTAGTCTTGAGTATATAGTTTTGTTACTTCTCCTTGAATTTTTAAAGGCTTATATCCCAGATCATTGATATAAGGACCGTCAATTGTTTTAATGTCAGTGCAACTGTTAAGAGCAAGACAAGTTAGGAATGAAGCAAGAGCCAGAATTCGCATTTTAAAAATATTGTGTAAAAATCAAATCTAAATGTTTAAAATAGAACTAACCTAAAGAATCGTATTACTGTTAAAATTCTCACCATTTTTTAAACTGATTTTCTTTTCGAAAACGAAAAATTCTACAGAATCTCCTTTAATATTGGAAACGTTAAAATCATTTTGTCCTATGACAATTCGTAAAACGTTATTACGCCACCGTAATTTAAATGTTAATCTAGACCATTTCTTTGGCAATTCTGGCTCAAAATGTAAATCATCACTGATGATTTTCATACCTCCAAATCCATATACGATTGACATCCATGTCCCTCCCATTGCGGTAATATGGAGGCCTTCGTGAACTTCATTGTTATAATCATCTAAATCAAGACGAGAAGTACGCAAATAAAGTTCGTAAGCCTTTTCTTTATATCCAAGGCGATTTGCAAGGATACTGTGAACACTGGGGCTTAAGGAGCTTTCATGCACAGTAAGAGGTTCATAGAAATCAAAATTTTTCCTAAGTACCTCTAAGGAAGTTTGATCTTCGAAAAAAAACATCCCTTGAAGGGTATCGGCTTGCTTTATAAAGCATGATCTAAGAATACGATCCCAACTCCATTTCTGATTTATCGGGAGATCATCTTGTGGGATGTTTTTTGCTGGTGTAATCTCTTTATCAAGAAAACCGTCCTGCTGAAGAAATACATCTAGTTTTTTGCTAAAAGGGAAATAGATATTTTCCGAAATTGTCTGCCAATTCTTTAATTCCTTTAAACTTAATTTTATTTTTTTAGCAAATTCTGAATAGTTGACAAGATCTTCTTGCTCCCATCTATCGAGAGATTGAACGGTAAAGGATAAACACCATGACGCAATATAATTTGTGTAGTAGTTATTATTGACATTATTCTCATATTCATTGGGACCCGTTACCCCGAGAATAACATATTTACTACGTTCATTGCTCCAATTGACTCTTTGAGCCCAAAATCGGCAAATTGCTACTATTACTTCAAGTCCTCCTTCTTTTAAATAATCATAATCTTGTGTATGCCTGATATAATTATATATCCCATAAACAATAGCACCATTTCGATGAATTTCTTCAAAAGTAATTTCCCATTCATTATGGCACTCTTCTCCATTCATTGTAACCATTGGATAAAGAGCAGCGCCATTTTTAAACCCTAACTTCTCAGCGTTTTCAATGGCTTTTCCAAGTTGTTTGTATCGATATACAATTAGATTTTTTGAAATTCTAGCTTCGGAAGAAGCTAAGAAAAAGGGAAGGCAGTAGGCTTCCGTATCCCAATAAGTTGAGCCTCCATACTTTTCTCCAGTAAAGCCTTTAGGACCAATATTTAATCGAGAATCTACCCCGGTAAAAGTTTGTAGTAATTGAAATATATTATATCGTATTGCTTGCTGGGCAGGGAGATCCCCTTCAATTATAATATCAGCCAATTCCCATTTTTTAAGCCATGCGTTATTATGCTCGGTAAGTAGTGACTTAAATCCTTGATTTACTGCACTAACGGCTCTATTTTTTGCATGAATTTCTAAATTATGTATTTCTGTATTTTGAGAACTAATAACCGATACATATTTATACAATGTGTATTTTGTATTCTTTTTCGCAGAGATCTTATAATTTGTTTTTGAATAGGATTCTTTATTTGAAGAAAGCCCTTTATGTCCATCAATTCGACACTCCATAGCACATGCTACATGAAAGTTGAGTTTTTTGGTTTTGCTGTGCACAAAACCACTCTCGCCACGACTACCTTGGTTAACACATTCCCAAAATTTTTCGTTCCAATTAGAATCAGAGTTAGTAACATTAAAATCTAGAAAAGGGATTACCTCTATACTTGCATCTTGCTCTAGTTGAATTTCATATTTTATTAATGCCAAATCATCTTGGGAAATACTTAAAAATCTTTGTGTGCAGACTTGAGCCGTAATGCCATTTTTAAGAGTGGCTTTAAATTCTCTTTTCAGAACCCCTTCCTTCATATTTAATTCACGACGAAAAGTTTTGACCGATGCAATATTTAGGTCTAGTTGTTCTGAGTTGATGGAAATATCAATGCCTGTGAAGTTGACAGCATTTATAACTTTTGCAAAGTAATCAGGGTAGCCATTTTTCCACCAACCTACTCTAGTTTTATCTGGATAATAAATACCGCCTACATATGTCCCCTGTAAAGAATTTCCCCCAAAATATTCTTCATTATTAGCGCGTTGTCCCATTCGGCCATTACCAAGGGAAAATAAACTTTCTGAAATAATTTGATGTGCCGGGTCCCATTTTGACTCAATTACTTTCCATTCGTTAATATCAATATTGGGCTTCATGTCAGGTCACATTATTCTTTTATTATACATTCTGATATAAATAATTTGATATCGAGAATCTCTTCTAAAGAGTCAATAACTACTTCAGCACCCTCTAAATTAACGGTGCTTCCTATTGCTACGCACTTCATCTGCGCATTTTTTGCCGCAAATATTCCAGATTGGGCATCTTCAAATACCAGACATTGCTCAGGCAATAAGTTTAACAGCTCAGCTCCGCGCAGAAAAACTTCAGGATTAGGCTTAGATAAAGAAACAATAGTTCCATCTACTATTTCATCAAATGAATTTATCAGGTTGACTTTTTTAAGAATTGGAATTGCATTTTTAGATGCTGAACCAAGGGCTATTTTAAAACCGCATTGTTTCGATTCTTTTATTAATTTAGAAACGCCGGGAAGGAGTTCTTTTGGACTTATTTGGGATATACAATCAAGATAAAATTTATTTTTAATATCTAACCAATATTTTTTTTCTTTTTCAGATAAAGAGATTCCTCCCCAATTTAATATTTTCTCCAAGGAATCAATTCGAGAAACTCCTTTTAACTTTTCGTTTTCAATTTCCCCAAATGGTATTTTAAGGCTTTCAGCTATTTTCTTCCAAGCAATGAAATGATACTTTGCAGTATCTACGATAACACCATCTAAATCAAAAATTAGAGCACGAATCAAACTTTTAATTCTTTATCAAGAATTCTCAATGTCTTTAAGTGATACTCTACTAATAAATTCACTGGCTTAGCTTGAGTACGACCATAATTTATGTTAAGCTGTGAACATTGCTCTTTTAATAAAGATTCAAAGGCTTTTGCAACAGAGCCCACAAAGTTAACAGGAACACCAGTTCTTACTTCACTGAAGCACAACACATGAATTTCTAAGAATTTTTTAAAGCCATCATTTATTATCTTTTTTATATAGGGATGGTTGGAATGCGCACCAGCAAATTTTGAGAATGCCGCTAAATAAACATTTGCGTGTTCTTGATTGTATACTTTATCTAAAATTTCTTCTTTTGAGGTTTTATATAAGTTTGTAAAGTCAGTGCTTAACTCTTTAGGCATTATACCATAAATCCAATCTGCACAAAGCCTCTTCCCGATGGAACTAGCGGACCCTTCATCCCCAAGAATGTAGGCTAAAGCAGGCACTTTTTCGAGAATTTGTTTACCATCAAAATAGCATGAATTAGATCCTGTACCCAATATACATACGACATGCGGGCAATTGTCATAAGTGGCAAATGCTGCGGCTTTAAGATCGTGGTCAACATTGATTAGAGAATTTCTAAACACAGATCGTAAGCCATTAAAAATTATTTTGTTGAACTCTTTGGAGCTACATCCGGCACCGTAGAACCATATTTGCTCAACGCTTTCTGCTATTTTAGAAATATCAGAATGATTATTGAGTGTTTCTCCTATAAAATCAGCTGAATGAAAATAGGGATTAAATCCCATTAAAGACCACCTTGAGACCTCTGTGCCCTGTTGATCTAAACATATCCAATCAGCTTTTGTTGAGCCGCTTTCAATAATTAATATCATCTAGATTATTTCAAAGGTTTACAAAATGTTCTGTCATATCCGCCATTCTTGCAGAGTACCCAGCTTCATTATCATACCAACCCATAATTTTTATTAGATTTTCGTTTGCTGAGGTTATCCCAGAATCAAAAATACATGAATGGGGATTCCCAATTATATCAGAGGAGACTATAGGGTCTTCTGTATATTCCATAACTCCTTCTAAATAAGAATCAGCAGCAGTTTTCATAGCTAAATTCACTTCTTCTTTTGTTACATTACGATTTAGTTCTACTGTAATATCTGTTGCGGAGCCAGTAATTACAGGAACACGAATGGCATACCCATCTAACTTCCCTTTTAGCTCTGGAAGTACTAAACCAACGGCCTTTGCCGCACCCGTTGTTGTTGGAATCATATTGACTGCTGCGGCTCTAGCTCGGCGCAAATCTTTATGCGGAGCATCTTGAATACTTTGATCATTTGTATAAGCATGAACAGTAAGCATATAACCTTTTTTGACTCCAAAATTATCATTTAGGACTTTCATCATTGGAGCGAGACAATTTGTAGTGCATGAGGCATTACTAAAGCTTTTGTCAGTATTTGTCAATAGATGATCGTTTACGCCGAGAACAATAGTTTTAACATTTTCTTTTGCTGGAGCGGATAGGCCTACTTTTTTTGCGCCTGCGGTAATATGCATTTCAAGCTGTTCCTTAGAAGTAAATAGACCTGTAGATTCAATAACCATATCAATTCCTAATTTGCCCCAAGGAAGCTCGGATGGATTCCTAACTGCAGTAATTATAATTTCTTTACCATTAACAATTAAACTATTTGGAGTGTAATCTACCGAACCTGGAAAGACTCCATGGGCACTGTCATATTTTAAAAGATGCGCGAGAGTTGCAGTATCCGTTAAGTCATTTATGGCTATAACATCAAGTGATGATTTATTTAAAATATTACGAAATGTCAAGCGACCAATACGCCCAAATCCATTAATTGCAATTTTTTTCATGTCTTGATTTATAATTTAAATTATTAAGTTGATAAAATCTTTGCTATCCTTCTAAGCTCAATGTCTATGGGTGCTTTATTATAAATGGCTTGTTGCAAAAATGTATATTCAAGTTTATTATTTAGTAGACCAACCATAACATCTGACTTATCATTAAGTATCCCTTCCACTGCGGCAACCCCCATAATACTCGCATTTACCCGGTCCAGCGTTGTTGGTGAGCCTCCACGTTGAACATGGCCTAAAATTGTGACTTTAATATCCATATTTGGATATTTAGAAAGAATTTCTGAAGAGATTTCAAATGGAGTTCCTAATCTATTTCCTTCAGCGACAACAATTATGTTGCTTATTTTTTTATTTTCTGCACCGCGCTGAACTGAATCAAGGAGTTCATCTATCGAAGTATTCATCTCAGGCAGAATTATTTCTAATGCACCTGTAGCGACACCAGCGCTTAAAGCAATGAACCCAGCATCTCGACCCATTACTTCGACTATAAACAATCTATTATGGCTATTTGCGGTATCCCTAATCTTGTCGATACAATTAATTACGGTATTAGTTGCTGTGTCATAACCAATAGTAAAGTCAGTTCCAAAAAGATCATTATCTATGGTGCCGGGAATCCCTATTACCGGGATCCTAAATTCTTCATGTAAAAGGTGCGCCCCGGTAAATGTTCCGTCTCCTCCAATAACAATGAGACCATTAACCCCATGAGATTTAAGATTTTTTGCTGCTTTTTCTCTACCTTCTTTTGTTTTAAATAAACTACTTCGGGCTGACTTTAATACCGTTCCTCCTTGAGCAAGTATGCCTTTAACACTTTTAGAATCTAATTCAGCAAACGAGTTTTCTATTAGTCCATCATATCCACGAGACACTCCATAAATTTTTTTCTTATAAAATATAGCTGTTCTAACAACCGCTCTAATTGCGGCATTCATTCCCGGAGCATCCCCGCCAGAGGTTAAAACAGCTATATTTTTTATGGACATAAAAAAAAATTAGTAACCAAAGATAGTGTATAATTTACCCTAACTGAAAAGATGGAATAGTAAGTGTATTAATTACATTTGTGACAACATATGATAAATCCTAATATTTCTGTTGACTGCGTTGTTTTCGGTTTTGATGGCCAAAATTTAAATGTTCTTTTGATTGAGCAAAAAGATGTGGGCCAAATGAGGAAATTTGCACTTCCTGGTGATCATTTAGAGGAAGATGAAGATTTAGATACTGCAGCTCAGCGAGTATTAAAAGAAATAACAAGCTTAAGTGGACTTTATTTGAGACAAAGCGGAGCATTTGGGGACCCAGATAGAGTTAAAAACATCAAAGACTTGCCATGGCTTCAAAGTAATAGAAGCAACCCTGAAGCGCGGGTTATTACAATTGCCTATTATGCACTTGTTAAAATGGAGGACTTTAATCCATCAGCTTCAAGTTTTGCAGAGCGAGTCTTTTGGCAGAGCGCCCATAACATTCCAGAACTGGCATTTGATCACTCTAAAATTGTTAAGACGGCTCTTAGCACTCTGAGACAAGAAGTTAGTGAATTAAGAGTAGGCCATGAGTTACTTCCTGAGAAATTCACCTTAACACAGGTTCAATCCTTACATGAGTCGATATTAAACTCGTCTTTTGACAAAAGAAACTTTAGAAAGAAAGCACTAAATGATTCTTGGGTCATTCCATTAGATGAGAAGCAAACAGGAGTGTTTCATAAGCCAGCCAGACTTTATTCGTGGAATAAGGATCGATTATCTATTTAAAGTTAAAATGGAATCAGCCATAACCCCCCCCAGGCTCCCGTTTTTCCAAATTTGGAATATGAGCTTTGGATTCTTGGGCATCCAATTTGGATTTGCCTTGCAAGGTGGATTCATGAGTAGAATATTTCAAAATTTAGGAGCTACGGAACAAGAAATTCCTATGCTTTGGATTGCAGCACCACTGACAGGTTTAATTATTCAACCCATTATAGGGTATTTAAGTGATAATACATGGAGTGTTCGATGGGGTAGGCGAAGACCATTTTTTTTAATTGGTGCTATACTGGCTAGCATAACATTATTTTTCATCCCCCATAGTCCGACTTTATGGATTGCTGCTGGAGGGCTTTGGGTATTAGACGCATCAATTAATATCTCTATGGAGCCTTTTAGAGCTCTAGTTGCTGATAAACTTCCAGATTCTCAAAGAAGTTTTGGTTTTGTAATGCAAACTTTGATAATCGGAATAGGTACATGGGCAGCCTCTAGCTTACCGCTTATTGTAAGTAAAATGGGTATTAGTAATGTTTCAGTCCCAGGTGAAGTTCCCATGTCGGTCAAAGTAGCTTTTGCAATTGGCGCATCGATTTTTTTAATCACTATTCTTTATACTGTATTCACCACAGACGAGTATCCTCCTGATGATCTTAAAGAATTTAATAGAAGGAGAAAAGAGAAATTGAAGTTCAGAAAGTTGATATTAGAATTATTTAATAATATTAGAACAATGCCAATTACCATGAGAAAACTTGGGTTGGTTCAGTTTTTTTCTTGGTTTGCTTTTTTTAGTATGTGGTCTTTGGCAACTCCAGCCTTAACAGATCACGTCTTCAATTCACCTAAACCTGATAAAATTGAATACAGTATAGCAACTGAATTACAAAAAACAAATTACGAGGTTGCAGATAAGGCATACAATGATGCTGCAGATCAAGTCGGAGCATACATGGGTTACTATGGATTAAGTTCAATGCTATTTGCTCTTGCTTTAACTTTCTACACCTCGAGAAATGGAATTAATAGGAAATTATTACATGTTTTCTCTTTATTAGCGGGTGCAATAGGCTTTTTAAGTATGTATTGGATAAATGATTCAATGTTTCTTTTAGTTAGTTTTATTTTAATTGGCTTCTCTTGGGGATCAGTTTTAAGCATGCCATATGCCATGCTTAGCTCATTTATTGACTCAAATAAAATGGGACTATTCATGGGAATATTTAATGTTTTCATTGTGCTTCCGCAAATTTTAGCTGCGAAGGCATTGAATCCTATTTATAGTATTTTAGGACCAGGAGCAATACATGCTATGATCTTGGCAGGTATTTGTTTGATTTTGGCAGCGGCATCCACAATGTGGATTACCGAAGAAAAAGCAATTCGTGGTTAAATAACATAAAAAAGGGCGCTTTAAATAAGCGCCCTTTTTGATCTAATTTAAGATATTAACTTAAAGCTTGCGAACATTAGATGCTTGCAGGCCGCGTTTACCTTCTTTTAATTCAAACTCTACTTCATCGCCATCAGCAATTGGTTCGAGTGTTCCTGTGATGTGAACGAAGAAATCGCCTTCGCCATCGTTATCCTTTATAAAACCAAAACCTTTGGTTGCATCGAAGAATTTTACTGTTCCGTTTTTCATTTTATTTGGAGATCTGAGAAATTAATGGGTGCAAAGAAAAGTCTTTTTTCGGAATTGACACTAATAAATTTTTAAAATAACTCTTTTACACTCTATTTAAATTCTCTTTTCTCTGTAATTAAGACTGTGCTATCTAGAGATATCACTCTTATTTTGTCTCCCTTTGATAATGAATTAGAGCATAAACAATCCCAAGAAACCCCATCAATTTTTGCATAAAAATGTTCGTTTGGATTCACATTATTTTCGACAACACTATGTTTTCCTATCATACCATCAGCATTTGTTTTGGCTCCATTAGCTTGCAAATATTTTTTAAATACAGGTCGAATGGATATCAATGAAATTCCGCCACCGATTATAAATGCTAAAAGTTGATAGATTGGCTCCCCGCCAAATCGAGCTGTAGCGGAAGCTAAAAATGCTCCAACAGCAATGCTAGCAAGGAAAAACCCTGGGGTAAACATTTCAAGAACTAAAAGGATCACTCCAACTGCGAACCAGATTGTAACGGGGAAAATAGATTCCATCATAAGTTAAATTTAAGGATTATATGGGATTACCCGTTGTATATTTTGATCCTTTTCTTAAAATCAAGAATAAGCATATCGCCACTAGAACCGCCCCAGTTACAAATGGGGCTCCGGGAAAGTATATAGGTGCATTTTCGGCAGTAAAATATGCAAAAATGGAAGTCATCATTAGTGGTCCAATTATTCCTGTTGCTGCCATCATACTGGTTATGGCTCCCTGAAGTTGCCCTTGCTCATTAGCTGGTATTTGATTAGAGAGAATACCCTGTATTGCAGGTCCTGCAATTCCACCGAGAGAGTATGGTATTATGAAGCAGAGTAACATCCAGCCCTCGCTTGCCATCGAAAATAATAAGCACCCACAAATATTAAAGATTATTCCAATTATCATAGTATTGTATTCTCCTATTTTCGGAATAATTATTCGAATGAATAAGCCCTGGACAAGAGCACTCATGATTCCAACTAGTCCTAAAGAGTATCCGACCATACTTTCAGACCAATTAAATTTTTCCATTGAAAAATATGTCCAAGTGCCTTGGATGGCGTGCGATGCAAGATAAATAAAAGTTAAAGCTCCTATGAGCCCCGCAACACTTGGATATCGTTTTAATGCTAATAGCGCACCTAGAGGATTCGCTCTTGACCATTCAAATTCACGTCGGTTTTCTTTAGTGAGAGACTCTGGCAGAATAAAATAACCATATGTCAGATTTAAAAAAGTCACCAAAGCTGCGGCATAAAAAGGCACACGAGGTCCTATTTCACCCAAAAGACCTCCTGTAACAGGGCCGATTATAAATCCTAAACCGAATGCAGCGCCAAGCAAACCAAAATTCTGAGCCCTTTTTTCTGCAGAACTAACATCTGCTATATATGCGGCGCCAGTTGTAAAAGACGCACCAAAAACCCCTGCTATTATCCTTGCTAAAAACAGCCAGCCTATGGACGGTGCGACTGCTAAAACTAAATAATCCAATCCGAAGCCCAGTAATGATAATAATAATATGGGCCTTCGTCCATACTTATCACTTAATGCTCCCACAATCGGAGCACATAGGAATTGCACAAGAGCGTAAGACGCGATTAACCAACCGCCATATCGCGAGGCTTCCGAAATACTACCACCTGTCAATTCTTGGATCAGGGCCGGAATTACCGGAATAATAATTCCAAGACCAATTACGTCTAATAAAAGTGTAATGAATACGAATCCTACTGCGGCTTTACGGTTTTTCAAATGAAAAATTCGTTATGAATGTCGACTCTAGATACTGGGAAACCCCAAAAATTAATTCTTTCAATTTATGAATTACCCCCAAGGATATTTTTTATCCCACCTAATGAACTTAAAACCCCAGAGGCTTCGTATGGCAGATATACAGTTTTATTGTCTTTACCTGAAGTCATTTCTTGAAGAGTTTCTAAATACCTCTGAGCTATTAGATATTGAACTGGATCTCCTGAAAAGGCCTTGATTTCCTCGGAAACTAATTTTATTGCTTTAGCTTCTCCTTGTGCAATTTTAATTCGAGATTCCGCTGCTCCTTCAGCTTCAAGTATGGCAGCTCTTTTTTCTCCTTCAGCACGTTGAATATCTGATTCACGTTGTCCTTCTGCTGTAAGAATTTGACTTGTTTTTTCTCCTTCAGCTTCCAATATTGTCGCACGACGATCACGTTCAGCGCGCATTTGTTTCTCCATTGCTTCACGAATCCCTTGAGGGGGGTTTATATCCTGCAGTTCTACCCGGTTAACTTTGACTCCCCATTTATTTGTGGCATCATCAAGAATCGTTCTGAGCTTGGTATTAATGGTGTCACGACTCGATAGCGACTGGTCTAGATCTAATTCACCTACTACATTTCTTAATGTTGTTTGTGTCAGCTTTTCAATAGCGCTTGGCAAATTCCCAATTTCATAAACTGACTTTATTGGGTCCATTATTTGGAAATAGATCAAAGCATTAATTTCTGTTACGACATTATCCTTCGTAATAACATTTTGTTTTGGAAAGTCATATACATTTTCACGCAAGTCAATTCGATCTTGCATTTTAAAAATAGGAATGATTTCACCATTGAACCCGCTCTCGCTGTATCGCCAGGAAATCTGTCTTGGCTGATCAATTATTGGAATTATAATGTTAATCCCTGATTCCAAAGTTTTGTGGTATTTTCCAAGACGTTCTACAATCATAGCTTCAGATTGTTTCACAATACGGATCCCTTTCGCTAGAAGGAAAATGACGAAAATCGAAAGAAAAGATAAGATTATGAGGCTTTGAAACATGGAATTTGATATTAAAAATTTAGATTAAGAAGATACAAAATTGGGAGATAGAAAATGAAACATTATTTGTCGACAACCTTTGGTACTTTGAAATAATCAGAGTCAGCTCCAGGTGCATTTTTCATTGCTTGGTCGTGGTCAATACTAGAATTGGCATGATCTTCCCTTAAAACGTTTTCAGAATTAGTCATGTAGATAAGAGGTTCTATGTTTTTTAAATCAAGTTTATCTATGATTGCTATGAAATCTAAAATCTTACTAAGATCGTGCTTCATACTAATAGATTCGGAAGTGCTTAATTCAAGCCTAGAGAGGTGAGCTAGATTTTGAATATCGTCATCAGTTATTTTCATCTCTTTTTTCGATAAAATTCTAATTCTGTCAAAAGTACGTCATGAACCATGTCGCTCAATGGTGCAATGTCTTTTTTTGTCATGCCAGTCACACTAATCGGTTTGTGAACGGTTGCATAAATAGTTCCGGGGCAACCTCCTTGTAAAAAGTCTGGTAGGTGTTTCCTATTATTGGCAAAAGAAATAGGTAATACGTCAACTCCATTTTCTATTGCTAGTTTAAAGGCCCCAGATTTAAATTTCTCAAGAATAATTGTTCCATCTTTTGGAATGCCTCCCTCGGGATAAATACAAACACCTACTCCTTTATTTAATTGATTTGTTGCGTGTTCCATGACTCTTCTTTTACTAGCCAATGATTTTCTATCCACAATAATACTAGACCTACGAAAGAAAAAGCCAAAAAGGGGAATACTAGCTAATTCTTTTTTCCCAATAAATACTGTTGGAGACTTTACTAATCGATAGCAAAACATAACATCTAGCTGACTCGTGTGGTTAGCAACGACTACATAAGGCTTGTCCCAAGAAACCTGTGATTCATATTTAACTTTTCTGATTAACATCATCCCATTTAATATCCAAGCACTCCATAA
The DNA here is from genome assembly GCA_938084135.1 of uncultured Flavobacteriales bacterium. GTDB lineage: Bacteria > Bacteroidota > Bacteroidia > Flavobacteriales > Schleiferiaceae > TMED14. Next base: position 39,519 of record CALKDS010000006.1, read on the forward strand.
CCTAGCTAATTCATAAAATTTGGGAAACTGATTAAATTTTTTTGAGAAATAATAAAGCCACGGTGATAGTATAATTATACTAAATAGCATCAGTATGTAATACCAAAGGTGATATATACAGCCTAAGGCTATTTTGATTTTGGAGAAATAAATAAATAAAAACCGTTTCATTTAATCACAAAATTAGTCTTTTGTGATTAGGCAAATTTCTAATTTCACTAACCCTATGTAATGGTAAAGTCTTCCATGAATTTGGTAGTGTAATTGCCAGAGACATATTCGGGGTGGTCCATTAATTGTCTATGAAAAGGAATCGTTGTATTTATGCCTTCGATAATAAATTCGTCTAATGCTCTTTTCATTCTCTCGATAGCTTGCTTGCGAGTCCTTCCTGTAACTATCAATTTAGCAATCATACTATCATAATGAGAGGGAATGGTATATCCAGCATAGACATGAGTATCAATTCTAACTCCATGACCACCAGGAGCATGAAAGGCAGAAATTTTTCCAGGACTTGGTCTAAAATGATTATAGGGGTCTTCAGCATTTATTCGACACTCAATAGCAAATTGTTTAGGTTCATGATTTCTACCAGAAATACTTGTGCCTGAAGCAATTTTAATTTGTTCTCGAATCAAATCATAATCAGTAACCTCTTCAGTTATTGGATGCTCAACTTGTATCCGAGTATTCATCTCCATGAAATAGAAATTTCGATTTTTATCGACAAGAAACTCTACTGTTCCCGCCCCTTCATATTTAATAAATTCTGCTGCTTTAATAGCAGCTTCACCCATTGCACTTCTTAATTCGTCGGTCATGAATGGAGAGGGAGTCTCTTCGGTAAGCTTTTGATGCCTGCGTTGGATAGAACAGTCACGTTCGCTTAAATGACTTGCTTTTCCCGATTGATCTCCGATTATTTGAATTTCAATATGACGCGGTTCTTCGATAAGCTTTTCCATGTACATACCATCATTTCCAAAAGAGGCTAAAGCCTCTTGCCTTGCAGATTCCCAAGCTTTTTCCAGCTCTGATGGACCCCATATTGCTCTCATACCTTTACCGCCTCCACCAGCAGTCGCTTTCATCATCACAGGATATCCAATTTCTGCTGCGATTTTCCCAGCATCTTCAAGAGATTCGAGCAAACCTTCTGACCCTGGCACACATGGAACGCCAGCAAGCTTCATTGTTAATTTAGCTGTCGCCTTATCCCCCATTTTTTCAATATGGTCGGGTAAAGCACCAATAAATTTTATTCCGTGATCGGAACAGATTTTTGAAAATTTGGCATTTTCTGAAAGAAAACCAAATCCAGGGTGAATTGCATCGGAATTAGTGATTTCTGCAGCAGAAATTATGCTTGATATTTTTAGATAGGAATCTTTGGATGCTGGAGGACCGATGCAAACAGCTTCATCTGCGAAGCGTACGTGTAAACTTTCTTTATCTGCTTCTGAGTATACCGCAACAGTTTCAATCCCCATCTCTTTGCATGTGCGGATTATTCTCATAGCAATTTCTCCGCGATTAGCGATCAGTATCTTTTTCACATCATGAAATTAAGAAGGATCAACTAGAAATAGTGGTTGTCCAAATTCAACAGGAGTCATGTCATCAGCAAGTACCTTGACAATTTTACCTGAAACTTCACTTTCAATTTCGTTAAAAAGCTTCATTGCTTCAATAATGCAGATAGTATCTCCAACATTAACATGAGAACCGATTTCAGCAAAAGATGGTTTATCGGGACTAGGCTTCCTATAAAAAGTCCCAATCATAGGTGATGTTATCGTTGAACAATGAGCAAACTCATCTTCAATTTCTTTTTCCTGATTCACAACTTTTTCCTGAGAAGGACTTATTGGAATTTGCGTTGCAACAGGCGGTGCCGTGTAAACGGCAGTTTGTTCGCTGCCACTTTTCACAGTTATCTTATAATCTTCTGTTTCCAGAGAGACTTCAGAGGCACCTGATTTAGTGACAAATTTTATAAAGTTCTGTACTTCTTTGAAATCCATAGTTTAACAATTTAGTCTAACAAATGTGCAGATAAAAAAATAGAATTTGGAATTGAAATAGCGCTTAATTTAAGGAAAGTTAAATTAATTTGAAGAAATTATACTACTTCATTTTTATCGATAACAATTTTCCCTTTGTAATACATCTTATCATCATGCCAATATGCTCGATGCATTAAATGTGCTTCACCAGTGGTTGGGCATAAAGTCAATTGAGGCAAAACAGCCTTATCATGAGTTCGGCGTTTATCTCTCCGAGTGCTCGATTGTCTACGTTTAGGATGTGCCATTGTGTATTACTTTATTATTATTTCAATTTTTAAACTCTATTGATCTTTAATAATCTCATTGCCCGGTTTGATTTTTTGAATTGGAATCGAAAGAGCAATTAGTTCAAAAAATAATTGATTAAGATTTATTTCATATTCACCTTGGGATAAAACAAGAATTTCGGGGTCTTCATCGTTAAATTCATCTCCGAATTTCACTAATAATGAGAAACTATTAGAAATATCAAGGGTAAACGGATCATTTGTTAAATCACAAACAGTATCCTTTTTCCCTTTAAAGGAAATCTCTAATTCCATCATATGATTTGCTTTCTTTAGAAACACCTTCACTGTAGTGGGACGAATTCCTTGGAGTTCAATGAGATCAAAAGAAGAAAAGAACGTTTCGTTTATTTTGTACTCTAAATGATGTTTGCCTAAGGCTAAACCAGAAAATTCTAAAATATTTTCACGATTTCTCATAGGTAAACACTGATTAGCGCTCGCAAATGTACACTCATTTTATTAATAGCCCAACAATAGTAATTTAAAGTTCGACAATTTAACATTTCATGTTCTTAGTAGTAATCAACCTGAAATAATTCTGGTGATATTAAATTGTATTTTCTTGTCTTAGTTGACTTCTTTTTATGGCATGAAATATAGATTCTCTAAAACTTGTTTCATCTGCTAAATTTTGACCAGCTATATCGAAGGCTACGCCATGATCAGGAGACGTTCTCACAAAAGGTAATCCGCAAGTATTATTCACGCCACTTTCAAAATAAAGCATCTTGAATGGGATCAACCCTTGGTCATGATAAATGGCCAGGACTCCATCAAAGTTCAAATAAAGTTTTTTGCCAAAAAAGCTATCTGAGGGGAATGGACCAAAAGCATTTATTCCTTGCTGTTTTTTTGCTTTAATAATCGGGAGGATAATATTTTTTTCTTCTAACCCTATTATGCCTCCATCTCCTGCGTGAGGGTTCAACCCTAAGATTGCAATTTTTGGATTGGAAACGCCAAAATCAAATTTGAGCGCAATATTAAACTCATCAATTTTTTTATTTAAATATGACGCGTCAGTGGTTTTTGAAATTTCGCTCAAAGGAATATGATCAGTCGCCAAGGCAACTCTGGATTGATCTGCGGCCATAATCATTATCGTATTTGAATTAAATCGATTTGCTAAATACGCAGTGTGTCCTTTAAAGTCTTTATGTTTTGACTGAGGAATATTTGCCTTACAAAGTGGAGCCGTTACTAAAGCATCTATTTTTTTATTTTCAATTGAATCACAGGCAAAATCGAGTGATTCAAAAGCTGCAATTCCTCCTACATCATTCTGAATCCCAAAGTGAATATCAAATGAACGATCCCATGGGTCACACAAGCCTACTGTTCCTGGTTTAAGTTCATCTCCTGGCTGGACTCTAAAAAACGGGATTACTACGTTTGTTAGAATCTTTTGGTGAATTGCAATTATTTCGCGGGAGGAAAAAATATAGAAATCAGCTTTTAAGCGGATATCCTCTGAAGATAGTACTTTGAGAATGACTTCAAGTCCGATGCCATTTATATCTCCAGAAGTAATACCAATCTTCAATTTATTCATGACCTAATATTATCGAAAAAATCATGTAAAAGGCGAACACCAATTCCTGTTCCCCCTTTGTGAAAATAACCATGAGGGCGGTCTAGAAAAGCAGGTCCTGCAATATCCAAATGAATATATGGATAGTCTGTAAAATGTTCAAGAAATTTACCCGCAGTTATCATACCTGCATCTGGTCCACCAATGTTTTTAAGATCAGCAATTTCACTTTTTAAGAGGTCATTGTATTCATCCCAAAACGGGAATTGAACCAACCGTTCATGGGTTTTTTCACCACTATGGATTAGTTGTTCCCAAAACCCTGTTCCTGCATTACCCATTGCTACAATTGCATTAGGACCAATCGCTTTAGCGGCAGCCCCTGTAAGAGTAGCCAAATCAATAACTAATTTGGGGTTAAATTTTTTTGCATAATGCAGAGCATCTGCTAATATTAGTCGACCCTCTGCATCTGTATTTAGAACCTCGACAGTTGTTCCATCGGATATTTTAATAACATCTCCTGGAGTAATAGCATTTCCGCCTGGCCTATTGTCTGTTGCGGGTATTAGCCCTATTACCCAAGTAGGAATTTTATCATTGGCTAATGCACATAATGTCCCCACAACTGATGCTGCCCCAGCCATATCACACTTCATTGTATCCATGAAATTACTTGGTTTAAGACTCAGACCACCGGTATCATAAACAACCCCTTTACCTATGATTACATATGGCCTTTTATTTACTGCGTTTTTTGGTTTGTGTTCTAGAATACTAAATGTAGCAGGATCAACAGATCCTTTATTAACTCCGAGAAGTCCACCCATTTTTAATGATTCTATTTTAGCTTGATTTAAAATAGTCGTGGAGAAACCAAATATTTTTCCGAGATCTTGGATTCTTTCACTCAGATTTTCAGCACTCAGGCTTAATAGCGGCGCATTGACTAAATCTCGTGCTTCATTAACTGCGATACAGATAGAAGACAATTTTTGAGATCTCTCTTGACTTAATCCAATTATTTCTATCTCTTTTAAAGACCAAGCTATGTTTGCATTTTTACTTAGAAGTTTATTATATCTATACGAGGCTAATATTAATCCTTCAGCTATCCAAAAAGCATCTTCACTAGCATCAAGACTCAAGACACTGATTTTATTCCTAATTAATTCATGGGCAAGCTCTTTCCCCAAATTTCTAAGAGTATGCTTCCCAGAATTCTTACTATTATCACTATTGCTGATACAAGCGAAAACATCAATATCGTATGAAGCAAAATGAGTCCAATTCTCAAGCTTTCTTGACAAACGACTAATTATTATTTTTGATTGATTCACATCAATATTAGTCCTATTCAGGGATTGTTCATTAGGTCTGACAACAGCCATACAATAGCCATCAGATGTCGAGGAATTAAAAGTCAGTTTCATAGGGCTAAGTTAGTCATCGTACCTTTGAAATATGTTTACAGGAATAGTAGAAAATTTGGCGACTATCGTTGCAGTTTCAGATGAAAAATCAAATATTCATTTTGATATTGATAGCCCTCTGGCAAAAGAGTTTAAAATCGATCAAAGTATTGCTCATGACGGCTGCTGCTTGACTGTAATTGCTTTGAATAGAGATGAAAACCAAAAAATAACAGGGTACAGGGTAACAGCAATAGACGAAACCTTGCAGAAAACAACATTACAACACTGGAAGCCAGGTAGTTTGATAAATATAGAGAGATGTACTAAAGTAGGAAGTCGCCTTGATGGACACATAGTTCAAGGCCATATTGATTGTACTGCAGTGGTCTCTGATATGGTTGATCAAAATGGAAGCTGGGGAATTAAGATAAAGCATGAGCTGAGCCCACAATATCAGACTGTTAATAAAGGTTCAATTACTATAAATGGAATAAGTTTGACAGTTGTTGAATCCGGGGCTGATTATTTTTCAGTAGCAATTATTCCCTATACTTGGGATAATACTAGTTTTCACCTTCTTAAAATTGGAGATCAAGTCAACATAGAGTTTGATATTATTGGAAAGTATGTATCCAAAATTTTAGAAGGGAAATAGATAATAGGTTTCAAATCTCCAACGTATCCATAAAAGCAATTTCAGGATTCAATATTTCTTCCACTAAGGGGATTAATACTAATGTTTCAAAATCCTCTAAATCTTGAAAAGTTAGGCTGTCTCGTTTTTGCCATTGAATATAAGCTACCGGTTTAGCCGGATGTCTCATACTTGATATTCCTGCTTTAAATTTCATTGCAGGGCTTATGTTTTCTTGTTTACTAAGAAGCCATGCATATATCATAAGCTGAAAGGCTTTTTCTTTTTTTTTCTTTGAATCTAAAAGGTCATTCCATTCTTTAAAATTTATCTGATCGTTTTGAAACGCCCCTGTTTTTAAGTCGATAATTACCCAATAGTTTTTCCATTTTTCAACTCTATCTGCTTTACCTCTAATTTTAATACTATTTCCATTATTTAGTATCAGGGGGCTTTCCAAATACTCTTCTACCAAATGAACCTTCCATTCTCTATCCTCATTATTATTTTTCTTTATACGTTTCCCTTCTTCCCGCGACCAATCGTATCCAATTTTCTCAATCACTTTTCTCTCCAAATGAAAGGGGCCTGAGTCACTTTGATTTGGGAAGTGTATTGAAATACTTGAGTTTATAGATTTATCAATTCTTGATAAATCCCAATTATTATTAGACTTATAGTATTCATATAAATCTTGATGCAAATCATGTAATATATTTCCTCGAATATTAGCAGGCAATCGGTCACTATGAGACTCTTCTTCTGTTATCCCAAGGACATATTGTAAATAAAATTTATATGGATTTTTTATATAAGTTGATCCCGCTGATGGGCTTATTCCTTTTTCCTTGAGTCTTTTAAGTGTTCGCTCAATTATTAAAGGGTACTTGTATATGCTTCTTTCACTTTTTATTGTTTTTTCATCAAGTTTCAATTCAAGATCAAAATCTTTCCATTTAATACCGGAATAACGGGATAATTCAATTTCCATTTGCTGTAAAAATCTACTTGCCTCGCTAGAATTAAGACCATCAGATCCACTATTTACTAAAAAAATCACTTTTTTTGCTCTCTGAACAAGCCTATATGTATGGTAGGCAATAATTGCCTCTTGTTCTCTTAAAAGGGGAATTCCATAGGCTTTACGCAGATCATTAGAAAGGAATGACGTACTGCTCCTTCTGCCAGGTAACACCCCCTCATTGCAAGGTGCAAGAATTACAGTATCGAAATCAAGATTTCTAGTTTCTAATAGCCCCATGATTTGTAATCCTTCGAAGGGTTCTCCATAAAAATTAACCGGGCTTTCTTTTGAGAAATGTCGAAATAATTGTCTTACAGTTCTAAATTTTAAATTTTTTCTTTCTGTCCAATTTATAAGCCTATCTAATGCATGTATACAAAGTTTTGCAGGCTCCATATCCCATGCGGATTTGATTTTTTCAGAATAGTCAAATAATCTTTTTCTTAGATTTTTGATAAAATATATATAGTTGGGATAGTCTTCCCACAAATCGGAATTTTCACCAATTAGATCAACCGTATCACTTACCGACCAATAACTTCTTTTTGAATCTCTAAGATTATTAATTTGGTATTCCATGTTAAGTCCACCATTTGCATTTCTCAAAGCACAACAAATTGGATTAGCAAAAGTTGCCTCTAATAATTGTAATGGGTACCTGCCACTTATTTCTTTGGCTTCTTGAAGTTGAAAAAGAAGATCAATACTAGAATAAGTTACAGTGGAGTTTAAAGCCATCCCCATGGTAACGTTAGCTTCTTGAATTTCTGGGGGAAGAGCTTGTAGAGTAGGGATTAATAATTCTTCATCAACTAATACTACAGCGCATTTGTTAAAATTGGTAGCTAATATATCTTTCTGACTAAGAATATTACCAATTGCTTTGGCTAGTGCAACATTACCGTTAGCACGGATTATTGAAAATGAAATTTGGGATGTTAAAAAATTTGCTGGGGGGTTCAGGATTTCTGAAACCATTTTTGCCGGTAAATCTTTTATGTTTTTACGCAGATTTCGTCCTGCTTCAGAACTTAAATTATTGACATAATGAGCATCAATATCCCAGAAGGCAATGGCGCCATAATATTCATAGGCAGATTTAAATAGACTAACCTCCGGTGGAGTAAGAGCATTAAAGCCAACAAAGGCTATATGATCAATTTCCTTTCGCAACATCCAGTTATCAAAATGTGCTTTAGTTGGACCTGTTTTACTTGGACTTGCTTGATTAAAAATCTGTCCTGCAGAACCTAATTTTTTAATATCTAAGTTGTCATGATAAAGATTAAATAAATCTGGTAATTGTCTCCATAAGTTCATGCGACGATTCATAAGATCAGTTGGCTTTTCAAGCCCCCATTGAGTAAGAGATTCAATTTCTTGTATCTCTTTAAAGATCTTTTTGTTGTCCACGCCAAATCGATGAATTTCATCAAAGTCTCGTAAAACCGTAGGAGCCCATTTAAGAAATTCGTCAAGACTATCCGAAAATCCTTCATTGAGCTTCTCATATGAGTCATATAAGATTATCAATTGGTCCATGCTATTTACCGTGTCTAGACCTGATAGTTCTGCCATTATTTCTTCAATCGTGAAAATCGCAGGGGAAAGAACTGAAGATGAGATTTCTTCAAGAATAGCTTGTCTCAAAACTCTCTCAGCTCTTTTTGAAGGCACTATGATGCCAACTCGATGAACCTCCGAGTACTGCTTTAAAATCGCACTCGATACTCGAGTTAAAAAAGCTGTCATATTAAGAGTTATTGAGAACGATATAATTCTTGAGATTCAATATACAATTTTACTTCTTTTGTAAGATCATTGATCTCGGTCACTTTATTGGTTTGTTCAATAGATTTTCTTATCTCACTGCTACTATCATTAAGCAGTGGGGCTTCAATGAAATCAATTTTTGGATTTGCTAAAAATAAATGGGAACCATCTAATTCATTTGAATCTCTCGGGTATACTAAGATATTGGCAAGTTCTAAAATTCTTTCAGGGCTTTTCCAGCTATTTAAACTCCGGAAATTATCCGCTCCAATAATTAAGTAAAATTGATTTTCCGGTGACCTATCCACTAGAGCTTCGATAGTATTAACAGTATAGTTCGGGGTGGGTAATCCTAGTTCAATTTTTTCTACCCGAAATTTCTCATGCTGCTTAACAGCTAATTCAACCATTCTGATCCTCTTTTCATTAGGGGCTAAAAGGGAGGGGTCTTTTTGTGGATTTTGAGGAGTGACGACAAACCAAATTTCATCTAATTTTTTCCATATCATCATGGATTTAGCAATTTCTAGATGACTTTTGTGAATGGGATTAAAGCTACCAAAAAAAAGTCCAATTTTCATGGGCTCATAAATTTTGTCACAAGGCTATGAATTTGCTTGAATGCCACTTCTATTTGATCGTTGACTATTACATGATCAAATTTTTTAGCGAAACTTATTTCTTCTTTTGCTTTTGCCAAGCGATCATAAATTCTTTCTTCACTATCGGCTCCCCTTTCTCTTAAACGATTTTCAAGTGCATCTATCGAAGGAGGCATAATGAAAATAGATAAAGTATTGAGGTCATACTTTTTTTTCAGTCTAATTCCTCCATGAACGTCTATGTCAAAAATTACAGTTTGTCCTTTGCTCCATAGTTTTTGAACATCAGATTTAAGTGATCCATAAAAATTGTTTTCATACACCTCTTCCCATTCGAGAAAAGATTCTGAATTTATTTTTCTCTTAAAATCTGTTAGTGACAAAAAGTGATAGTCAATACCATCTTGCTCATTCAACCTCGGTTTTCTTGTTGTTGCAGAGATACTAAATGCCAATTTTGGGAATTCTTTTAACAATCGATGAACCAGTGTTGTTTTACCTGATCCAGACGGCGCGGCTAGGACTAAGAGTTTCATAAAATATTTAGTACTTGTTCTTTTATTTTCTCCAGAGATTCTTTCATCCCAACAACAATTTTTTGCATACCAGCATGATTAGATTTACTGCCGAGTGTATTTATCTCTCTACCAATTTCTTGACTTATAAATCCTAGCCTTCTACCATCTCCATCTATCATTGATTGTCTGAAATGGTCGACATGAAACTTAAGGCGAATTTTTTCTTCATTAATATCTAGCTTTTCTAAATAATAAATTAATTCTTGTTCAAATCTATTCTTATCGACTTGAACTTCGCCTAATCCACGAATCAGCTTATTTTTTAGATTTTTTACGCGTTCTTCTTCAAATGGCTCAATAGACGAAAGTCCAGATTCTATGGATAAAAGGTTTTTTTCTAAGTCAGATTGTAATGCATATCCTTCATTTGCTCTAAACTCATCTAAAGAAACAATAGCATTATCAATTGCCAAATCAACATCTTTCCACTCTTTTTCTGTAATATCCGAATGATCATTTTTTACTGGGATTTTAAGTGCCATCATCAGTAAATCTGATTGAGATATTGTTTCAGAACTTACAGACTGAAGTTCTAACATAACAGTTTTTATCCAATTCAAGTTTACCCCAGACTTTAATTCATTATTGATTTCACGATTAATATTAATGTCAACTTTCCCGCGCTGCAGCTTATCTGCTATTCTTTTGCGCCAAAACATCTCGCGTTCACGAAAATCACTAGGACATCTAAATGATAGATCTAAATTTTTACTATTTAGAGAACGAATTTCTACTTTGATTTGAGTTGATGAGCTTTTTGTTTGCCCTTTCCCAAAACCTGTCATGGATTTGATCATAGCTACAAATGTAAAACCTCACGGGAACTTACGTAATGTTTATCCCAATTATATGATTCATATTTATGTATCAAATCTTTAGCATTAACAGGAGCTAGATCTTTATTTAACCCAATTCCTCTAGCTATATGGCCGAGTATAGCCTCTGGAGACCACCCTTTATTGTAATAGTCCCTTAAGGATACCGCCCCATCCGTTTTAGTTAATTTTTTTTTGTTGGGACCAAACCATAATGGCGCATGAGATATTTTAGGAAAACCATAGCCTAATAATTTTCTTAAGTGATTCTGCAACGGGTCACATTCTTTTAAATCCTGTCCTCTAACGATATGACTTATTTCCTGATAAGCATCATCTATCACAACAGTAAAATGGTATGACCAGATATTATTTGAACGTTTGACAATTGGATATCCATCCCAGTTTTTAAGTCTTAAGCTATATGGCCCCTCAAAGGGCAATTTCTTATTTAAGCAAGTTCCTGGATAAGACTGATGTGATTCACCTTGACCTTGAATGGATTTTCGGATATCTTTCCTGCTGCAGGAACATGGAAAAATCAAGTTTTTTTTAATTAAAAATTCTAATGCAGTTGCATAATCATTTTCTCTGTTAGATTGAAATAGAGGTTGCTCATCCCAGTCCAATCCTAATTTAATCAAATCCTCAAAAACTGAGTCTACATATTGTTTTTTGCATCTTTCGTGATCAATATCTTCAATACGTAAAAGGATTTTACCACCATAACTTTTAACTTGCAACCAAGAGAGCAATGCTGTTGATGCATTGCCAATATGCATATAGCCTGATGGCGAAGGGGCAAATCTTCCAGTCATATTGTGAAAATACAACATAGGCATTCAAGAAAGTTAAGCTTTAGGTACCTTCGTTGTATGGAATCAAAACATTTTGGAACACGGGCTATTCACGGAGGTCAGCAACATGACCCATCAACAGGTGCAGTCATGCCCCCAATTTATCAGACATCTACTTATGCCCAGAGCTCTCCAGGAGAGCATAAAGGGTATGAGTATAGTAGAACTCAAAACCCAACTCGAAGCGCTTTAGAGGCGTCCTTAGCGTCAATTGAAAATGGCTCTCACGCTATGGGTTTCGGCAGTGGTCTAGCTGCAGTTGATGCTTGTATGAAATTACTTTCTCCTGGAGATGAAGTTATTTCTACGAATGATTTATACGGAGGGACTTATCGACAATTTGTCCATATTTATGAGAAGTATGGAATTAAATTTCATTTTGTTCCGATGTCTGATGAATCTGTTATAGAATCCAAAGTAAATAGCAGGACAAAAATGATTTGGATAGAGAGTCCTACAAATCCAATGTTGAATGTTGTGGATATTGAGAAGGTCTCAAAAATAGCACTATCAGCAAAGGCTTTATTAGTCGTTGACAATACTTTTGCTACCCCATATCTTCAACAGCCTATAAAATTAGGAGCTGATATTGTTTTACATTCTGGCACAAAATACCTTGGGGGTCACAGTGATCTTGTTCTTGGAGCATTAATTGTTAGTGATAAAGATTTAGCAGATCGATTATACTTTATTCAAAATTCGACAGGAGCAGTATGTGGACCAATGGATAGCTTTTTGGCGCTAAGGGGTATAAAAACACTTCACATTCGAATGGAAAGGCACTGCTACAATGCAAAGGAAATTGCACATTTTTTAAAATCACATCCGGCAGTTGGTCGAGTTGTATATCCAGGCTTCACAGAACATCCAGGTCATCTGGTTGCCAAGAAACAAATGAGAGATTTTGGTGGAATGATATCATTTACAGTTAAAAGTGATCTTGCCGAAGACGCAAGTAAAGTAGTTAGTTCAATGAAAATATTCACTTTAGCTGAGTCTCTTGGTGGAGTGGAGTCTTTGTCAGGCCACCCGGCATCAATGACTCATGCTTCTATTCCAAAAGATCAGCGTGAAGCCAATGGAATCACAGATGGTTTAATTCGCTTAAGTGTTGGGATAGAGGATATTCGTGATTTGAAAGCTGATATTGAAGCAGCACTTTTATTAATTTTATAAATTATGGCGGAAAAATTTGCAGTAATTGGGCTAGGCCAATTTGGTCGAGCAATTTGCAAAAAACTTTCAGCAAAAGGGGCTGAGGTTATTGCAATTGATATAGATGAAGATAGAGTTGACGAGATAAAAGATCATGTGTCTTATGCGGTACAGCTAGACTCAACAGATAAGCGCGCTCTTGAGTCGCAAAACATAAGCGAAATGGATGCAGTGATTGTATCTATTGGGCATAATTTTGAGGGTATGCTGTTAACTACAGTAAAGCTTCTTGAGATAGGGGTTAAGCGTTTAGTAGCTCGAACACAGGGAGATACTCAAAGAAAAATATTGGAAAAAATGGGAGTAACGGAGATCTTATCTCCGGAAGAAGAGGTCGGAATAAATGTTGCGGAAAGATTAATGAATCCCTCCATGTTGATGTGCATGCCTCTTCCAGATAATTATGAAATTGTAGAAATAACTGCTCCAAAATCTGTTGTTGGGAGAACTATTAAAGATCTTGGGTTATTATCTAAGTATCGTCTTAATCTTGTTACGTTAATTGAAAGTTCAGGGAATGTGGAACTCCACATCAAGGGGGTTATCGAGGATGATGAAATAATAAAAGAGAATTATGTCTTAGTTGTTTTTGGATTGACTCACGATGTGGAACGATTTATAGATATTAATGGATAATAAAACAATATTTAGTGTTTTATCTTTAATGGCACTTCTTGTCGTTTCTGGTTGTAATGGGGATTCAAATAATAACAATTTGCCCCCTCGTGCTTCTGGACCTTTTGACCAGAGGTTAATAGATGGATGGAAAGTTTTCTCCGTTTCATTTGAAGGTGAAATGGATAATCCTTTTGATACTGCAACACAGGCTGTGTTTAAGGGAGATGCCGACGCAGTTCAAGGAGAATTTAGTTTTGAAGATCGTAATGATTCTGCTATCGTTGATTATCGCATTGACTTTTATCTAAATCTAATGCTGGGACTCGCTCCAATAAATTATGTTAATCAGGGGGAGGGTATTTGGGCTTTTGATTCATCTATCCAAACATTGTGGTTTTATGACTACCCAGATACATTAACCTTTGTTGTTGATTATGATGCAGACACTTTGCAGTTGTGGCATTCTAATGTTGTAATAAATGACCCTTCTTTGGGAGAAGATATTAAGGCAAGGCTTGATATTGAATTAAGAAAATAGCTTTACATAAAAAAAGGGCTCCGATATGGAGCCCCTTTTAATTTTTCTAATGGATTGTGATTAGTCTTCTTTGCTAACCGCTAAAGCGTAAACAACAAGACCAAAACCAATTTTGTTAATTGCATCAGCAATGTTGTAGAAAATATCTACTCCACCATTGTATCCAACCATCTCTGCAACGTCTAGTCCCAATAGACCACCATCAGTTCCGAGGATGTACCCAATTGGATATATTGCCCAACCGATAACAACAAACTTAGTAAGGTGTCCTACCGCTCTTTGAACTTTTCCACCAGCAGAAGCAGCTAATTCAGCGACTTCACCTTTCCAAACTAACCATACAATATAGAAGTATGCAAGACCAGAAAGTAATCCATATACCCAAGAAGTAGAGCTATCAGCATAAAATGCTTCTCCGATATAACCGAGAACAAGCATAGCTACAGAAGCAACAAGTAATTTGTAAAGTAAGCCAATCTTAGCACCGGCTTTCTTAGTTAAAAGATAGAATTCTACACACATCAAAGGAACAGTCAATGTCCAGTCAATATATCTAAGCACTACAGGAGTTTCTCCTGTGCCCATGTAAAAATCACGCATGTAATAATAGTGAACTGCTGCGATACCAGTGATCAAAGCAGAGACTAAAAGAGATAATTTCCACTCGTCTGCAACGCGACCGCGCTCGAACAAGAAGAAAACAGAAGCAGCAAACATAGCCATGTAGCCTGTGAAGAATGTGAATCCAACATAGTCATCCGGTCTAAAGGTTGCCAAATCAGTTGATAAAAAAATGTCTAAAAAGCTCATATTTATAAATTTAAATTTAGGTGAATGTATGCGATTAGTATATTTCTACAACAAGTAATCGCAGGTTTTGATTAATCATTTGTAAAAGTATATGCCAAAGCCTTAATATCAAAATATGACTTAATGTCTGATTAATAGCACTTTACATAATTGTGTGTTAATATAAAACATTGTTTTTTGGTAAAAAGTTACGTTTGTCACTGAGACACTCTAAAAAGTTTTCAACCTAAATGGAGCCAGAAACTCACCAAAATTTCCAGTCATGAAACGATATACATTTTGTAGAATAGAAGACATTAACACTTGCATAACTGCTTAATTTTATGCTATTTGAAAATTTATTATGCTTTCTAAGAAACCAAAAAGAACATAATATTAACGAAATAATTCAAAGAGCTCTGGATCTACTTAGGCCAAATTACAGCCCGTGTTCTGGGTACACGAGTTAGCGATACTATAAATAAGTTTAATTCGGGCAAAAGGATTAGAAGTTATTTTCAGAGGATATATTCTTGGTTTACAGTAGGAGCAGGAGATAATATTCCATTTGGTATTATGGGGACTGCAATATAATTTGAAAACCCTGCAGGTTGGAATGCGAGCACCTGAGCGTCTTAGACTTGCAATAGTATTAGAGACATTATGAATGTTAGTAAATACACGATATTATTATTGGCTTCTTATTATGTTATTATATATCAGTTTACAACGTGGTTTAAAATCTGACAGCATGGTTTAGTTGGGTGGATACAAAAACTCAACTTACCTATTAAAATGCATTAGAAATATGTAATCACATAAATAATAAACCCCGCTAATCACTGGGGTTTATTTTTATAGGTTCATTTGGCTTTCCTACCTTCGCTTTATGGGTAGAGTTCTAACAGGCATTCAAACTTCCGGTCGTCAGCATTTAGGGAATATATTAGGCGCTATAAAACCTGCGATATCATTAGCAAATGATCAAAAAAATGATGCGTATTTATTTATTGCAGATTTACACTCTTTAACTTCAATAAAAGATAAAGCGAAAAGAAAGGAAAACTTATTATCTACTGCGGCCGCTTGGCTTGCTTGTGGGTTAGATACTGAAAAAGTTGTTTTCTATGCTCAAAGTGATGTCCCTGAATGTACCGAATTGACTTGGTATTTAAATTGCTTTACTCCTTATCCGATGTTAGCCAATGCTCATAGTTTTAAGGATAAATCAGATCGTCTTTCAGATGTCAATGCGGGCCTTTTTGATTATCCTGTTTTGATGGCAGCAGACATTTTACTTTATAATGCAACACAAGTGCCGGTAGGAAAAGATCAAAAGCAGCACTTAGAAATGACAAGAGACATAGCAGAAGCCTTTAACCGTAATGTTAAAGAAGATGTTTTCATTATTCCTGAGGCAAAAATTGATGAGTCAATTATGACAATTCCAGGAACTGACGGGCAAAAAATGTCAAAATCATATGGAAATGTAATTGACATTTTTCTTCCTGAAAAGCAACTCAAAAAACAAGTAATGTCAATAGTTACAGATTCATTATCAATAGAGGAACCCAAAAATCCTGAGTCTTGTAATGTCATGAATATATTCAGACTTATTGCTGAGCGAGAAGCTATTGAAAACATTGAGAAGGGCTATAGAGCTGGAGGATATGGTTATGGTCATGCAAAATTGGCTTTATACGAGACTATTCTTGCAAAGTTTCACTCTGAAAGAATAAGGTTTGATAAGCTAATGAAAGATCCCGATGAAATTTATCATGCATTGGATTCAGGTTCAAAAAAAGCTCGAATCATTGCACAAGAAACTCTGAATAAAGTCAAAAAAAGCTTAGGATATAGATAATTAAACTTCAGATCTATTTTGTTTTTTTAATTCTTTTGAGTCCCCATGTCCAATGAATTGATCTTTATAACCTTTACGTATTAATAGGATATTAGGATTATTTTCTGCAATCCAAGATGCTAATTGTGCCCCAACCCCTCCAATAGATTGGGCGTCTTCCCAGACAACCCATTTAGAATAAGTTTTAGAAAAGGATTGTAACATATCTGAATTAATGGGTTTTGCTTTTCTTAAGTCAATTATCACATCAGACGGGTTTGAATGAATTAGTGCTTCTTCAACTGTTGGCCCCAAGCACCAATGAACGGTCTCATGACCTAATCGCATGATATCCATTCCCCCTTCTCGCTTAAGTGCATTAGGTAATCTTGTCTCTTTACCTTTAGGGTACCTGATTATTGAAGGGCCACCGTATTGTATGGCTTCGTCAATTGCATTTCTGAGTTCCGAATTATTTCTTGGTGCCCAAATATGCGTATTTGGGATACTGCTGTATAGTGCTAAGTCAAAAACTCCATGATGTGTGGCTCCATCTTCACCGACTATTCCAGATCTATCGAGACATAGTAACACAGGTAAGTTTTGCAGTGCAACATCATGTATCCATTGGTCTACAGCTCTTTGAGAAAATGTCGAATACAGATTAACTATGGGACGCATTCCCGCTGCTGCTATCCCTGCGGCCTGAGTTATAACATGCTGTTCTGCTATGCCAACATCAAAGAAACGTTCAGGGAACTTATCTCTAAACAGGTCTAAGCTACATCCCTGAGCCATCGCAGCAGTCAGCGTAATTATTCGATTGTCTTTACGAGCCAGAGTTATCAACTTTTCAGCAAAATGAGTTTGGAAATTGAATTGATCAGGAAAACTTTCTGAAAGTCCAAGATCTTCAAGAGTTGGCCGATTTGTTTTAACATGTAAAACTCTCGGTCCTTTCTGTTTTAAGGCTTGATTAATCTTAAGAAGGAGTTCAGCAATATTGTTTCCATTTATATGACCATCAATAAAATTCCATCCTAAAGATGTACAGAATTCTTTATACTCTCCAGAATCATGAAGAGCGCCTACATTTTCTTCAATAGCAAAACCATTATCATTAATAATCAATAATATGTCATCGCCTTTAGAGCCAGCATCATTCATGGCTTCATACACCATCCCCCCCGTAAATGCCCCATCACCTACAACTGCAACTTTATTACGATTTCTATTTATTAATACATCTGCTCTAGCAAATCCAATCAATGCCGAGAGTGCAGTACTTGAATGTCCTACTCCAAAAGAATCAAAATTGGATTCATTTCTATTTGGAAATCCACTTGGGCCATTTTTTTTTCGATTAGATTTAAAGACATCTGCACGATCTGTTATTACTTTATGCACATATGCTTGATGGCCAACATCCCATAATAAAACATCTTCAGGAGTATTAAGAGTTATGTGCAAAGCCACTGTCAATTCAGTTACACCAAGACTAGAGGCTAAGTGCCCTGCTTTTTCTGAAGTTGAATTAAGAATGAATTTACGGATTTCAATACAAGCCTTTTCAAGAGACTTAATATTCATTTTTCTCAATTCAGGAAGTGAAGGAATGGCTTGCATGTGTCAAAAGTAATGTCTGCCTATCCCTAAATGTAATTAAATGAATAAGTTCTAAGTTAGTTTCAAAACTAAAATTTAATTAGGCTTATTTTTGAATTTTTGACCAATAACGTCTGGACTTGCCAACTTCAGATAAATAAAGCATTACAGGAACTATTACTAAAGTTAAAAAAGTGGCAAAAGTTAATCCATATATAACTGTCCAACATATGGGCCCCCAAAATGCAACGTTGTCTCCACCAAAATAAATTTGAAGATCATTCTGAGATATCAGAGTGTAGAAGTTTAAATTCATTCCTGTGGCTAGGGGCAACAGGCCTAAAATAGTTGTAATTGCTGTTAATAATACTGGTCGAAGTCTTGTTTTTCCGGCAAGTACCAGGGCTGCAGCTAAATCATCTACTGGCAAGGATGCTTCTAAATCTAATTTCAAATCTGCTTTTTTTCGGTCAATAACTTGATTTGCATAATCAGCTAAAACGATTGCATTATTTACAACGACTCCAGCAAGAGAAATGATACCAATCATTGTCATAATTATCACAAAGTCCATTCGGAAAATAACAAGCCCGAGCAATACGCCAATTAATGAGAGAATTACTGTGGTTAATATTAAAAATGGTATCCTAGCCGAGTTAAATTGACCTACGATAATTAAGAAGATCATAAAAACTGCTCCCAACAATGCTTTTGAGAGAAAACTAAACTCTTTGGCTTGCTCTTCCTGTTGTCCTGTAAATGAAAGTGAAACATTGTCAGGAAGCTCATAATTTAAAAGCAAAGCTTTCATTTCTGCAACAATTTGATTTGCATTAGCTCCCTCTTTTAAGCCAGAGTAAACAGTAATCACTCTATCTAGATCTATGCGTTTAACAGCTGAAAAAGTTGAGGATTTAGTTGCAGATGCAATTGAGCTAATAGGAACCTGTTTGATTTTTCCATCGCTCTGATCCCTAAATGTTATTTTTTGATTCATTAAGCTCTCTAGATTATACCTGTAGTTATCTGATAGGCGAATATTTATAGGGTATTCATCTTCATCATTTTTGAAGCGACTTATCTCCTTACCAAATAAGGCAGTTCTCAGTGCATCACCAATTTGACCTGTAGATATACCAAGACTTCTCGCTTTAGCACGATCGACGTGAATAGGCAATTCCGGCTTTCCAGATTCGACATCTACTTTTAGTTCGTCGTATCCTTTTATAGCCGAACTTTTGATATATCTTTTTACATCTTGGGCTACAGCTAAAACCTCAACGTAGTCTACTCCTGATAGTTCTATATTGATAGGTGGACCTTGAGGTGGACCTTTCTCATCTTTTGCAATAACGACTAATGCTCCAGGGATATTTGAAACTTTATCTCTTAAAAGATTTAAAACATCAGAGCTTAATACAGGATTGCCTTTAGCATCTAAGCGATATTTGGTTTCACGAAAAGCCACAACAATTTTAGATTTATGCGGAGTGGCCGCATTGTCTGGCCCTTGATTCGGATCACTAGTCCCTTTACCCACTTGCGCAATAATGGATTCAACCATATAATTATAGTTTTCTCCATCTTTATTATACGTGTAGGAATCTAATATATTGGATATCTCTTTTTCCAATTCCAATGTTACAATATTGGTTTCTTGGATATCGGTACCAACAGGTAACTCAATAAAAATATTTGCTAAATTGGGTTGTGAATCCGGGAAGAATAGAACCTTTGGAGGTAATACCGAGAGAAGAATTATCGAGAAAAAAAGTAGACCAACCGTGCCAAAGAAAGTAGATCTTGCATTTTTTCCACGAAGAGAAAATTCAATTAATCTGGTATATTTTTTCTCTATTGCAGGTAATAGTTTTGTTTGAAAATATCGCGTTCCCGGCTCAAAAACATATAAAAAACTTAAAATTAGTAGTCCTGAGTAAAATTGAATATTACCAAAAATGGTAGCCCCTATGAGAAAATTAAAAACAAACCCTAAAACAACTAGGATAAGGCCAATGGATGTCCATTTTGGTCGACCAATTTTGTTCTCGCTAACCTTCATGAACCTTGCCGCTAAAGATGGATTTATAACAAGCGCAACAAAAAGTGAAGAGGAAAGAACAACGATTAAAGTATAGGGGAGGAATTTCATGAATTCACCGATTATTCCTGGCCAAAGAGCTAGAGGAATGAAGGCTGCTAGCGTGGTTGCTGTAGATGTTATTATGGGCATAGCAACTTCTGCAGCCCCTAGTTTTGCTGCTTGAACAGGAGTATATCCTTGGCTAAGAAATCTGTATATGTTTTCTACGGTTACAATCCCATTGTCTACAAGCATTCCTAATGCCAAAACCAAGGCAAATAGAACCATGAAATTCAGAGTAACTCCCATTGAGTTTAGTATGAAAAAACTCAAAAGCATACTCAAAGGAATCGCAATCCCCACAAATAAAGCATTTCTTAAACCTAAGAAGAAAGTTAAAACTAGGACTACCAGTAAAACACCAAAAATGATGGAATTTTCTAACTCGCTTACTTGATTTTTAGTTTGGGTGGATTGGTTATTTGTTATTGATAATAGAAGGTTACTTGGAAAATAGTCTTGTTGAGCTGCAGAGACAATCTCATTGATGTCTCTTGATGCTAAAATTAGATTTTCTCCAGATCTCTTTTTTATGTCTAAAGTAACTACTGGATCATTGTATTGACGAGCATAAGACTCACGTTCAATTTCATCAAATTCTACAGTAGCGATATCACGCAAATACACTATCGCTCCTTTTTCATGTTTTACTATGATGTCCTCAATGTCAGTTAAAGATTCAAATTCGCCGATAACTCTTACATTACGCCTGTAGCCATCAACTAGGAGGTCTCCACCAGAAATAGAAATATTTTCATTTTGAATTGCTCCTGCAATATCATTAAATGAAATATCTACAGACTCCATAGCAGAGAGGTCAACTAAAATCCGAACCTCTTTTTTATCAATGCCCCTTATATCAACAGCAGAGATAGAGGAAAGATCTTCAATTTCATCTTTTAAATATTTAGCATAATTCTCGAGTTGGTCACTTGTATATTCTCCTGATAAATTGATATTCATAATAGGCATTAACTCGCTTATATTGAATTCAAAAACATTAGGTTCAGCTGGCAAATCATTTGGAAAATCGGGTGATGATCTAGCTGCATCTACTTTATCTTTAACCTTTTGAAGTGCCTGCGATACTTCAACGCTAAAATCAAATTCTACTTGAATTGAAGAATAACCTTGAACCGAAGTCGAGGTGATTTTATCTATGCCCGAAACACTATTTAATTCCTTTTCCAAGGGACGAGTTATTAATCTCTCAATATCAACTGGAGAGTTACCCGGATAAGGGGTTCCAATATATATTGTTGGTTGAGTAATCTCAGGAAAGCTTTCAGCTGGCATAGCACGGTATGACATCAAACCTGCAATAAGTATAATAATAGTTAATACACCAACTGTAACTCTATTATTTACTGCCCAATCCGTTATTGCGAATCTTCTCATGAGACTATTATTTTCTTCAACCATACTATTAGTAAATTTTTACATTTTCTCCGGACTGTACAGAACGAATTCCACGATTTATAATTTTATCCGATCTTGAAAGTCCTTCAAGAATTTCTGTCATATTATCATTTGATTTACCTATTCGTAGATTACGACGTTCAACAGTTCCAAGTTCTTCGTTTTTTAATATAAAAACGTATGTGTAACTGACTCCTTTAGTGTCTTGTAGGATTAATTTATTTGGGATCATCACAGCGTCATTAGCGACATAATCTCGAAGTTCAACAGAAGCCATCATATTATCTTTTATAATATTATTACTCTTGTTTTCAGCGAGATTTACAGATACGCTAAACGTTCTACTGCTAGGATCTATATAATCACCTACCTGGGAAATCCATCCGTCTTTTTTCATTTTTATTGCAGTGAAGTCCATATTAACTTTTTGACCTTCCTGTATACTTGTAATGTAATTCTCAGGCACTTGCATCTCTAAACTTAGAGGTCCATTCCCTACGAGTCTTAGCATTTGCATTCCAGGAGCTCCATATTCCCCAACTTTAGCATAAACTTTATCGATGACACCAGAGAAAGGTGCGCGAATTTCAGTCATTTCTAATTGCTTTTTAATAGTTTGAAGACGATTTTGTAAGGATTCAAATTGCATTTTAGATTGCAGAAAATCCATTTCACTTCCTACTTTTTGGCTCCAAAGCCGAGATTGTTTTTCAAACATTGTCTCGGCAAGTTTTACTTGAGTATCGACTTCATTTATTGTTGCCTTGAAAACATCAGCATCTAATGAAGCTAATAACTGACCGGATTTTACTTTATCACCTCCACGTACATATATACCCTCGATTTTACCTGCAGTTTCTGGATATATTTTCACGGATTGGTCAGACTTAATATTTCCATAAACTTTAAATGAATGGGTGAATGTGTCTTGAATAACATCAACTACTGTAACACTGGAAAATGATCTCGTAGTATCTAGAATAGCTAACTCATCATCTATCTCGCGCATTTCTGCCCTAACAATTTCCATAATTGCTGATAGTGAGTCTCGTTTTTGTGTCAAAGATTTAATTGGCGTTTCAGCTGATTTTGTAGAGCATGAAGCAGCTGCTAAAGCCAGAAGGATTATTGGGAGGAATTGTTTTGTCATGTTTGAAATTATTCGAATTTGATAGTGATATTTTTTAATTTTTTAACCGGTATTTGCCCAGAGAGATTTCAAGAGCCACTTTCTTGTTTAAAGTGTTATTTGCAGCTTGCAACATTGATGTTATGGACTCCTGGTATTGATTAAAAGCCTGGGCAAAATCCATTGATGAAATCGTGCCTTCAATCAATTTCGCCTCTGAGTTATTTAATATCCGTTTTGATACCTCTACATTTTTTAATTGAAGCTGAAATATTTTTAAAGCATTTGAATATTCAGATCGAGCTTGATTGTGATTTAAGATCAATGCCAATTTAGTGTTGTTAACAAGAATGTCTAACTCCTTAAGTTTTATCTGCTCTTCTTGAATTTTAGCTATGCGTCCACCAGAATTGAATATTGGAA
>CALKDS010000007.1 GCA_938084135.1 uncultured Flavobacteriales bacterium
CCACCCATATACTCTCGATAAGAGTTCCAACTAAGAACGTTGGTTAAGTTCTCTTTAGATTTTACATCTAAAAGCATATTCGCTCCTACATTTGAAGCGGTATCAATACCCCCACAGCTATCCGTAGCTACAAAACGATACTCATATCTGTGATTTTGAGGATCTGCAGAAAAATCTGTAAATCTTATTTCTGATGGCTGGATTACGGGTTTTGGGATCATCCCAAGAGATGTATATGCCGCACCAGGGGTCTCTGCTCGCTGAAGATCAAAATGAATAATATCAGCATCCTTGTCAACATAGCAAACCAGTTCAACAGCATTGTCTGGTCGGACTGAAGCCTTGGCCATATATAAAATACGTGACCGTTGAACCGCCAGGCTATTCATACATATTTCATTAGAAGTACTAAAGTGTGTGATACCAGTATCTACTGCTTGGATATAGAAACAATAGTTCCAACCCCCTATTATTGCTTTGGTATTGAAGGCTGAATCAGTCGCTGTTTTTGTGGCAAACAAGACACCTACTTGGGTAGGGCCTCCCGGAGGCGTTACATCTGCCAGAACCCTGTAAGCTCCCACACCACCTGGCCACCCTCTGTAAGTATTCCATTTTAAGCGAAGCACTCCTTCACAAGGATCTAAACTTTCTGTTAAAAGAATGTTATTGTGCCGTGAAACCAGTAGATCACTACTTTGATTGCCACAACTATCCGTGGAGATTACTTTATAAGTTTTGACTGAGTCCAATGGCAAAGCACCGGGTATGGTAAAAGGCATCGCTGTACCATAAGGCACTGTCGCTATTGAGTTCCATCCTGTTGCTGGATCATATTCAAGAAGATCGTAATCTACAACGTCACCGTTGGTGTTTCCTGACCACGATATAATTGCCGTACCCGCAACAACAGATACAGAATCAATAACAAGAACATCAGTGTTATAACTATCAGAAAAAGAGCCACTATCAGTGGTAGAATTACATAGTCCTGCAATTCGAATTTGATATTCTAAATCCTGACCGCAAGTATTCACCGTGTCATTGTAAGTTAAAGATGTAGTGGAGTCAATAGCTGTCCAAGACGAGACTGGGGCACCAAGAGGCCGTCTCCATATCTGGTACATTGCTGTTGATCCAGAAACATTAGAGTTCCAATCAAGCTGAGCTACAGAGGAATTCGTTGGAGGAATTGGAGTCACGTCTAACAGCATCATTTGAAGCGTGTCACTATTTACAGACTCATAACCACAAGAGCCAATACATCTGAGATAATAAAGATTATTACCATTTGCAACGGGAGCTGCAATAGAGTTAGTGGATAAATGATTATATGTGGTGGGTAAATACGCACCAAAAATGGTATCTACCGCAATAAATGGCGTTCCTGGAGCTGTGCCGTGAAAAACTATATATCCTTGGAAGTCCGTTCCAGTATCTGCAGGAGTGTCCCAATTAACAACCACTGAGTTGTTCGATGCGTCAAATGCCAAGCAGCTATTGCTTAAATCCGGAGCACTCGGCACAGAAGGAACTACATCAATTCTTAATGTAGCAACACTGACTGCAGGCGCGGGACAAGCATCATCCTGCATTTTTAACGGGAAATAATAGGTATTTGCTCCTGTTCCACATGAGCCTTGAGAGGAGATATGATTACATGCGATTTGCCATGAAAAATCAATATTCAAAGACAATGGATTTGTAAACGACGTTGCTGGTGAAACCGGAGTGACAAACGCACAAGGAGGCTCAGCGCAAGAATTAGTAATTGTGGAGTTGTGTATTTGGGCACTTTTTGCTGAGAAATTTACATTTTGTAAATTAAATAGTGGCGTTAGTTGATTGTCAGTAGCTGTCAATCTAAAGTTCACAAGATCTCCAGGGTTGACTGTGGCTTGCCATACTGTATCCGTTCCGTATCCTGAGTACTGTTTTGTCGGAACGATAACGACTCCTGTCAATCCTGGAATAGAATCCAAAGTTAAAACAGGCGGAAGATTAGGAGTACTTGTTCCTGTGAGCTCACAACCTGTTTTTATCACCATCGCTATATCTCTAAAAATTTCAGAAATTTTTTGATTACAACGATATGATTCAACCTTTATACAAGACATAAAAGATCCAGAAACAGTAGGCTCAATCGTAATGAGTCCAGTCGATGGGGTAAACCCTACTGGATTCCCTTGGTTAGGGAAAGGACTGGTTACTGAATAAGGTGTTGAA
This sequence comes from uncultured Flavobacteriales bacterium, assembly GCA_938084135.1. Classification (GTDB taxonomy): domain Bacteria; phylum Bacteroidota; class Bacteroidia; order Flavobacteriales; family Schleiferiaceae; genus TMED14. The sequence continues at coordinate 2,227 of CALKDS010000007.1, forward strand.
TAAGTAGTAGTTGCTGTGGCCGAGGACATAGGATCAGCAAAAGAATAGTGAACTGAATCGAACTCGGGCTCATAAGCATTATGAGAAAATGTGTAAGGATATCCCGTGCAAATAATTGATTTGGGCTTTTCTGCAAATTGAGGAGAACTATCATAACATGTATTCATTGTTAATGGTGCTCCAGCACCAGGAGGCGTATATTGATACATAATTGCTCGTAACCAATATCCGGACCCTGATTGATAATTCGTTAATGTAGAAGTTGGACGACAACACGTACCCCAAGAAAAAGTCCAACCTGCAGCCGGAGGCGTTCCATTTAAATTAATCCATCCTGATTCGAATATGTGTTCTTCCATCCGGCCCTCTCCCGAAGGAGTTGAACATGCAAGCTGACCGCTGTAACATGTTGGAGAAACATTGTTGCCAGTACCCACCCTTGTGCACGTGACGGAGCCAGCTGGTGAATTTGAAGACAACACAAGAGTATTTTGATTGAATGAGATACCACCACATTCTCTGTAGATTATGGCTCTGAACTTAACCTTTCCTGCATTTGCTCCAGTTTTGGCACACTGCCATGTGATCTCTCCTCCCATTAAATGGGAAGCCGATAGGTCATTACCAAAAAACAACAATAGCGTTAAGATCAGAATTTTTTTCATAATATTTTTATACTTAGGGCAAATGTAAAAAATGAACGAGAGAACCAATCAATTCATTCATTAAAAGATGCGGAATTGACGATCAAAGGTTATATATTTTGAGATAGCGAAATATATCACATTATACATTTTTGGAAATCTCTCTACTAATTACCAGCTTCTGAATCTCTGAAGTTCCCTCACCTATCGTACATAATTTAACATCGCGAAAGAATTTTTCTGCAGGATAATCCTTTGTAAATCCATAACCCCCATGAATTTGAATACCTTCAGTGCAAGCCCTGACAGCCATCTCGCTAGCATAGTATTTAGCCATAGCAGACTCCTTTGTGACTTTTAACCCCTGATCCTTGAGAGATCCACAATGACGGATCATCAGTTCAGCAGCATAGATTTCTGTTTCCATGTCGGCTAGCTTAAAACCAATAGCTTGAAAATCAGCTATTTTCTTACCAAATTGCTCACGCTCATGAGAATATTTAATGGCAGCATTAGTTGCACCTTTGGCTATACCAAGAGATAGTGCTGCAATCGATATTCTGCCACCATCTAAAATTTTCATGCTTTGGACAAACCCCTCTCCTTCTTCTCCCAGAATATTTGATGCGGGAATTTTACAGTTGTCAAAGAACAAACAAGCTGTTTCACTGGCTCTCATTCCTAGCTTATTTTCTTTTTTTCCTCCAGTAAAACCTGGTGTTCCTTTCTCAACAACAAATGCGGTCATCCCATGAGAATCTCCCTTTTTCCCAGTCCGCACTATAACTACTGCTATATCACCAGATATAGCATGAGTTATAAAATTCTTTGAGCCGTTCAAGATCCAAGAGTCTCCATCTTTGACAGCAGTCGTATTCATACCTCCAGCGTCTGAGCCTGTTCCTGTTTCAGTAAGACCCCATGCACCAATCCATTCAGCACTTGCAAGTTTAGGTAACCATTTAGTTTTTTGTTCTTCGTTTCCGAATTGAGCAATATGCTGAGTGCATAAAGAATTGTGCGCGGCAACGGATAAACCAATTGACCCACAAACTTGAGAAATCTCATCAATGATTGTAATATATTCAGCGTATCCCATGGATGAACCACCATAAGCCTCTGGAACAAGTACACCCATAAACCCCAGCTCACCCATTTTTTTAAATATATCAACAGGGAAGTGTTGGGCTTCATCCCACTCCATAACATTTGGTAAAATATGTTTTTTAGAGAAATCTCTAGCAGATTCTCTGATGAAATCTAATTCACTACTATTTGATGCGTTTAAATGTCTCAATACGTGTTATTATATGTAATTAATAAAATTTATTTTTTACGAACCTTATTGTTTAAAAGCAGATAAGATTCTTTGCTTTCTGGACATATTGCCTCACCTTTTGAATTAAACTCAAGCTTATGTCCAAACTCACTCATCCATCCGATTTGCCTTGATGGATTTCCCACTACCAAAGCATAATCGGCAACATTTTTAGTTACGACAGCACCGGCGCCAATAAAAGCGAATTTACCAATATCATGTCCGCATACAATTGTTGCATTTGCTCCAATAGTTGCTCCCCTCCCAACATGTGTTTTTTCATATTGACCGCGTCTAATTACTGCAGATCTTGGATTTGTAACATTCGTAAAGACGCATGATGGACCTAAAAAAACATCATCATCACATGTCACACCAGAATAAATGCTAACATTATTTTGAACCTTAACATTTTTCCCTAAAACAACTTCATTAGAGACAAGAACATTCTGCCCTAAATTACAGTTTTCACCAATAGTCGAATTTTTCATGACATGGGAGAAATGCCATACCATAGTGCCATCGCCTATTTTGCAAGGTTTGTCAATTTCAGCTGTAGGATGCGCCTTGAAGGACATTATGTTTTTTATTTAATTTCAAAGGTACCAAGATAGTGAGCAGTTGCTATATGTATATTTGAAATTGATTCCAGTTATCAAGACTTAATTATGGAAAAAACTTTTGTAAAAATAATAATTCTAATTGTTGCCTCTGTTCTGTTTTCCATCAATGTTTTGGCATGGGGAGCTAAAGGTCACAGAATTATTGGAGAGATTGCGGAAAGACATTTGGATCCAAAAGTTTTTAAAAAGATTGACAAAATCCTTCAAGGAGAGTCGCTAGCAATGTGTTCAACCTGGATGGATCATGTTAGATCTGATGACTCATTTAATCACATGTCCTCATGGCACTATTGTACTATTCCAAATAATAAAACAACATATGAAGACAACAATGAGAAAGCTAAAAATGGTGATGTGATACTTACTATTGAAAGACTGCTTAGGGAATTATCATCGAAAAATTTCACGGATGGCGATGAAAGAATGGCCATTCGCATGCTTGCGCATCTAATAGGAGACATACACCAACCCCTTCACGTGGGTAATGGAGAAGACCGTGGGGGTAATGATTTGAAAATTAAATGGTTTGGAAAAAATAGTAACCTACACAAGATTTGGGATTCGGAGATCATAGACTATCAAGACCTATCCTACACTGAATATACCAATTGGATTGATCATAATGGTGACAATAATCTTAAAAATTACCAGAATTCGAATGTCCGCGAATGGGCAATGGAATCTAAAGAAATAAGAATGACTGGCCTCTATCCCGATGAAAATTCCATTTCTCTGGGATATGATTATAATTATCATCATATTGAGACACTAAATCTCAGACTTTATCTGGCCGGAGTCAGGCTTGCTCATGTGTTAACAGCGATTTACAAAAATTGACTTTTCCATGTTGAATCGAAAAACATATTATGGAATACAATCTTTACTCTTCATTGCAAGAAATAAAAGTGAAAAGCTGACACCCATAACTGAAATAACAGAGTCATTAAAAATATCAAGAAAATTCCTTGAGAAAATTCTATCTGAACTCCGACATGAAGGTATTGTAACAAGTAAAATAGGAAGGTCCGGTGGGTATAGTATTAGTAAAGACTTAGACTCAATATCATTGGCAGATATCGTTCGAATACTAGAAGGACCTATTGCACTCTTACCATGTGCTTCTCATCGTTTTTATGAATCATGTAAAGAATGCTTAACCCCTGATAAGTGTTCACTCCAAGATGCACTTGTTGGTGTGCGTAACGACACCGTTCATAGTCTCAAGTCAATTAAAATTCAGGACCTTTTGACAAAAGAAATTCTCCTCAAAAAAGATACTGTAAAGGCCAAGCGACCCACCCCATATCAAGGTTAATTTACGATAAATTGAGACCTATATTTGGGCCATGAATAAAAAGCATTCCAACCCTACTGTATTTTCCAATATTCTTGAAACCATTGGAAACACTCCCATGATCGAGTTGAATAAGATTGCAAAAGATATTCCAGGTCGTGTTTTAGCCAAAGTAGAATATTTCAATCCAGGACACAGTACAAAAGACAGAATGGCTTTGAAAATGATTGAAGATGCTGAGGCAAACGGCCTGTTAAAACCGGGAGGAACTATTATCGAATGTACTTCCGGTAATACGGGAATGGGACTGGCTTTAGCCGCAATTATAAAAGGCTACAGTTTGATTTGTACTCTAAGCGATAAACAATCCAAAGAAAAAATAGATGTTTTAAAGGCATTAGGTGCAGAAATTCATGTATGCCCTACAAATGTTTCGCCTGATCACCCGGAGTCTTATTACTCTGTGGCAGAAAAACTAAATAAAGATATACCTAATAGCTATTTTCCGAACCAGTATGATAATTTAAGCAATAGACAGGCACATTATGAATCAACAGGTCCTGAAATATGGGATCAAACTGAAGGCAAAATCACACATTTTATCGTTGGAGTTGGCACAGGCGGCACCATCTCAGGAGTAGCGAAATATTTAAAAGAGAAAAATCCTAAAATTCAGATTTGGGGTATAGATTCTTACGGTTCGGTTTTTAAGAAATTTCATGAGACTGGAGAGTTTGATGAAACAGAAGTGTATAGCTACATAACTGAAGGTATAGGTGAAGATATAATACCTAAAAATGTGGAATTTCATCTTATCGATAAGTTTGAAAAAGTTACGGATAAAGACGGAGCGCTTGCTGCACGTGAGTTGGCGAGGAAAGAAGGTTTGCTTCTCGGATACAGCTGCGGCTCGGCGTTTCAAGGGCTGAGACAGCTAAAACATCTCTTACCAAAAGAAGCCATTTCTGTAGTGCTATTTCACGACCATGGAAGTCGATACATAAATAAGATTTACAACGATGATTGGATGAAGGAGAATAAATTTCTTTAACTATTTTTTTTGATCAATTAGTATTACATTTGCGCACTTATTAATTATCCGGGTTTCGGACCCTTGTAAAACAATTAAAACATGGCAACAAGAATTCGCCTTCAAAGACACGGTCGAAAAGGCCGCCCAATTTACACTATCGTTGCTGCTGACTCAAGATCCAAAAGAGATGGTCGCAACATAGAAAACTTAGGGCAATACAACCCAAATACCAACCCTGCAACGATTCGTCTCGATTTTGATCGAACACTAGATTGGATCATGAAAGGTGCTGTCCCATCCGATACTGCAAGAGCAATTTTGAAGTACAAGGGTGTAATGATGAAAAAACATTTATTGATCGGTGTTCGCAAAGGTGCATTGACCCCAGAACAAGCCGAAGAACGTTTTGAAAAATGGATGGCCGACAAAGCTGCGAGTATTGACAAGACGGTAGAATCAATTAATTCCGCTGACAATAAAGAAAGAGTTGAAAGATTAAAGGCTGAATCTGCTGTAAAAGAACAAAGAGCAGCCAATATTGCAGCTAAAAATACCCTAGAGCCGGAACCAGTAACCGAAGAGACTGTTGCAGAAGAGACTGTTGCAGAAGTAAAGGCTGAAGAATCTGCTCCAGAAGCAAAAGCTGAAGAGGCTACTCCAGAAGCAAAAGCTGAAGAGGCTGCTCCAGAGGCAAAAGCTGAAGAGAGTGCACCAGAGGAAAAAGCTGAAGAGGCTGCTTCAGAAGCAAAAGCGGAAGAGGCTACTCCAGAAGTAAAAGCTGAAGAAGCGGATCCAGAAGCAAAAGCTGAAGAGCCTACTCCAGAGGCAGAATAGCAAAACATGGAGGGACACTTCCAACTTGGGTACATTCGAAAAAAACACGGTTTTAAAGGAGATGTTGTTCTTCATATAGATTCCGACTATCCAGAGAAATACAAATCCCTTGATGTCCTGTTTTTAGAAGATTCTGGTTCACCGCTCCCTTATTTTATTTCCTCTATTAGAAGCCATAAAGAGAATGAGGTAATTATTCGACTTGATGGAATATCTTCTGAAGAAGATGCTTCAAAACTTGTAGGTAAGATTGTATTCTTGCCAGAAGAAATATTACCTGAGCTAAATTCTGATCAATTTTATTATCATGAAATTATTGGCTTCACGGCAGTTGATAGCTCTTTTCCAGGAGAAATGATAATTACAGATGTCCTGGACAGGCCTGCCCAATGCATTCTAACTTTAAAGCATCCGGATAAGGAAGAACCTATTCTTATCCCATTGGTTGATGATTTTTGGATCAGTATCGATAAAAAATCAAAACTAATAAACCTTTGCGCTCCTGCTGAGCTTTACAACCTTTAATCTTCTACTTGATTAACTCTTTCATCAAAGCGAACTCCCCACTTGGATAATTCAGAAAGGATAGGCCCATAAAGCTCCTTTTTCATTGGCAAAAGAACTCCACGTGACTTTATCTTATTTAGAGCAACAAGTCTTGTTGCTATTGCTACTGGCAACCCTACAGTAAAAGCCATCGCTGTGTCTTCATTATTTTTTCCTTTCACAACCATTGACGATTCAAGACGGAATTTGGAATTATTCTTTTTAAAGTAAACTCTATGCCACATAACTAGCATATCAATATCACCTCTACCCATAGTCCATCTCTTCTCCAACATGTGTTGAAGTATTTTAGCTGGAGTTCCTTTTTTAAGCCCTACTTTCTCATCACTTAATATATTTATGTCGTTTAACATATTCATTACCTCGGAGTCTTGAGGAATCTGTAGGTAGTGCATAAGTTTCAATTCAACACTATCTGTTGGATGATAAGCTAAAAAACAATTAATGAAACTTCTATGAGTCATATTTGAAACATTATCCATCTCATATGAGTCATCAGTAGCTCCCAGCTTAACAAACACATCCCAAGCGCGACAAAATCCAGGCCTTCTCAAAGTTCCTCTAAACATTGTGGGAATACCCTCCAAGCCATATTCTGATATATATTTCAACGAATCTCTATTTGCATAACCTTCAAAACGGCCATACCCAGGTATTTTAATAAACTCTGTGCGTCTGAATACCTTATTGTAAGGAATGAACTTATATAAACCCTCTTGAATAAACTTGACTGCTGAACCTGCTCCGGCCAGGACGACATTTCTTGGATTCCACGTGAATTTATAATTCCATAGCGTTTTAGCACTTTCAGGAGCAAGGATGCCTCCAGTAAAGCTTTCATAAGATAGAATTTCAGATTTATCATCACGTAAACGTTCTATTATTTCCATCGTTGACATGTGGTCTATACCCGGGTCTACCCCACATTCGTTCATGAATATTAGGTCTTTTTCCTTGACCTGCTCATCTAAAGACTTCATTTCCTCTCCGGCGTATGAGGCAGTTACCATATGCTTACTATACTTTATGCATTGTTTTGCCACAACAGGATGCATAAAAGCTGGCAGCATACTAACAATTATATCGCCTGACTGAATCCATTTATCTAAAATTTCAGAATTTTTAAGATCTTCAGCAACTCCTTTGACATTCTTATATCTATTGCATTTTCTATCTATGGTGTTTTTATCTATGTCTACCACTGTTAATGTCCACTTGACGTGATCCGAATGAGTTGCTAAATATTCGATTAGGGAAGATGTACTTCGGCCTGCGCCGAGAATAATAATTGATATCACTTTAAATCTGTTGAAAACTGTATAATATTATGTTAATCTGAGACACTAAGGTATTTTAAATTTGCCATAACCTTTGATAAAAATCTAATGTCCTATAACTCTAACAAGAGCGTCACTCTTATGTCATGGCTATCTAACTTAGGCTTTGACAAACCTGAAATATCCTATCAATCTGATCATCAATTTCTTACACAAGAAACTCTTAGATTGAATCGTGGAAGACTGACACAAAAAAATGTTTTAACTATTAATACAGGAACTTTTACTGGAAGATCACCTGAAGATAGGTTTATAGTTAAAGACGCATATACCGAAGATGAAATTTGGTGGGGAGATATCAATAAACCATTTGACCCAAGTGCTTTTTTAAATCTTAGAAAAAAGATGGTCGAACATCTTGATAAAAAGCATCTATACATAAGAGACGCCATCGCCGGAACGGACAAGAGACATCAACTTAAATTGAGAATAATAAATGAGTTTCCTGAGCACAACTTATTCTCTGGAAATATGTTCATTAATCCGCAAGAAGAAACACTAAAAAGCTTCAAACCTGAGTGGACAATTCTTCATGCTCCCGAATTCAATGCAGATCCAAATACTGACAAAACTCGTCAAGGAAATTTTGCAATCATTAGTTTTTCCGAAAAAATGATAATCATCGGTGGAACTGGATATACTGGAGAAATAAAAAAAGGGATTTTTTCTGCGCTCAATTTTATCCTCCCGACTGAGCATGATACTCTTCCCATGCATTGTTCCGCAAATATTGGGAGAGATGGAAAAACAGCTTTATTCTTTGGGCTGTCAGGAACCGGAAAAACTACTTTGAGTGCTGACCCAACGCGCTTTTTGATTGGTGATGATGAGCATGGGTGGACAAAAGACGGGAGTATATTTAATTTTGAAGGTGGGTGCTATGCAAAAGTGATAAATTTATCTGAAGAGAAAGAACCAGATATATTCAGAGCAATAAAACCCGGCGCACTCTTGGAAAATGTAAAGCTTGATTCTCAAAACAGACCTATTTACGAGGACTCAAGCATCACTCCCAACACTAGAGTTTCATATCCTATAAACCATATTGATAATCTGGCCACAGGATTAGGTAATTCGCCAAAACATATTTTCTTTTTAACATGTGATGCATATGGTGTCCTACCGCCGATTTCAAAGCTGAATCCAAATCAAGCGGCATATCATTTTATGTCAGGATATACTGCTAAAGTCGCTGGCACAGAAGCAGGTGTCACCGAGCCAAAAGCTGTTTTTTCAGCTTGTTTTGGAGCACCATTTATGCCTTTACATCCTGCTAAATATGCCGAAAGACTTAAATCAAAAATGCACGGCCAAGATATAAACGTCTGGTTAATTAATACTGGCTGGAACGGAGGAAGCTATGGTGTTGGATCCAGAATACCTCTTAAGTATACCCGAATAATGATAGAAAACGCGATAAATGGGTCTCTTGAAAATGCAAAACATGTAAAAGACGAAATATTTGGACTTAGTCGAATTGAAAGTATCATTAATATTCCAGAAAGTATACTAGATCCAAAAAAATCCTGGAAAAAGCCTGAAGATTACGACAGAATTTGCATTAACCTTGCAAAGAAGTTCAATAAAAATTTCGAGCAGTTTAAATCTCAATCATCAAAAGACATCTTTTTAGGAGGACCTATTTTAAAGTGAAATCATAATAAATCGTTAGCAAGATTTGCCAACTCTGATCGCTCTCCTTTTTCAAGTGTAATATGAGCATATAAAGGCTGACCCCTTAGCCTATCCACTATATAAGATAAACCATTCGATTGTTCATCTAAATAGGGTGTATCGATTTGGTGTACATCTCCGGTAAAAATAAACTTGGAATTCTCTCCTGCCCTGGTGATAATTGTCTTAATCTCATGTGGAGTCAAGTTCTGAGCTTCATCCACGATGAATATAACATTAGATAATGATCTCCCTCTTATATAAGCCAATGGAGTAACAAGTATTTTTTCACTCGCAACCATGTCATCTATTTGTTTATAATTACGATCTCGTTCACTAAATTGATTTTTAATGAATTTTAAATTATCCCAAAGCGGCTGCATATATGGGTTGATTTTTTGTTCTGCATCCCCTGGGAGAAAACCAATATCTCTATTCGAAAGAGGCACTATTGGTCTTGCGAGATAGATTTGCTTAAAGTCACGGCGCTGTTCTAAAGAGCCAGCTAAAGCAAGAAGAGTCTTCCCTGTTCCTGCAACACCAGTAAGCGTTACTAATCGAATCGCAGGATTCATGATAGCGTGCAAAGCAAAAGCTTGTTCAGAATTCCTTGGTTTTATACCATAAAAACTATCTTTTTCAACTAACTCCATACTTTTGGATTCTCCATTAAAAAATCCTAAAGCTGAGTTTTTTGTTGATTTGAGTATATAAAATAAGTTGGGTTGTAATTTATATTTAATATTACTTTTTTCGGCAGGATCAAGAGCCAATAACTTCTTATCATACAGATTCTGAATATGTTTCACTGGAAAATTCTGTAATTCTGATCGTCCAGAAAATCTCGTATTTGACTCTTTTACTCTACCTGTTAAATAATCTTCAGCATGCAAGTTGAGGGCCTTTGCCTTTAGTCTCAAATTAATATCCTTAGTTACCAAAATAACTGATCTTTTAGGTTCTTTTTCCTGGAGAAAAAGAGCGGCATTTAGAATGCTATGATCATTTTTTCCTTTGCCATATATCTCTGTTGCATCAACATCTAGACCAGGTGTGGCCATTATTACTCTAAATTTTCCTCGCTTTTCTCCATTGAGACTGATCCAATCTGTTAATTGCTTATTCGCAGCTTTCTTATCCAGCATTCGGATAAACTCTCGGGCCTCAAAGTTTTTGGTATCGCTACCCTTTTTGAACTCATCTAGCTCTTCTAGAACAGGTATTGGTATTGCAACATCATGTTCTTCAAAGTTCATTATTGCATTATGATCATACAATATGACAGAGGTATCTAGAACAAATATTTTCCGTTTAACTTTTAGCTTGGATGCCATTCTATAGATTTTAAATCCTTATGAAATTATATCATTAAAGTTGTCATTTCATTCTTCAATGAATATGTTTTTAACATCTCATCGATAGTAACCTTGCAAAGACTAATTTTGCATAATGATTCAAAAATACTTACGACTGGCCATTGCTATTGGGATAATCATTTTTTCAGCCCAGCAATTCATTGATTCGGAAATTGGAAATGGGATTTTTTTGATACTTATCTCCCTCTTTCCAATTTTATTTCATTTTAGAAATGAGAGAATTTTAATGGCACTATGGCAGGTTAGAAAACAGAATTTTGAAAAAGCCGGAAAACAACTAGATAAAATTAAAAGTCCAGAAAAAACTTTAATAAAAGGTCAGCTAGCTTATTACTATTTTCTTAGGGGGTTAATGAATTCTCAAACAAACCTTACCAAGAGTGAATCTTGGATGAGAAAAGCACTTTCCACAGGGCTAAGAATGAAACAAGACCGTGCCTTAGCCAAAATGCAACTTTCGGCAATGGCTATGACAAAAAGAAAGAAAAAAGAAGCACAGCTCTTATTGAGTGAAGCTAAAAAACTGGATAACAAAGGTTTGTTGGTAGATCAAATAAAAATGCTCCAACAGCAAATGAAGAGGATATAAACTTATTTTTTAGAAGTAGGATTGACTGATACGGTAAGATCTTTACTAATTGCCGCTCTCTCTAGTCTTAAACGACTATTTTCAGACTCAACCAATACAGTTTTCTCGTCCACATCTAAAATCTTAGCATGAATTCCACTTGTGGTAACCACCCGCATTCCCTTGACTAATTGGCTACGGAACTTAGTTTCTTCTTTTTGCTTTTTCATTTGTGGACGAATGAAGAAAAAATACATTACTGCTACAATAGCGATTAGTGGTAAAAAACTGCTTATGCTCCCTGCAGAGTTTGCCTGTAAAAATAAATTTGTCATGATTGAATATTAATTATGGAGCCACTTGGGCTTTAATTTTTAAAACTTTCGTATTAGGAACTGTGTTTGCGGATAGAGTAACAGTCTTTTCTTGACTACCACCTTTTCCTTTAGAATTAAATTGAACTGATATTATACCCTTGGATCCCGGAGCAATTGGCTCATTCGAATATTTTGGGACTGTACATCCACAACTTCCTTGTGCAGAACTTATAATTAATGGAGCTTCACCTGTGTTAGTGAATTCAAAATCATGGTCAACAACATCCCCATCATTGATTGGACCAAAGTCCCAAACTTCCTGTTCAAAAGAAAAAACTGGTAACTCATTATTTTTTATAATATCAGTTACTGCGTCTATTGACATTCTGTCTTCAGAGCTTTTTATTTTTGAAGAAGCATCGGAGCAGGAAAAGCACACTGGCGCTAAAAGAATTATAAAAATTGTATGTTTCATATATTGTTATTTAAGAAGACTGCGAATGTACTAATCAATTAGTCCTCTCCCAATCTTTTTAACTTTACCCTCTGAAATCATATCCTGAACAAGAGAGTCTAACAAACCATTTATAAACCCAGGAGATTTTTCTGTGGAATACTGTTTAGCCAATTCAATAGCTTCATTAATGGTAACTTTAACCGGAACCTCAGTAGCATATTGGACCTCTATCATAGACTGTTCAATAATACATCTATCTACAGGTGCTAGCCTTTCGTAATCCCATTTTTCAGACTTTGAGCGAACTTTAGCCATTAACTCATCATGGGACGTTATAGATTTTATAAAAATCATTTCCGCAAATAATTCATCGTCTTCATCCTTAAACAAGTTAACTAGAAGCGGCTTACCTCTTTTTGCGTTCTGTAGGGTTTGAACAGCCATCATTTGGGCTGCATCCAGATCATCGGACCAATGCATACTCAAATCTTCATAGTGAGATTGAATAGATTCATTATTTGCAATTGCGTCGCGATAAAACCTTTTGAACCACAGAATACTATCCTGCTCGTCGGGGGTCTCAGCAGAATTTAACCATTCCCCGTCCATTTCAGTTGTCCAAAAGGAAAAAAAAGCTCCGCGAATCATATCCAGATCATCTCCCCAATTAATATTTTTTTTATCCCAAATATTAAGAACATCTTTATCGGAAGCTAAAGCATGCATAAAGGGCATTTCTAGCAATGCTTGAATTCTAAATTCTCTATTCGGGTTGGGTATTTTTTTTTGTTTTTCAATTTCTAGACGTTCTTCTAGAAAACGATGAAAATGCCAAAACATTTTCAGTTCATATAAGTATAATGTATAAATATTTTGAATACTCTTATTAAGATCAGACAATCCGTCTTTTATCTCTTTAGATTCACCTTGATAAAAAGCGAAAAGAGCCTGCATCACTTTAATGCGGATATGACGTCGAGTAAGCATAGAACGATATTAGAATGCAAAAGTACGATCAATTTTACTTTAAAACCGATTAGTGTCACTATCAAAAATTAACTCCTCATTAGTTTTTGGATGGCAAAAAGACAGATGACTGGCATGAAGAGCTACACCTTCATTATCCCATGCATTTCCACCGTAAAAAACATCACCTAAAATTGGATACCCTCTATGACTCGCCTGAGCTCTAATTTGATGATAGCGTCCGGTAAATAGCTCAACTTCTGCTGAATTCCTATCAATACGTACACCCCTTAAAGACGCTCTTTTACCTTCATCGTTAGAAACAATTAGACTCTTGAAATTTAAATGATCTTTTTTTAAAAAATCTTCCCAAATCCATGTTCCTTCCGGCAATTCGATGTGACTTTTTAATTTATACCTTTTTTTGACGGTTCTCATTTCGAATTGTCTCATTAAATGAGTACAAGAATACTTTTTTCGAGCCAAAACAACGAGACCACTAGTAGGGCGATCCAGTCGATGCACAGCCCAGGTAATTCCGCCAAATTCTTTTTCCGCCCAATCTTGTAAATTTGGATTTCCGAATCTATCCGGTTCGACCATTAACATAGCAGGCTTTGAAACAACAGCTATAGCTGTATCTAAGAAAAGAATTTCGGGATCCATTTCCATTGCATTACTGCCGTGTATATAAGCATCATTTCCATCCCGTAAAAAGCATCTTCAACCGGAATCGTAAATATTCGATATCCTAAAATTTCTGATTCAGAATACCAAACAATAGGATTATCCAAAAACGAGCCTGTTAATATCCCATTAACGAGTAAAAAGGGAATCAATATTATTAAATATGACCTAAAAAAAGATTTAAGCCATCTCACTTTCCAAAGACCAACTAGAATCAATTCGGTCCCAAGGGTCATACCAACAACAATAGAATATATTCCAGTTTGTTGAATACTAGCAAATATTAAAAAAGCTCCCGCAAGTATACTGGCATTATGCATCAATTTCGAGGTAGAATTTATTGGGAAGAAGAGCTGCATGACTTCATAAATAAAATAAGACGCGAAAGGAACAACGACAAAAAAAAGAACTTCTTCAATAGGAAGAACACCAATGTATATATCAACCAAATAATCAGAATTAAAACCCCAATACCCCTCTTGCGCAAAGAAAATATCCCATGGAATCATTATTAACATGGTGAAAAAAGTCGCCAAAAGCATTCTCTTCCATTTCCTGTAATAAGCTATTCTAGGCTCAAATGATCTCGTTAAAGGGCCAAGAAAAACCAAAGCATCTGTTAATAAGTATAATCCCTTCATTATGACCCCTTTTTTATACGCTGAGAAGCAATTAACTCTCGTGATACCCAAAGCAAACCAAAGTGCTCTGCTCCATGTTGATCAAGGTTTTTATGATGCAATTTATGCTTTAGTCTAACCGCTTTGAAATAGGGATTGCTGGTATTTCTTAAAAATCTAAATCGTTGATGAATAAAAATTTCGTGAACTAAAAAATAAGTCAAGCCATACCCAGCGATCCCATATCCAAAAGCAACAGACTCAGATATACCGTATATCATCCCAAGCATGATGCAAAGCCAACTAGGAATTGCAAATACTAAAAAGAAAAAATCATTTTTTTCTAAAAAACCTGGATTTTTTGTATGATGATCTGAATGCAAAAACCACAAAGGACCGTGCATTAGATATTTATGAGCAGCCCATGCAGCACCTTCCATCAGAAAATAAGCAGATACTCCAAAAAACAAATCTATAAATCCCATATTAACAAGATAAAATTATGAGTTTTATTATTGTAAACGTTTGAGAACTTCGACAAAATAAATCCATGACTTATTCACAGAATTAATTTCAACTCTTTCATCTGGAGAATGCGCACCCCTTATATTAGGTCCAAAAGAAATCATCTCCATACCTGGACACCTTTCTCCAATTATCCCACATTCCAGGCCTGCATGGCAAGCATTAACATTTGGATTTTCATTGAACAACTCTCGATAAGTGTTTTCCATCAAATCAGCCAAATAACCAGAAGGCGCTGGTTCCCAACCTGGATATGAACCTGAAAAAGAGGTTTTAAAGCCAGCCATATTAAGGTTACCAGCAATTCTGTTTGCACAATCCATTTTTTCAGATTCTGAAGATGAACGCGTTAGGCATAAGATTTCGGCCTTCTCACTTCCAATTTTCACCCGAGCCACATTATTTGAAGTTTGAACTAGACCTGGAACCTCAGGGCTCATTCTTAAAATCCCGACGGGGCAACCTGCAATCGCAGAAATGATTCTCTCCTGCTGTTTTGAATTTAAAACCTTAGGAAATAAACCATTAGGTCTTTTATTATTACATTCTAAAATGAAATTAGGATCTGTAACCCTAAGTTCACTTAATAATTCATCGCGCACTGACTCTATTGAATTTAAAAGCAAATCAGAGTGTGATTCGCCCATTATCACAGTCGCAGATGCTTCTCTAGGTATTGCGTTTCTCAAGTTACCACCATCAAAATCTACGAGTAAAGCACATGCCTTTTTCTCTATTTCTCTTAAAACCCTTGCAAGTAAAACATTTGCATTACCTAAGCCCAAATGAATATCCATTCCTGAATGCCCACCAGAAAGACCCGATATTTTAATCTCAAATATTTCCGGATTTTCAACAGGAGCATCTCTTCTCTCGACATCCATAAAAGATGAGACATCAATACCTCCAGCACAACCAATTGTCAATTCCGTATCATCTTCAGTATCAATATTTAAGAGATACTTTCCCTGAACCCATCCCTTTTTCAACCCTAGAGCACCAGTCATTCCGGTCTCCTCATCAGATGTAAATAACACTTCTAAGGGAGGGTGCGACAAATCTTTAGATCTTAATAGAGCTATGGCAAATGCAACACCTATTCCATTGTCGGCACCAAGAGTAGTTCCATTCGCTTTAACCCATCCATCATCTATAAACATCGAAATAGGGTCTTGATACCAATCGTGATTAGTTCCATCATTTTTTTGACATACCATATCCAAATGAGCCTGCACTACTATTGGGGTAGCATCTATCATATCATTTGATGCAGGTTTCGTTATTTTAACATTTCCAACTTCATCTTTTTCCGTTGGTAAATTCAAAGAATTTCCAATTTCCACTGCAAACTTTTGAACTTTGTCTTCTCTTTTTGAAGGTCTAGGAACCGAATTTAGCTCGGCAAAAGCTTTCCAAACACTTCTTGGTTCTAATTTCGAAATATCGCTCATTACCTCTATTTTATTTTTTAGTATTAATTAATTATCAAACTATCTGTTTCCTGCAGCAGCTTAAAAGGCTCTACCAAATCTAATGGCCGAACCCCAGCCTGGTCAAACCTAAACATCAAAGCCGATTCATTGACATATCCATGACCTTCAATATGACTCCAGACATAAAGTCTTCTTGGGCCTGCATATGCCATTGGGGTATTGTTTTTCATATAGTTTACATACCAAGCCATATCATATCCCAACCATTCCCACCTACCCGGAGAAAGTTTGGAGAAGCGTTGAATTGAATTGTAAATACGATTTAGCTTTATGTAGTCGGCCCTCTCGGATTGAGCCCAAACTATAGGTTGCCGCAGAAGAAGATATGAATCCAATGCATTACTTTTTAAGACAGAGCCCATCGACCAAAATTCTGTTAGTTCTGCATCTCTATTTCTAAATGCACTGAGCAATTGAGCTGCAGTCAAGACATTGTTATCTAAAAGAACATATCTTATCAACATATCCTTTGGGCCTCTAGATACAAGCTCATTGAAATCGATTTGATCAGATAGTTCAAGAGCTACAATTTCTATTGATTTTCTCCCCGTTGAGACATATGATTCTAAAAAAGAACTATCTAATTTCATACTTATACTTTTCTGAGTCAATAATAAAACAGTTATGCTGCTATCATTGTTTTCTCGATCTATTGCTGCTCTCTTACCTAAAGCCAAAGATTCTGACTTTCTTGACGGAGCAGCCGCAATAAGCATTTGATTATTTTTTACATTTACTGCTCGTGAAACTGGGTTTATCACAGGAATTCCAGTAGATTTATTTGCTAATATTTCGGAAGCTTCAGAACGAAATGGGCCAATTATTTTCTCTACACAAAGGCGGTTACAAATATCCATAAATCCCGTCGCAGAGTATTCATAAATGGAATTGTAGGGATCATCTTGAATTCGATATGAATTATTTTTTTCATTATGATCAGCAAGTATAAGTTGAATGTTT
>CALKDS010000008.1 GCA_938084135.1 uncultured Flavobacteriales bacterium
CCGAATAACAAAATAAGCTATTATCAACTAATTCCATTTTTTAGATAAAATGTCGTGGTAATAAAAACCCCAATTATTCGATAATCGTATAATTGGGGTTTTGAAGTTGGTTATAACCGAATTATTTTTTTATGAAGGGAAGCACCTTTCTCGTGCCCTTAGCATGAATTCTCATTAAATATTGCCCTGCGGCAAATGATTCTATATTTAAAGAGTTCTCGGCGGATAGCTTACCATTAAAAATCACTCTGCCTAATGCGTCAATTACTTGGATACTTTCAATATGATCATTAAAGGGACTGATTAAATTAATCCTATTTTGACTTGGATTTGGGGATAAAGACCAATCTGTTATGATTGGTTCATCAGTTCCAACACCAGATATCTGAAGCAGCACTCCAGCTGTATCCCATCCGCAATTATTATATGACGCTAGAGTAGCATTATATGACCCGCCAGTTACTGGATAGGAGTGTGTTGGACTTTGAATACTGCTACTTGACCCATCGCCAAAATCCCAATTCCATTGCGTTGGAACTCCGCTTGAATTATCAGTAAAGTTGACGGTTTGACCATTGGTACTATAAGAAAATCCCGCTGTTACGGGTTGACCAACATTAAATCCTAAAGTATCAACATCTGTTCCACCGGAGTTTGTAAGAGAAAGAGTAGTTGATTTTGCTCCGCCAGAAAAATATACAACCGAATGAGGTCCAGCGCCATTTGCACTACTTGGAATTGAGCCTGCACCAAAGTCCCATGAAGCGATTGCCGTCCCTGGGTTCATAGCCTGAAAAACAACTGTATCATTAATACATGTTGCACTAGATACTGAGCTATTTATAGATGCATTTGGTGCACTGGCTCCGAGATTATAAACCCTAACATTATCTATATAAAGATTGTTGCCATATCCATTTATTGCAGCAAATCTAAATTTGATGCTAGGTCCAGATAATGAGGTTGCAAGAAAAACAGTGTCCTCACGCCATTGACCTGAGCTATTTGGGGTAAATGCAGAAGTTTGGGCAGGTACCGTAGCCAGCACAGTTCCTGATTTGAGGTAACCTGCAGGACTCCAAGAACTGCCACAATTTGAAGAAACATCGACTCTAAGTCCATCTGAATAATTTGAATTATAGGTGGCATGGGAGACATCAAATATCAGAACAGGCTGAGAGGCTCCCGTTAAATCAATTCCTGGAGTTATCAAATAATCTTCTTGAAGCGGGGCGTTGTAGTTAATATTAGATATGAAGACGGCTGAGGTATTTTGTCCGTTACTTCCTATGGCATTTTTTTGATCCCAAGTAGTAGAATTATCAGGATTTTCAAGCACCCAACCAGAGGGTAAAAAATTATTAAAACTTTGATTGAATGGCAAGTTAGATCCACCATTTACAATTATTGAAGAAGAACTGGAAGTATTTGATCCATAATTATTACTAGCGGTCAAACTAATATTGTAAGTGCCAAAATTGTTAAAAGCAATTTGAGGATATTGACTGGTTGAGTCAGTTCCATTCATGTATGAATATCCCGAGTTAGGACTTATATTCCAGATCCATTGATTTGGTCCATTCAGACTGTTGTCAATGAAGTCAATTGTTTGATTGAGGCATGGTAAAGAATTGCTAATACTAAAGTTTGCAGTTGGAGCAATTGTAACTTC
Source organism: uncultured Flavobacteriales bacterium (assembly GCA_938084135.1). Taxonomy (GTDB): domain Bacteria; phylum Bacteroidota; class Bacteroidia; order Flavobacteriales; family Schleiferiaceae; genus TMED14. Next base: position 1,673 of record CALKDS010000008.1, read on the forward strand.
TGTAATTGAAATATCATCTATTGCTACATCACTTGAGAAGGCACTCCCCGTTTGTCCACGGAACCTAACAACAATGACATTTCCGGCAAATGAAGCTAATGATACATTTTGTTGAGTCCAGTTAGAACCCGCAATAGTGTAGATAGCAGGGACAAAATCATTATACCATTGACCTTGGCTTAAAATATCAATATGCAGTTCGCCATCAGAATTGCCTGACATGTGCGACCAAAACTCTAATTCAGGAATTATTGTCTGTGTCATATCAATACAGGGTGTTGTAAGGATGGCAATATTCTCATAGCATGATGATGCCTCGAGATATAAATATCTATCATTTCCAGAGCCAGATGAATGTCCAGACGATGGACCTGTGCCTGAGGATGGTGTTCCTCCTGAGTTAGTTCTCCAATCGATATCATCTTGTGAGCCATTGTTCCAATTAGTCATGTGTCCACTTAGGTTACAAATAGTACTACCACAGTTATTACTGGTTGCGCAAGTTGAGAAGCTATCAAAATTTTGACTGTAAGGCAGAGTGTAAGTAGAGTCAGATTGGACTATTTCAAAGAACGAAATCAATGTATCATTCCATCTATTTTGATCAATCAAAGACTCTGTCCATACTTTTATTGAATAGGATCCTAATAAACTAGCATTTACTGTTGTGTTGAATGTGAATACATGAGTGTTTGTAGATGCCAAGCTTACATAAGCTGTATCTCTGACAATTGCATTACTCCCAAACTGATAAGCCATCGGAACCGTAAATACTGAGTCTAGACCACCATTTTCAATTAAAATGGATACTGGTAAGTTTCCGGTGCTTTGACAATCTGGAATATTGTCCGAAGGACTTAAAACAGAAGTCATAATAACATCATTTGTTAATAAACAACCTTGAAGTCCTGATATTTTCTCAACTGCAACCGCTCTTTTGCCTGCTCTTCCCCCTGGGGTTAAAGCTGCGACAGTCCACCAAACTGTATTGGATGGATTCACATTATAGAATGTATATGAATTGCTCCCAGTTGTATCGATAGGATCCATATATTCTTGTCCTAACATATAAACGACATAACCTGAAGCATTATTAACGGCATTCCAACTAACATTAAATGAATCTGGACAAGCCCAGTTGAGCTGAAGGTTCCCAGGATATCCAATAAGCCCAATGGGAGCATCACTCAAATCTTGCTGATTACCCCTTTGCACTTTGAATACAAGGCTATCTCCTGACCCATTAGGTGTTAGAAAGTTGGCTTGCCTTGCAGATGCAGGCGCAGTGGTAAATTGCGTAAATGTATTTCCTCCATTGGTGCTATACTCGAGGCTAAATGTTCCAGTACCGTTTGGAGCATCCCATCTTACCGGAATTGTAGTTAGGGGAGGAATCACTTCTCCTCCGATAGGATAAGTTAGTTCTACTTCATTATTTACAATTGTCCAAGTGACCCAGTATTTTTGGGGCCCAACCGGGATAGAACTTCCATTAACTAATAATTTGTAAGTGCCTCCTGTTGGCTGAGATAAAGTAAATTGTTCAGAATTATTCAAACTATCCACGGCCCGAACTGCATTCGAGTTTAATGCCGCTGAGTTAGGGGTAGGATCTAATACCCATGGCAGCCAGGTTGCTGCATCCAGATTAAGTGTAGCATTTAAATCATTAACTAATGCGCGCCCTGCATTTACCGTGGCTTGAGGATCTGTCCAATGCAACATAACTCTTAACTCTCCAACGCCATTTCCTCCTGGTACTGTTATATTAATGGTATCTACTTCTCCTTGTGCAACGCTGTCTTTAATGTACCAACCCATTTCAATAGCTTTCGCAGCCCTAAGTCCATTTACTCGACCATAACCGTATTTAAAGTCGGGACCTGGATTACCGAGATCATCTGCATTGTTGGTCAATAGGGATCTCATTAAACCTCCTTCAGGGTCAGTTCCATTGTTGTTTTGTCTGTAAGCATCATAGAGCTGAGCCATCACGCCCGCTATTCCTGGACATGCCATCGATGTTCCCGTGATGGAACGATAGTCATTTGGAGCGAGACAAGAGAATACATTAGTTCCTAGGGCTGCGATATCCGGCTTGATTCGTCCATCATGAGCTGGTCCTCTACTACTTGATCCAGCAATAATATCAGTTCCTGTAACATTTGCTGTAGCCAAAACATTTTTGCCCTGCTTGTGGCCGCCAGTTATATTTCCCCAGCCAGACCCTGCGCCATAATTACAATTAGAATTACCATTATTTCCAGCAGAAAAGACGTGAGTTAAGCTTGGGTGCTGAATAGCATCTAAGTCTACCTGACGCGTAAATGCTGTATATCCAGCATTACAACCATTAGAGTAAGAGGATGCAGTAACTCTTATTCCGTACAAATTATAATCTACATCAATGTCATTTAAGTTGTCAGGATAGTCATAGTATACCAATTTCGAGCCAGGAGCTTGACCTTCACCATCAGGATCTAAATTGCCACCTCCCATTATTGTTCCTGCAACATGGTCACCATGAGCTCCATTAGATGGGCCTGATTTATTCGCTAAAATTCTACCTGTGAAGTCAATATGAGGCACAATATCTCCATCATCTCCGTGTCCGACCACAACACCAGTTCCATCGTAATTCCTTCCTCCTAAGTATGGAACTCTTAAAGCATTTGATCTGTGGTTTTTAATACCAATCCTATTTTCTGCTTCAGCTGGTGCTTCTTTTTGTTGGATATAAGTTATTGATGGGTGATTGGCGAGAGAATTAATATATTCAGGTGAAATTAAAATTTTGAGACCCTCGAACTCTGTGCCTAAGACATCTATATCTAAGTTCTTCAAGTCATCAATAACAACAGACCAATCAACTGAGGGCATACCCTCGATATAAAGCTCCCATTTTGATCCTACCCAAATATATTCGGGAACATTTCCACTTGCTAACTGCTCAGAAAGTTTCATTTCTGGTAAAAGAGAACCCAATCCCGATATACCATTTTTTCTTAACTCCAAAAACAGATCTTCATTTGTTTTTGGCATTAAAATGAGGTATGAATTTATTGGGAGATATCCAATATTTGTAACTCCTAACTTCTCTAACTCTGCCCAAGCTTCTTTACTTAAGGGAGTTTTAGAGGATATAATCCTAACAACTTTATCTAAATTTCTTTCAGATTTATTTAAACTCTTCATTGTAATTTCGGACAATGAAGGCAGTGAATAAGTTCCCGATTGAAAAATGACACGAGATTTGTTGTCAATTGATTGCTCTGGGTATGAATTCTGGGCTTGACTGATAAAAGAAAAAGCGAGAAATAGTAAGGTGTAAGTTTTTTTCACGGTAGGAAATAAATAATTCGAAATTATAAGGACCTCTAAGATATGTGAACTACATTGATTTTTTTTAACATTCATTTAATTCTGAACTAGAAATAAAACACATGCGTTCGATTATATTTCAAATAACATTAATAAGCCTCATCGGTTCATTAAAATGCCAAACTAATGGGTATTATCTCTCTCCATCCAATGGTGAAATAGCTCTTAATGAGAGATCTAAAGATTATAGGATTTTATATCTCGCCGCACATCCTGATGATGAGAATACAAGATTAATAGCTCATTGGTCAAAATATAATGGTTATGATGTGGCATATTTAAGTCTAACTAGGGGAGAAGGTGGACAAAATATGATCGGTCCAGAGTTGGGCGAAGTGTTAGGTGTAATTAGGTCTAAAGAGCTTTTTGCGGCCAGAAAAATTGATGGTGCGAAACAATTTTTTGGGGGAGCTTTAGATTTTGGATATTCAAAGACCACGGACGAAACTCTAGATAAATGGAATGAAGCAAAACTTTTAAATCGAATAGAGTCTGTTATCATGGAGTTTAAACCAGATGTTATTGTCACTCGATTTCCACCAGATAAAAGAGCAGGCCATGGTCATCACTCAGCATCGGCAATACTGGCATTAAAAGCTTTTCATAGAGTTCGAGCAAGAGCAAATGATACTGGGTATTATCCCAAAGCAGTTTACTGGAATACTTCCTCCTGGTGGTTAGGGAATATTGATGATAATTTGAATGACTCGATTCAAATGATTGAAATTGGAGGTTTTATTCCCGAAATCGGTAAATCCTCATTACAAATAGGTACACAAGCCAGGGGGATGCATAAATCACAGGGTTTTGCGGGTAAAATAGATAGAGGTTTTAGAAAAGAATATTTGATGTTATTATCCGGGGAGTCTGTTAATTGGTCGGATTCGGATTTTAAGTCAAATGCCAAAGATCTAATTGACTTAAAAGGAATCTATGTCGATTTTAAAGCGAAAAGTCCAAATTTCGTTGAGGGAGAGAGCCTTGATGCAGAAATTGAAATATGTCTTGAGTCAGACGCAGACTTTAGTTTTGAAATTTTAAATTCTAAAGACCAGCAATTAAATAAGCAGCAGCGACTCAAAAAGCGCTCAAAAGTGACAATTCCACTCGAACTAATGCACTTAGAGGAAAAGAGTATTTTGTTTAAAAATGAACAAACGGGAAAAGAGAGCTTATTGAAACTTTGGCCGGATCATATTGTTTCTGATCGTGTTTTAGGAGAATTAAGAAGACCAGTTCAAAATGCAAATTCATTTAGCATTAGTTATTCTATGCCATGTGTCGTTTTTATTGATCGAAATAGGCGTGAGGTTGATCTTTCTATTTTTCGATGGGGTCAAAAGCACAGTCTAAATCTTGATTTTGAAGTGCCTAAAGGATGGAATGTGAAAACTAAAGATGGAGAACCTACTGCTATTCGTTTTCTGCCGGAACAAAATGTTTATCATTTGCAATTTTATCTTGAGCCCTCGAAGGATGCTCAATCGGGTGAGCTTATAATACGTAATGCAGATAACGGTAAAGCCATTCAAAAAGCTGTAAAGCTTCGCTACGATCATATTCCTAACCAAGAGGTATGGCTAGATGGATCATTACCGTTGCGATATATTCCAATGGAATTGCCAAAACTAAGAATTGGTTACATAAAAGGTGTTGGTGATGATGCGCCAATGGCTATGCGACAGATGGGTATGACGGTTGTCGATTTGGATGCTTCATTTCTAACAAACGAGGTATTAAAAAACTTGGATGCTTTAGTTATTGGGATAAGGGCATATAATGTCAATCAAGGGTTAAAGTCTTCTCAGGATATAATTGATGATTATGTTTCTAACGGTGGTCATCTGGTCATCCAATATAATACTGCAAGTCGAGATAGGGTTTTGGACAAGATAGGCCCTGTCCAATTCAGTTTAAGTCGAGATAGAGTGACGATTGAGACTATAGAGCCTAACTTTTTAGTTAAGAGTCATGTACAAATGAAGTCCCCGAATCAATTAAATAAAAAAGATTTTGAAGGATGGGTTCAAGAGAGGGGGTTATACTTCGCAGATTCATGGGATTCTTCATTCGTGCCATTGATTTCGTGGAGTGACCCTGGGGAGACCCAGAAAAGAGGTGTTTGGATTGTTTCAGAATATGGTAAAGGCACGGTTACTTATTGTGGTCTTTCACTTTTTCGTCAATGGAGAGAGGGTGTTCCAGGGGCATACCGGATTTTAGCGAATCTTGTTGGGCATGGAAAATAGCATAACCTATTTTGACTGGATAACACTGATTGGAACCCTGGGAGCTATTGTCTTTGTGGGCATTTGGAAAACAAAAAAAAATGCTTCGGGTAGCGAGTTTCTGGTTGGTAAAAAAGAAAGTCATTGGATCACTATTGGATTGGGTATTATTGCTACTCAAGCATCGGCAATAACTTTTATTTCAACCCCTGGGCAGGGTTTTTCCGATGGGCTAAGGTTTGTGCAGTTTTATTTTGGAATGCCTATTGCCTTATTAATTATAGGACTTTTTATTGTTCCGAGATATATGAAGTCGGGAGTGATGACTGCTTATTCGTTCTTAGAAAAAGTTTTTGGCAATAGGGTTAGGTGGTTGGCCGCAAGCCTATTTTTATTATCACGGAGTTTGTCTGCAGGTATAACACTATATGCTCCTGGAATTGTTCTTTCAGCTGTATTTGGATGGAGTTTGAGTTTAACAATTATAATCACCGGCGCAATAGTTATTTTATATACTGTTTTCGGAGGTTACAAGGCAGTTGGGGTGACACAGTCTTTTCAAATGGTTGTTGTTTTTTGCGGACTCTTTGCTGCTGGATTTGTACTTCTAAATGATTTGCCAGAGAATATAGGTTTATCAGAATCATGGGATTTGATGGAGGTTTACAATCGAACTCAGATTTTGGACTGGTCCATAGACCCATCGAGCAGATACACTGTTTGGTCAGGTCTTGCTGGTGGTTTCTTTTTAGCAATGGCCTATTTTGGGACAGATCAAAGTCAGGTGGGTAGATACTTGGGGGGCAGGAGTATGAGAGAAATTAGAATTGGCTTAGGTTTTACAGCTATTATAAAAATCCCAATGCAATTATTTATTCTAGGATTAGGCTTGCTTCTATTTACCACTATGCATTTTTCCCAAGAACCTATCTGGCATAATCCCTCAGTGCAATCGAAATGGAATAAAATTGAATCTCTTGAGGTTAGTGATATTAATGCTTCATGGGAAAATATGATTCTGTTGAGGAAAAAAAATGCAAGCAATTTCTCTAAGGAGATATCAGGGCCAGGAAATCAATATCAAAATGACTTGAGATCACTTGATCAAAGGCGTGACTCACTTAAAAATAGTGCTGAATCTGTGATCAAATCTCGTTTTCCCGGTATAGAAACAAAAGACACCGATTATGTGTTCTTGGGTTGGGCTTTAAAAAGTCTCCCTGTTGGTATTTTGGGACTACTATTGGCAGTTATTTTATCTGGAGCTATGTCCAGCTGTAGTGCTGAATTAAATGCACTTTCTGCCACATCCATTGTTGATTTTAAACAGGCATTTGGGTTTCCTCAAGAGACGACAATTCTTGCTTCAAGAGTTTTGACGTCATTTTGGGGTGTTGTTGCATTAATCGTTGCTTTGAGTGCGTCTTTATCGGAAAATTTAATTCAATTAGTTAATATAATTGGATCTCTTTTTTATGGTCCAATGTTGGGGCTATTTGTTTGTGCTTGGGTTTTTCCTAAGCTTAAGAATAATGCAGTTTTTATTGGTGGGTTAGTATCCCAGTTATCAGTCCTAATATTGCATTTATTGAATCAGTATAATTATATACAATTAGGATATTTATGGTATAATCTGATTGGTTGTCTTATCGTTTTAATCTTTTCTGCAGTCCTTTCTTTGCGTTTTTTGAAAATATAGCCTCCATCTGATCGACGATACTCTCAACTGCAGGGCAGATGCTTTCATTAATTTGGGTTAAATGGAGTATTTGTTTTTGTTTAGGTCTATTAGTGTGAGGATATTCAGTACATGCTTTGGGTCTGATATTATAAATTCCACATCGATTGTCATTTTCTAAAAAGGGACAAGGGAGCTGTTGTAAAACATAATCACCTTCTTCATCTATTTTCAGGTAAGATTTTTCAAATTCTGTAGTTTTTAATTTTAGACGTTTTGCTACTCTTTCTCGATCTTTTGGTGTCCATAATGGTCCGGTTGTTTTGCAGCAGTTGGCGCAATCCAAACAATCTATTTTTTTAAAAACATTGTCATGTAATTCATGAATAACCTTGTCGAGCGTTCGAGGATTTTGATTTTTTAGACTTTGAAAGAACTTATTTTTCGTTTGTATAGCGCTGCTCATAAGTTTTAATTCAATAAGTCCTGAATTTTTGAATGAAGTTTCTCAGTGAAATCTTCATAGCCTTGAGTTGCAGGTCCTGAAAATCCTGCATGAACTTCAATGAGTTTTCCTTCTCTATTGTATAAAAGATATGTTGGGTAAGAAATGAAATTTTTTATCGGCAGCATGTCTTCTACGGCTCCGCTTTGGGCTTTTCCAGCAAAAAGTATTGGATAGTTTAAGTCTAAATATTCCACAACTTTTTTAATTGCAGAAATAGATTCATCACGATTGGAACTTTTTTCAAATGCCAGTGCATAGATATCTAGGTCATCATAAGCTGTGAGTTCTTTAAAAAATGCTGATTCGTCCAAACAATTTGGGCACCAGCTTCCCATGACTTGGATTAGAGTAACATTGCCTCGCCCAGTAATAAGGTGCATAATTTCTCCCGTTTCGTATTCTGGTAACTTTATATCAACTTTTGAATTTACCTTCCCTAGAGTTATTCCATAAGGGTTACGAAGTTTTGAAACGCTATCACTTCTTCCAATAAAGGGTTCCGAATAATTGGCTCCGCTAAAATGTCTTCCTGTAATTTCCCCATTCTCTTTGATGTCAATGAAAAACGTATATGCATGAACTCCATCAAATGTGCTCAGAAAAAGTTTGTTTCCGTATCGATTTCCGGCTAAATATCGATAATCTCCAGTTTCGGTTAGTATAGAACCATAATATTCATTTGAGTTAGGTTTCTGGATAAATTCACCTATCGCGGATTTAGAATTCTCTGAGTTAGATCTTAGTTTTATTGAAAATCTTTCAGCAAAAGGAAATATATTTTTGTCCGAGTTCCTCTTGAATTCATTTGGTGGAAAACGATTGATTTTCCCCATATTATTTTCTTCCGAAATAATAGCTAGAGAGGAAGTAAGTGGGTAGCTTTCCTTAGTTTCAATTTTAATAAAAAAACCTTTTAGTTCTTTTGAATTGTTAAGATGCAATTCTGATTGGAACGGGAATTGCCAGATGGATTTAGCCAGACTTTCTCCTTGCTTATGATGCTTAAGGGGTATTTTTTCATCTCCATTTATAATATTGATTTCATTATAGTATGTTGACGTATCTGACTTTAAGGTTTCAACCTGAAACCTTAAAATATGTTCATTACTAAATTTGATTTCAGCATTCCATAGTTGGGTTTTATTCTCAAAAACGATTTGATTCAATTGATTATTTTCTTTTTTTAAATAAAAACTATAAAAAGTTGCAAGGCCCCCTAGCAATCCAATAAATATCCAAAAATATCTACGCAATCTGTGTTTTGAATATAGTTTCACTTTGGTTAATTAAAAATTCGAAACGATTGATTTGTATAATTCTATTCTTTGCTTTAATTCAGCAAGAATAATCTCATAACTGTTGTCTTCAGTGAGATTTATTGAGGCCCCTTTTGTATTAAAATAGTATTTTATTTTAGGCTCTGTTCCGCTTGGGCGGACTGTGATCCTGTCTCCATTTTTTAGAGTGAATTGAAGGACATTGGATGTTGGGAGGTCGATGATTTTTTCAGTACCTGATATAAAATTTGTGCATTTACCTATTTGAAAATCGGATATTTCATTAACATGGTGGGCACCTATTTTTTTAGGAGGGTTTTTTCTTAATCTAGTCATGATTTCCTGAATCTCTTGTGCGCCTTTTTTACCTTTTTTGATCACACTAAAAAGAGAGTCTTCGTGAGTACCGTGGACGGCATAAATATTCATTAACTGATTGTAAAAACTTGAGCCTTGATCTAAATACCATGAAGCCACCTCTGCCAATAGAGTGGACGCTGAGATTGCATCTTTATCTCGTACAAAGCTCCCAATTAAGTAGCCATAAGATTCTTCACCACCAATTATAAATTCTTTCTCTCCTTCAAGTTTTTTTATTAATTCCGCTATCCACTTGAAGCCGGTTAAGGTTTGATATGCAGGAATACTGTAGGACTTTGCAATATTCTCGAGTAAGTTGGAGGTAACAACTGTAGACGCTACAAATCCGTTTTTCGGTAGGGATTTTGTAATTCTTTTTTGATTCAAAACATAATCAAAAAGGACGGCTGCAGTTTGGTTCCCATTCAGAAGAATTAATTCATTCTTGTTGTCTCTTACCGCAATACCAACTCGATCAGAATCAGGATCGCAACCGATTACCATATCTGCATCAATTTCTTGAGCTTTTTGCAAAGCAAGATCTAAAGCATCAGCTTCTTCAGGGTTTGGTGATTCAATGGTGGGAAAATCCCCATCAGGGACTGCTTGAGATTCAAGAATATGAATATTTTTAAATCCAAAACGCTTGAAAGCCTCAGGTAATAGTGTAATAGCAGTACCGTGTAGAGATGTAAAAACAAGTTTAAGATTTGAATTAGATACAGGGTTGAGAGATAGTTTTTCAACCTCTTTTAGGTAGTTTTCGTCGATCTCCTGGCCTAAATAATGGATTTTACCGCTTCCTTGAGTCCAGCGAATGTCAGATACTTTTAACTTCTTTACACAAGTTAAAATTTCTTGATCATGGGGAGGGACTAGTTGCCCTCCGTCAGACCAATAAACTTTATAACCATTGTATTCTTTTGGATTGTGTGAAGCCGTTATTACTATTCCTGCATTGCATGACAAGTACCTTACCGCAAAGCTAAGTTGTGGAGTCGGTCTTAAGTCAGAGAATAGAAAGACATCAATGTTGTTGGCTTTAAAAACTTTGGATACTTCTTCAGCAAATGTTTTACTATTATTCCTAGAGTCGTAGGCTATAGCAACTTTAGGTTTCTTATTTAGTTTATGATTTAAATAATTAGCTAGTCCCTGAGTAGCTAAACCAAGAGTATATTTATTGACTCCATTGGAACCAAGGCGCATTAGTCCACGAATTCCTCCAGTTCCAAACTCTAGATCCTTGTAGAATAATTCGTTTAAATTTTCGGGATCGCTATCTATCCAACTTTTAATTGTTAGTTTATCAGAATCATCAATTGAGCTTCCTAGCCAATCTAATGCCTTATTGTAAGCAGATATATCTAATTCAGTATTCATTTAAATCAACTTATGAAAGTTTAAATTAAAAACATTAATATCGATTTTCAGTAAAAACTTATCGATAATACTTAGAAAAGCCTCTAATGTTTTTTAGAAGCTAGCCATTTTTATGGCTGCAATTGATGCTTCTAATCCTTTATTGCCATACTTACCTCCAGAGCGATCAATTGATTGCTGCATATTGTCATCAGTTAGCACGCATAGTATCACCGGGATTTTTCCATTCGCATTTAGAAGAGCAATTCCATTTGAAACACCTTGACATACATAATCAAAATGAGAGGTTTCACCTCTAATGATTGATCCAATTGCTATTACAGCGTCAAACTCTAATGATTCTGAGACAACTTTACAGGCATGTATTAGTTCAAAACTACCCGGTACATTGTATTCTTCTATATCTTTTGCTTTCACCCCTGTTTTGAGCAATGTTTCTCGAGCAGCGGACTTTAAATTGTCAGTAATTTCTGAATTCCATTCAGATGCCACCAAAGCAAATCGCTTACCTTCAGAGGAGGGTAGCTTGTTGAGATCAACATTTGAATGTTGAGCAGTGGACATTTAAGAATTACTAATTTTAGCTTCGCAATAAGATATGAATGCCTCTATATCTTCTGATTCGTTCGAATTAGGGAAATCTGATTTTAAGCGCTTATAGATTTTCAATGCGGCCTTGTAATTTTCTCCCATTTCAGCTGCTGTTCCAGCTTTTTTTAAGAATATTGGAGTCAAAAAATTGTTGGCTTCGCCTTTTGAGGCCAGAGTATAATACTCTAAAGCCTCTTTTGGTTGATTCAGATCGGCAAAAGCATCTCCAATTGCACCTTTTGCCACAATACTCAAAACCGGATCATTCCCCTTAAAATTATCTAGGTATCCAATCGCATCTTCAGGCTGACCTAGGCTCAAATAACAGAGTCCTGCATAATAATTAGCCAGGTTTGCTGCTTTCGTAGATCCATATTCCTCAATAATGTCTAGGAAACCAAGATTAAGCCCGTTGCCATTTAGAGCTAATTTTAAAGAATCTTTGGCAAAAGCTTGTTGTGCAGGATAAATGGCAACCTGAGCTTTTTCTTCATTTGGAATACTTATGAATTGATTGTATGCCCAAACTCCAGCAACTCCAACTATCGCAGCTCCCACGACACCAATAATTTTTTCTTTATGTTTTTGAACAAAGGTTTCTACTTTATTCAGGCCTGCTTCAACAGCTGCTTCAGGGTTTTCAATAAGATCAAATTCTTTTTTCTTTGCCATAATATCGTTTAAAACAAAATCTATAGATTAAGGTCGGCAAAGATAGCCAAAACCGTCGATTGGAGCTACTTTTGACATATGCATGATTTGACACTAACAGAACTTCGTATGGTTCATTTTAAAAATCACACTTCAATTGATTTCTCTTTTTCGCCTAAACTAAATGCTATAGTTGGAATTAATGGCGCAGGAAAGACAACGATTTTAGATGCAATTCATGTCTTGTGCATGACAAAAAGTTACTTTCATAATTCTGATGTTCACAATATTCAGTTTAATGCTCCGTTTTTTGTGCTTGAAGGAGAAATGCAAGCTAATGATATTGTTACTCCGATCTATTGTGGTCTAAAAAAAGGAGAAAAAAAAGTATTCAAGACAGATGACGAAGAATACACAAAGCTTTCGAATCATTTAGGTAGATTCCCCGTAGTGATGATTAGTCCTTATGATAGGAATCTCATTACTGATGGAAGTGAGGCTAGACGTAAATTTATGAATTCTGTCATTTCACAATCAAATAAAAAGTACCTAGACGCTCTTTTGGCTTATAATCGAGCTTTATCGCAAAGAAATGCGCTATTAAAATACTTTGCTGCTAACCGAACTTTTGATCAATCCATGCTTGATTTATATAATGATCAGCTTGTTTCAAATAGTAAAATAATTTATTCAGCTCGACTTTCATTTGTTGAGAATTTTGAGCCTGTGTTAAAAAAGTATTATGGTTGGATGGCAGGCAATAAAGAAATTGTGGGGATCGAGTATAAATCTTCATTGCATGAAAAAGATTTGGATGTGTTGTTAAATCAAAATATTGACAAAGATCGAGTTTTGCAGTACACCTCTAAGGGAATTCACAGAGAGGACTTAGTATTTAAACTTCATGGAGAACAACTAAATCGAGTTGGCTCTCAGGGGCAGCAAAAATCATTTGTTGTAGCCCTAAAACTAGCGGTATTTGATTCTTTGAAAAATTCTTTAAGAGTTAAGCCCATTTTATTGCTTGACGATATATTTGATAAGCTGGATGCTATCAGGGTAGAGGGGTTAATTCGATTGGTAAATGAGCACCATTTTGGTCAAATTTTCATCACAGACACCCACACTGAAAGAACAGAATTTATGATTAAGTCAGTGAATGAAGAAGCTAAAGTAATAGATTTGAGTAGCTAATGACAAAGCCCGATTTAAAATCTATTGCTGAAATTATAGGTTCATTCAAGCTGCCTTTTCAGAATAAAAGCGCCTATAAATTGGGAATAATAGAGAATGCTTGGATCGAAATTCTAGGAGAACAAGCTTATCAAAAGGTTCGAAAATTCTCTGTGAAAAATGGCATTCTTTATGTCTATTGTGATTCTAATTCCTTGAGACATGAATTGGGCATGCAAAAAAAGCGGTTGCTGGATGCTTTAAATAAAAAAATTGATCAAGAACTTGTTATTTCTGATGTAGTATTTTATTAAAGCAGAGCTAATAGTTGTTATGACTTAGTTTATTCAGAACCTCTCTTCGAGAGAAAAAAAGAATTCTCCTTCTAAATTTGCATTTTCATTGCTATCCGAACCGTGTATTGCATTTGCTGAAATGGATGTAGCAAAAAGCTTTCTAATAGTTCCTTCAGCTGCCTCTGCAGGGTTTGTAGATCCGATTAGTGTCCTAAAGTCATTTACAGCATTATCTTTTTTAAGAATTGCAGCGACAATTGGTCCTGAAGACATGTAATCAACCAGTTCCGCATAAAAAGGACGTTCAGCGTGGACTTCATAAAACTTTTCAGCATCACCTTTACTAAGCTTTGTTAATTTCATTGCTGCAATATGAAATCCTGCAGAATTTATTTTTTCTAGTATTGCGCCAATATGCCCGTTTTGTACGGCATCTGGTTTGATCATTGTGAAGGTGCGGTTCATCTTGGAATATTTAGTTCTGGTTTTCGAGCGCAAATTTACGAAATTTACAATCACTTTAATAGAATAAAATGATAGATAGAATTATTAATTTTTTAAGAGAAAAGCCACGGAAAATTGTTTTAACGAGTCATCGGAATCCCGATGGTGATGCAATAGGAAGCGCTTTGGGATTAGCTCATTATTTGCATAGTAAGAGTTATTCCGTTGATATTATCTTCCCAAATCCACCTTCAATTCCATTACAAGGAAGTATAGGTTATTCATCAGATTTCGTTCATGTTTTCAGTTCAGATCCTATTAAATCTGAAGGGGTTTTTCAAAAAGCTGATGTTCTTTTTTCCCTTGATTATAACTTGGCGAGTAGGGTGGGAGCTGACATGGAGTCAATGATTAGTGGTTTCCTGGGGAAAAAAATCATGATCGATCATCATGAAAGTCCAGATACGACTTTCGACCTAGTATTTTCAATGACTTCCAAGAGCTCGACATGTGAGATGGTTTATGATTTGATTGAAAGAGATGGAGGTAAGATTGATGTGGCCTGTGCAGATAATTTATTAATGGGTCTAATTACGGATACAGGTTCATTTAGATTTCCAATAACTTCTGATCGGACCATGCATGTTGCGGGAAAGCTTATTGAGGCTGGAGCCATTCCCCATGTTATTCATGATCGATTATTTGACAATAACCCCAAGAGTAGATTAATGATTTGGGGTCGTGCATTATCTAATCTTATTATTACCGACGATGGATTTGCTTCTATTGTCTTTCTTAAACAAAGCGATCTTAGCGAATTGAAATATCAACCTGGAGATACCGAAGGATTAGTGAATCAAGGTCTTGGAGTTACTGGTGTGTTGATTTCTATTTTTATTCGAGAAGATGCGGACAGTAAGATGAAATTATCTTTTCGAAGTAAAGGTGACGTTGATGTAAATAAATACGCCAGAAAGAATTGGCAAGGTGGTGGTCATAAAAATGCCTCTGGGGGTTTGAGTAATATGAACATCACTGAGACTATTGAGAAGTTTAAATCCACATATAAACAAGCTCTCCACGATGATTAAATTATTTAATCTAAAATCAGCACCTTTTTGTCTTTCCATTCTCAGTATAACACCTTCTGCTTTGAGTTTTGTGTTTGCTATATCACTCTTAGTTTCATGCTCAACGCAAGTAGAAGAAACAAAGGAGTTAAAATTCACAGAGCGTGAAAAATATGAGAGAATGATTGATCAAAATAGGGCAGTTTTAGAGGCCGAGCGTAAAGCGATAGGATCATTTATGGATTCCTCCACTCAAAAATTTATTAGAAATGGATTGGGGATGCATATTTCTATAATTGAGCGCGGCAGTGGTACTGTTTTAGATACTGGAGATTTGGTAAGAATTCATCTAAGAATTACCGATCTTAAGGGCTATGAGTTTAATCAATTTAAATATTCGCAATTTTCAATACTCCGAGATAATGAGATGATTTGGGGAGTACAAGAGGCGTCTTTGGGGTCAAGGCAAGGAGATAGCCTAATATTAATTGTCCCTGCACATCTCGCACACGGTCTTGCAGGAGATTTAAATACAATACCTCCTCTTACAACCCTTGTTTATTACCTTCGCATACTCTAAATACAACGATAAATTATCTAACCCTAGAATTATGAAACGATTTGCAGCTCTTGCTCTAGTAGCGATTCTTATAATATCCTGCGCAGCCAAGCCAAGTGGCGTCCAGGTAAATGGTGAAAAAGTAAAACTTCAAGATGGCCTTTTTGCTCTAATTAAATCTTCAAAAGGAGATTTACTGATTCAGTTAGAAATGGAGAAGGCACCAATGACAGTAGCAAACTTTGTAGCTCTTGCTGAAGGAAATCATCCAGAGGAATCTACCAAGTCTGGAGAGCCATTTTTTGACGGACTTAAGTTTCATCGAGTTATTCCTGAATTTATGATTCAAGGGGGCGACCCTCAGGGAACAGGCCAAGGTGGTCCTGGGTACAGTTTTCCAGATGAATTTCATCCAGATCTGAAGCATTCGGTTCCCGGTATATTATCAATGGCCAACAGCGGTCCAAATACCAATGGTTCACAATTTTTTATCACCGAAGTACCAACGGCTTGGCTAGATAATAAACATTCAATCTTTGGGAAAACGATAAAGGGAGTTGAGAAAATTATTGAAATTGCTGGAGTAGAAAAAAGTGGATCTAATGTTCCAAATGAGGATATAATAATGACAATCGAGATTCTAAGAGTGGGTAAAGTAGCAAAATCCTTTAATGCTCCAGAAATATTTTCAATGAAAAAAAGTGAAATAATTTTAGCTGTTGAAGACGAGAAAAAAGAAAGTGCGAAAAAAGGTCTTGAAAGATCTAGTCAATTTCAATGGTTAATGGATGGTGGAATGGTTGATTCAGATTTGTATGAGCCAGAATATAAATTTTGGAATGCCAAGGCTCGTGAGTTAGCGGATGGGTTGAAAGTTTTTGATGTTACGGTTGGAGAAGGCGAACCCGTCAAAGCTGGAGATAAAGTTTTAGTTCACTATGCAGGGTATTTATCATCTGGAAAGCCTTTTGATAGTAGTGTTAAAGAAGTGGCGATGCAAATGAATAATTACAATCCTCAAAGAGAACCCTATGGACCGTTTCCCGTAATAGCAGGACCCTCAGGTCGTGTTATTGAGGGCTGGAAGCGCGGTCTAATTGGTCTAAAAAAAGGTGGTCATGCAAAGTTGCTAATTCCTTCAGCTCTAGGTTATGGTGAAAGTGGTGCAGGTCAGGTGATTCCGCCGAATAGCTCTTTGGTTTTTGATGTTTGGATTGAAGATATTATCCCTTCTAACTAATCACTTTCTAAACCATTCTTATTCTTTCAATAATATCTCTAAAAAAATATAACTATGAATGACGGCTTGTATGCTCGTTTCAATACTTCAAAAGGAACAATCACGGTTTTACTTCATCATAAGCAAACACCTATGACTGTTGGTAATTTTGTTGGTCTGGCAAATGGTACTCAAAAGAATTCAGCATTTCCAGATGGTCAAAAATATTATGATGGACTTTCTTTCCATCGCGTTATCCCAGACTTTATGATCCAAGGGGGATGCCCCGAAGGAAAGGGAACTGGTGGCCCTGGTTACAACTTTCCAGATGAAATTGTATCTGAATTAAAGCATTCAGGTCCTGGAGTATTGTCAATGGCAAATGCAGGTCCGGGAACAAATGGTTCTCAATTTTTTATTACCCATGTTGAGACTTCATGGCTCGATGGCAAGCACACGGTATTTGGCCAGGTTATCGAAGGACAAGAAGTTGTTGACAAGGTATCAGGGAATGATAAATTAAATAGTGTTGAGATTTTAGCTATAGGTTCGGAAGCAGAGTCATTCAATGCTCATAATGCTTTTGAAAAGGGCATGGAATCCGAAAAGGAAATAGAGTCTAAGGCGAAAGCATCCGATTTGAAAGCTGTAGAGTCATTAATAGAGGGTATGATTAAAACGGATTCAGGTTTGTATTATAAAATGGAAGTAGACGGTTCAGGTAAAGCTCCGAATTCTGGTCAAACTGTTAAAGTGCATTACACAGGAAGCCTAGTTGATGGTTCTGTCTTTGATTCGAGTATACAGCGAGGTGAACCCATAGATATTCCAATTGGAGTAGGTAGAGTAATTCCTGGATGGGATGAGGGAATAATGCTTCTCAAAGAGGGTGGTAAAGCGCGTTTTGTTATTCCGTCTGAATTAGGTTACGGTTCTCAAGGGGCCGGTGGAGTAATCCCGCCTAATGCAACATTAATTTTCGATGTTGAATTAGTCAAAGTAGGATAGTGGTATGGAGACTATTGGATGGTTGGCCGCTGTTTTGACCACGTTTTCCTTTGTCCCTCAAGCAATTAAAGTTATTCGTACAAAAGAGACTTCTTCCATAAGTTTATGGATGTATTCGATCTTCACTTTAGGGATTTCATTCTGGTTGGTTTATGGATTAATGATAGGAAGTGTCCAAATGACTCTAGCCAACCTAGTAACATTGGTTCTTGCTATTATTATTCTAAGGGCTAAAATTAAAAACGGATAAATACCTTTTAGTTCTTCTTGGCTTTCTGCAGCTGAGCAAGGAGATCTCTGTATTTCGCAGCTTCAAGAAAATCTAGATTTTTAGCAGCTTTTTCCATTTCTTTTCTCGTTTCGATAATCCGGTCGTCTAATTGACTAGCAGTTAATAAGCCAACCCTTGTTTCGTCTCGTTTTCTTTTTTCTGTATCCATTCGTAAGGTCTCTTCGTACTTGTCCTGGAATGCGTGAGACTCTTCTTTAATTATTGCTTTTGGTGTTATGTTGTGAGCAGAATTATACTCAGATTGTATTTTTCTTCGGCGTGTTGTTTCAGAGATAGTTTTTTGCATAGAGTTCGTTATTTTATCAGCATAAAAAATGGCCATGCCATTTACATTTCGCGCCGCACGGCCAATAGTTTGCACTAATGATCTTTCCGATCTCAGAAATCCTTCTTTATCAGCATCAATAATTGCAACAAGCGAAACTTGGGGAAAATCAAGACCTTCTCTTAATAGATTTACGCCAATCAATACATCGAAGAGACCTTTGCGTAAATCTTCCATTATCTGTATTCGTTCTAAAGTCTCAACATCTGAATGGATGTATCGGCAGCGAACGTTATAACGCAAAAAGTACTTAGTTAATTCCTCGGCCATTCGCTTTGTTAGAGTAGTTACTAATATTCTTTCATTTTTTTCAGACCTAATACGAATCTCTTCCATTAGATCGTCAACTTGATTCTCACTTGGACGAACCTCTATTAACGGATCAAGTAATCCTGTAGGGCGAATAATTTGCTCAACAATAATTCCTTCCGACTTTTCTAATTCGTGATCTGCTGGAGTTGCAGAAACATAAATAACTTGATTTTGAAGTGCTTCAAATTCATCAAATTTCAGAGGTCTATTATCCATTGCTGCAGGAAGCCGAAACCCATACTCAACAAGGTTTTCTTTTCGCGAGCGATCTCCACCATACATCGCTCTTACTTGTGGCAGACTGACATGGCTTTCATCAACGATAAGTAAAAAATCTTTTGCAAAATAGTCCACTAGGCAATAGGGTCTTGTATTGGGTTTTCGTCCATCTAAATATCTACTGTAGTTTTCAATCCCTGAACAATAGCCAAGTTCCCTAATCATTTCAAGATCAAATGTTGTCCTCTCTTTAAGACGTTTTGCCTCAAGGGGTCTATCCGTTTTTATGAAATGCTCAACCTGTAAACCCAGATCTAGCTCAATATCTTTAATAGCATTGTTTAGCTGGTCCGGAGTAGTTACAAACAAGTTTGCAGGAAATAGTCTCAGTTCTTCGATATCTTCTTTTTTCTCCATTACAGTTGGATCCCAGACTTCGATTGATTCAATTTCATCGCCCCAAAATAATATTCTGTGAAATAACTCACCATAAGCGGGAAATATATCCACAGTATCTCCTTTTACGCGAAAATTACCTCTTTTAAAGTCTCCCGTTGTTCTGCTATATAAAGCACTGACAAATTTCAGTAAAAGCTTCTGTCTTGAGATAATTTGACCTTTTGATATTTCAATAGTTTGAGAATTAAAGGCATCCGGGTTACCCATACCATAAAGGCAGGATACAGACGCCACAACGATAACATCTTTTCTTCCACTTAAAAGAGAGGAAGTTGCACTCAGCCGCATTTTTTCTATTTCATCATTGATACTTAGATCCTTCTCAATATAGGTCCCACTGCTTGGCATAAACGCTTCGGGCTGATAATAATCATAGTAAGAGACAAAATATTCCACTGCATTATTTGGGAAAAATGATTTAAACTCTTGATATAATTGCGCAGCCAGAGTTTTGTTGTGCGATAAAACTAAAGTTGGGCGTTGAACTTTATTTATGACATTTGCAACAGTAAAGGTTTTTCCTGAGCCAGTGACCCCCAGTAATGATTGGTGAGCTTCACCATTTAAAATCCCCTCTGTTAGTTTTTCTATCGCCTGAGGCTGATCTCCAGTCGGCTGGAAAGGACTTTCTATTTGAAAACCCATGTTTTATTCTTCGTTGCTATTTTCTTCGATTTCTGAAGGTTTTTCAGCGATTGATTTATCGTTGTCTTCTTTTCTTTGCGCAATTCTTGTTTCTTTCAAATGTTTTTCAGCTTTCTCGACAATTTTTTTCGCTTCATCAACTTTTTTCTGAGCATCTTTTACTATTGGACTGTCAGCATTTGCAAATTGAAAAAACCCCATATTGTTTTCTAATTGAGAAAGATCTCTTTTGGCTTTTTCTAAATTAGAGAGAGCATTAGAAAGTTTATTATTGCGGTTGTTTTCAGCTCTCTGAGCAACGCGCATTTCGCCATTAGCGGATCGCATCGAGTCAAAGAATTTATTACAGGCAGATTTAAATTTGAGCCATACTTTATCTGAGTCTTTTCGGGGAACAAATCCTGTTTTTTTCCAATCCTCTTGTAGTTTTTTAACCTCTTTTACTGCAACGGCCCAATCTGTTCGGATGGATAGCTCTTCTGCTTTTAAAACTAATTGATACTTATCTTCAAGAGCAACTTTTAGTGCTGCTTTTTTCCCTTTGTAGAATTGATTTCTATTTTTAAAAAATAGTTTCTCAGATTTTTTAAATCGGTCCCAAAGCAGATCACTTGCAGTACTAAATGTTCTTCCTATTTTCGACATTGACTCCCTAAGTTCTTTGGCTTTGTCTGTAGAATTTTGCCATTGCTTATGGTCGCTGCATTCGCTAGCTGCTAGGTTTTCTAATTCTTCTACTATTTTTTCTTTTAAGCTTAATCTTTCTTTATTATTCGCTGTGGCAGCTTCTTGTTTTATCCTACGCTTTTCATGTAAAATATTTGAGCTTTCTTGAAAAGAATTCCAAAGAGTCTCTTTTTCTTCAAGGGAAACGGGGCCTACTTCTTTCCAAGAGGCATGCAATCTCTGTAATTCTTTACCTAATGCAGCAGTCCAGTCTTTTTCTGCTAGAGATTTAATCTCTGCAATTAGGTTTAATTTCACTTCCTTGTTGTGCTTATGATCCAAGTCCCGTAAATCATGTGATAGTCTGAGATTGTCATAGAATCGGTCTACAAAAAATCGATAAGATGCATATAGGTCTCTGGTCGCATCATTTGGCACATGACCTATTTCTTTCCATTTGTCATTAATGCGTTTAAATTCCTTGTATGTCTGACCGGTAGGCAAATCATCACTTTCTGCCAATTTTTTTATCTCTGAAAGTAAGTTTTTCTTAAGTTCAAGATTAATCACCATCTTACCCTGGAGTTGATTGCGATATTCAGAATATAATTTTTTGAATTCATTAAAGACTTGGTAAAAGTCCTCTTTGTTTTTTTGCTCAAAGTGAAAATCAATGATATTCCCTCCACTTTCGATATACTTCTCTTGAGCTTCAGATCTTTCGTTGTCCCATCTAGGGGATAGAACTGACTTTATTGCAAGAATGGGTATTCTGGCGCTTTTAATAGGAATATCCTTTAAAATTCTTTGAACTTCTATTAAAAGTTCTTCATCTGATTTTTCATTATAATCAGCAGTATGATCCTCATGTTCTTCTTTCTCTTCTTTGTTTTTTTCCTCTACAGCCTCCAAAATGGGTTCCGAACTAGCTAAATCTGAATTTGCAGTTTCTGGAGTCTCTTTATTGGGCTTGGTTATCTTTTTGGTTTTTGGCTTTTTCTTTTTCTGCTCATTAGATTTGAGCCCATTTTTTTCTTTTGAATCCTTTTTATTGTCATTGGATTCAATCTTTTTTGCATTTTCTGCAATCGTATTCCCTTCTTCGGGAAGTAAGTCTTTCTCAGCCATAGCTGGTAGTATTAAATGAATTTCCCTTCAAATTTGAGAAATATTGAGGACATCTACCCAATACTCCCAAGTTTTTTTTGCTTGAAATATTAACATTTGTGATCCTCCGATAGTTTTACAGCCTTGAAATTCCATCTCTTTTAAGAATTTAGTTTCGGCAGGTTCATAGATTAAATCAAAAGCAACGGGCTTATTCTTGCCAAGCCATGTTGGTAGGGGTGGGCTGCTATCAATATGGGGGCTCATTCCTAATGTTGTGCATTGAATTACTGCAGTAGCTTTGAACTCTTTAATTGAATCAAATTCAACTTCTGGCCAATCAAAATTTCCTTTTGCTCTTCTGCATAGAATAAGACCTCGGTAGCCCAAACTATTTAAAATGTAAACAATGGCTCTCGCAGCACCGCCATTACCCAAAATACATATATCTGAGCTTTTTGTAGGCGTTGGTAAATGATCTTTACACATTTTCCAAAAACCTTCTCCATCGGTATTATGACCGGTCCATTCTTGATTTACTTTAACTACCGTGTTGACTGCTTTTATATTTTTAGCGATTGGAGTCAATCCCGATAGATGTGGAAGTATAGCCTCTTTAAGTGGTGCAGTCACGTTGAATCCATCTAAGTCAGTTGTTGCCAAAAACTCTTCAAGTTGAGATTCATTAATATTTATAGAAGAATAATTTAGTGTGCTGTTCAATGGATTATTGCTCCATATTTTTCGAAATAACGAAGGGGATTGGGATTTATCAATTGGGTCGCCAATAACAGCGAAATTGTAACTCATCTTGTGAGAAATGTCATGAATTCGATTTTTTCTTTCCCATTAAGTTCAATCCAGAAATGAACACAAGTCCCAAGACAAAGGATAATGAGCAAAATAAAATAGGATCTTCAAAATTTATGAGTCTGGGATATTCAATTCCATTTGAACTTATAATTTTAAAGGGATAAATTTTCACTAGAGACCCGATGATGAACCCCCCCATTAATGCTGTCATGATATTTGGAATTTTAACAAATAAATATCTAAGGCCTCGCCCAAATGATATTAAACCTGATACTGCTCCTGTAATAAATACTATTATGAGTAACCAGTTTGCACTATTTAAACCATTTAAAATACCTTCATAGGACCCCAATAAAATCAGGATAAAAGAGCCGCTGATTCCGGGCAAAATCATTGCGCAAATTGCTATAAATCCTGAAAGGAATACATACCATAATGTTAATTCTGGGTTGGCCAATGGTAAAAAGGTAATTACAGAACCTATAAATGTTCCGATTAAGCTGTAAAGTAACCATTTGCTCCAGTGAACATTTCTAATTAAGTTGGAGAAAATCAAAGGAATACTGGCTAGTATGAGTCCCAAAAAGAAACTCCAAACAATCTCATCATAGTTTGTTAGCCCCCATAAAACTAGTTTTGATAAACTTAAGATTGACACAAGTATTCCTGAAAAAAGCATCAATAAAAAATTACCATCGATCTTAGTCCATGCTGGACTCATTCCTGACTTGATTAAGGTCCTAAATAAGTCTAAATTGATTGAATTAATTGCGTTCAGAAGCCTTTTGTAAATGCCTGTAATAAAGGCTATGGTCCCGCCAGAAACGCCGGGAACAACATCAGCAGCACCCATGGCTAATCCTGTTAGAAAAATAACTAAGTATGACTTTGGTCCCTCGTGCCCTTGACCAATGGGTTTTTCATTCATCATTGATGCATTAATCGAGGGTCAGTCTCTAATTCTGGGTAATATTCAAGTAAAGTTTCTTTAAATACTTCTGAATATTGCAATTGGCCATTAGATATAAGCTCTTTTGCCAGCATGTTCTCATTTTCCAATCCCATTATAAATCCGCACTCTATAGCATGCATATCGACACTTTCAGGATAACGTTCTAAACCCATTTTTATGACTTCTTTTGCAGCAGAATTTTGATTTATTTTTTGCAAGGTTTTGATATATTCGAATAACCCCTTGGGTTCTTCTGTTTTCAGAGATTTTAAGACCATTTTAAGCATTTTTTCAGCCTCGATAAACAATCCCAGTTTATGATACAAATCATATGCAATGAGATAGTAATCAGGGTTTTCGGGATCTAGAGAGAGAGCTTTTTTTACGTGCTCAATGGCTTCAAATAGCCGTTGTCCTTCACCATAGATTATGGCCAATTCAATCCATGCTTCATCTAGATCTTCATCTTGCTTTACAGCAAGTTTTAAGGCCTCTGTGGCTTCCGGTATTTGTCCATTTAATTGATAACATATTCCCAATCGGTATAATGTGTAACCATTATGTTCTGACTTTAAAGCACTCTTGTATGACTGGATGGCTTCGGGGTACTGTATTAATTCTTCCAGAATTCTACCTGTATCAAAATGAGCAGCGGTAAAGTTTTCATCAATTAATAGAGCGTATTCAAATGCTTCCAGAGCTTTATGGAATTTTTCTAGCCTAAATAGTGCTGCTCCTAAATGGTACCAGGCAGTTTCACTGTAGGGATATTGATCAAGATATGTACGAAACCATTCAATTGATTTTTCATCTTTGTTATCCATATCGAAATTGGCTGCCAACATATACAACAGATGATCATCTTTTGGTTCCTCTCGAAGCATTGCTTTTAAGACTTTTATAGCATGATTAAACTCGCCAATGGCAGTATAAAGGCTGGCTAAGTGACCTTGAATAGGGAACTGATCCTCACTGTTTTGCAAGGCATGTTTTAAGGCTTTTATGGCTTTTTGGTGCTTGCCTTGTCGCATAAATAGTTGGCCGCGTGCCCAATCTAAGTCAGGATGGTTGGGAGCAATACTTTCTGCCGACTCGATTGCTTCTTCTGCTTGGTCAAGCTGATGGGCTGCTACAAAATACCGAGCTCTTTTAACGGCAAAAGTTGTTGCATGCGGATGTTGTTCTCCACCCATATCAATTGCGATGAGAGCATGGTGTAACTGACCAGTCTCTAGGTAGTAGTCTGCAATTTGCTCAAATTCATCAACATCAAAAAAAAGTGAAAACTTTTCTTTTAGCGCTTTTTCAAATTTCAGAATTAGGTGATCGGATTCTAAATTTCCCATAGATATAATTACAACTCCAAGCTAGTTAGAATCTTTCTTTTATTCGCAGCCAAATTGCATTGGTTTTCCAACACTTTTTAACATTTATTGGCACTAATTTTCTGTGCTTCAATTATGAACTAATTTTGTCCTTTAATCAAAAACAAGGCCATATGCCATTAATTACTTCAATTTCTGGAATTCGCGGAACTATAGGTGGTAAGCCTGGGGAGAATTTAACACCAATTGATGTTGTTTCTTTCAGTTGTGCTTACGCTGCATGGCTAAAAGATCAAAATAAAAAATCTAAGAAAAGCAATCTCAAAATTGCTATTGGTAGGGATGCTCGACCCTCTGGCCTGTTAGTCCAAAATTTGGTCTCCTCTGTTATGATTTCCATGGGTATTGATGTTCTGGATTTGGGTTTGTCGACAACTCCTACAGTGGAAATGATGGTTTTAATGAAAAGCTGTGATGGCGGAATCGTAATTACAGCATCACACAATCCAGTTGAATGGAATGCTTTGAAATTATTGAATTCAAAAGGTGAATTCCTTTCGGCGAGCGATGGTGAGAAAATATTAGCTTATTCAAATTCGAGAGAGTTTGATTTCTTAGATGTGCACCAAATTGGTAAAATGATTCCTTTTGATGATGGAATTAAAGAGCACATTGACGCCATTCTAAATCTTGATGATGTTGATGTTGAAGCGATTCGAAATGCAAATTTCAAGGTAGCTGTGGATGCCGTCAACTCCACTGGTGGAATATCTGTGCCTGTGTTATTAAAAGCTCTTGGTGTTGAGAATCAAGAACTTTTATATTGTGAGCCTAACGGTCAATTCCCGCACAACCCAGAACCTTTGAGAAAACATCTGGATGATATATGTAATTTGGTTGTTACGTCAAATTGTGATTTAGGTGTTGTCGTTGATCCTGATGTTGATCGCTTGGTATTTGTATCAGAAGATGGCGAGCTTTTTGGAGAAGAGTATACCCTTGTTGCGGTTGCTGATTATCTTTTATCAAAATCCAATGGTAATTGCGTTAGTAATCTTTCGAGCTCCAGAGCTTTAAATGATATTGCAATTAGACATAATTCAAAGTATTTCGCTTCTGCAGTAGGAGAGGTAAACGTTGTTGAAAAAATGAAAGACTGTGGTGCTATTATTGGTGGAGAGGGTAACGGTGGGATAATATACCCAACCCTTCATTATGGGCGAGATTCATTAGTGGGTATAGCATTATTTCTTACGCATTTGGCTAAGTTGAAGAGTTTAAATGAAGGATTAACAGCATCTGCTTTGCGTTCATCGTATCCAAATTACTTTATGGCAAAAGAAAAAATTGCTCTTTCTTCATCAGTGGATTTAGAAAAATTAATGAATCAAGTGGCAAGTCAATTTGAAAATGAAAGAGTGAGCCGGATAGATGGGGTTAAGATAGATTTTAAGGAAAGTTGGGTTCATATGAGAAAGTCCAATACCGAGCCAATTGTTAGAATTTATACTGAGGCCAAGAGCATCGGGGAAGCGGAGGCCCTTGCTTTAAGATTTGTAAATCAGTTAAGTAACCTGGGTCAATAATTTTATTTTAAAAATCTAGAGAGTATATTTTACTTTTGATAATCCTATTTTGAATTTTATGAGCATATACTTCGACAACGCTGCAACAACGCCATTATCTGGAGAGGCCAAATCGGCAATGATTAAGGCTATGGAAAATTTCGGTAACCCAAGTAGCACCCATGGTGAGGGACGAAAAGCAAAAGCCATAATTGAAACTGTTCGTAAAGACATCGCCTCCAGACTGAACTGTAAGCCATCAGAAATAATTTTCACCTGCGGCGGCACTGAGGCAGATAATTGGGCTCTCATTTCTGGTATCAAGAACTGTGATGTTAAACATTTGTACACATCTAAAATTGAGCATCATGCGGTTACTCATGTTGCAGAATATATTGAGTCAAATAAATTATGTAAGGTTCATTATATACCTCACGATAATAAAGGAGTTCACGATTTTGGATGGTTAACTAAAGAGTTGGAGTCAAAGACAGGAGAAAACATAATGGTTTCCTTGATGCATGCCAATAATGAAATTGGAAATCTCATTGACTTGCAAAGTTTATCAGATTTATGTAAAAAACATGGCGCTTATTTTCACAGTGATACGGTCCAGACAATGGCTCATCTCCCATTAGATTTATCTAAAATTAAAGTTGATTTTGCTGCATGTAGTGGTCATAAATTTCATGGTCCCAAGGGAGTTGGTTTTGCTTTTGTTAGGCAGGGATTGACCTGCAAGCCTTTTATTTTGGGTGGTGCTCAAGAAAGAGGGCATAGAGCGGGTACTGAGAACGTCCTTGGGATTGCAGGATTAGGTGCAGCATTTAACTTGTGTTTTGATGATATGGTCGCGGACATATTAAAAGTGTCTGAAGTGAAGAAATATGCAATTACTAGGCTAAAGACTGAATTTCCCGAAGTCCAATTCAATGGCCTTTCAGGTGAAATAGAAAACAGTCTTTACACTGTTTTAAACTTTTACCATGAAGAACTTCACAAGAATGGAATGCTCAACTTTCAATTAGATATAAACGGAGTTCAATGTTCAGGTGGCAGTGCGTGTAGCAGCGGAGCTACAGGTGGTTCTCATGTGCTAAATTCTTTGAATTCCCCAGGAGGAACTCGTATTTCTTTTTCCCGATATTCCAGCAAGGAAGAAGTGGATTCTTTTATTGATACGCTCCAAAAAATTAAATTAGAATTATAAAGTTTAGCTAGAGCTCAATTAGTTTTCAATAGATTAAGCTGACATATCCATAAACCCATCCATCTTCAGTTTCAAAACGATAGACATAAGTGTCTTGCTGAGCTGGCTTTCCATCAATTTTCCCATCCCAAAACTCTTTAAAAGGTTCAGAGGTCTCAAAGACAACATTGCCAATTGAGTTAAGTATAACAAACCGATCATTTAAAAAACAGTCATTCCCTCCAATTTTAAGTTCTTCATTCGTCCCGTCGCCGTTAGGAGTAAACGCTGAAGGGATATAGAGTCTTTGATCTAATCTTAAGATCGTAGAGGTGAAATCATATCCATAAACAGCGTTGCATATCGTATCGATTAAGTCCAGATGAACTGAATAAGTTCCACTAGCGGGAAGTCTGTATGTTGCTACTCGACCTGTATCTGTTATACCATTTTCAAAAGTCCATTTATATATGTAGCTTGAAGTGTCTGTCCCATATTCAACATTAACTCTTATTCTTCCATCTTTACATGAATCCGGGGAGACACTAACCTCTGGTCCTGGCCAATCTGGATCAAAGGTGACAGTCTTGAATATAGTGTCTGAAGTACCGCAGGTGGTGTCATAAGCTATAAGTTGAGTTTCAAAAGTTCCTGGTTTACTGAAATAAAAATCAACTGTGTCTCCGAATTGTATTGATCCATCGATAAAACGCCATTCATGTTTCTGAGAACCATCACTTTCATTAAGAAAAGTCACTTTGAAATCTCGATCACATGAAAAATATTCAGTGCTATAATCAGCTGTTGGAAATAGCCCTTGGTCATGATTAATGGTTAAAGAAGTGCTATCAGATATATCACAAACGGTGTCTGTAGCTACTAATTTTATTGTGTAAGTTCCTTTAGTGAAAATAACCGTTGGCTCTTTTCCTGTAGAGGTCTGGCCATTGCCAAAGTCCCAAAAAAATTGATTTGCATTTAATGAGTTGTTTGTAAATGAAACTCTCAAATTATCGCAGATTGTATCAACGTCAGCTTCGTAATCTATTGATGCGTCTGCTGTCACTGATGTCTCAAAATCAATTTTTATAACTCCGAGGTTACAATTGGGAGATAAATTAGTCGGGGAAACTACTCCTGGGGTTGTTGGAAAGCTCCCATTAGAACATGCGGCGCAAACTGCTTGGTAAATTGTACCATCAGGCGCAAAGCGCGATGTACCCCCATCTACATGCTCATTCCCAGACCCGCCATAAAAAGATGCGTAAAGCACTGCCGATGCGTTGCGCTCCATGACTAAAAAATAGAAATCATTTCCATCTGTGGTTTTTTGGATTGCATTTGTAGTTGTAAACAAACCATTGGTATTTCCACCTGCTCCTCCCGCTCCCTGATTAGTTTCTCCTCCCCAACCTGACATTAATATATTTAGGCATTCATCAACGTTAAATGCTGTAGGGACTATGTTTATGAAGTTATTGGCTGTACCAAACTTTGTGCTGAATATTGTATTGCTCAAATTACTATTATATTTCTGGATAAATTGCCCTCCAGAGGGAGTGCTCCAAACAGAAGAGGGTTTTATGGGCCAAAGCCCAAAAGTCTGACCAAAAACATAAATTCCTCCATATTTATCAATATCGATGAAGAAACTTTGATCATTTGAGTTTGTCCCTAAATAAGTGCTCTGCTCTATAACTCCTGATGCTGAGAGACGAGTTATAAAACCATCCATGGATCCCATATAATTCGGATATTTACCCCCCGTCGTATTTGGAAAGTTATTTGATGTAGTAGCTCCGGTAACATATACTTTGCCATTATTTGCAACCTTTATTCCCGATCCTGCCTCTTTTCCGCTTCCTCCAAGAAACCTCGACCATCTTAGGGTTTGTAGATTGGGGGTCATCGAAAAAATAACCGCATCTGACTGCCCTCCCGAGTTACCAGCTCCGGGAAAGCTTGATGCTCCTGAGGTTGTGATCACAAAAATATTATCATTTTGATCGACAACTATTTCCCCTCTGGCTTGGTCTCCGTAGTTTTTAGCGAGACTTAGATTGAGACCTTCATTGGAAGTGCTTCCCACAAAAGAACCTCCAGTAATTGCTGTTCCAGTTGAATTTAATTTCAGTACGTATGTATCTATTCCGGCGTTAAATTCAAACGGAAGGTTAGATCCTGATCCGGGTCCATATGATGGTCCTCCATTAAATGTTTTGTCATAACCCACAATGGTCATTCCATTTATGGGGAAGTCTGAGGATCCTGTGGTTCCAAAGATCAACAACTCTCCAGCGCTATTAACAATCATTGAATGAGCTTGATCGGGAAGACCCCCACCGATATAGGTGGAATAAATTCTTTGTACCCCATTACTGGAAAACTTAGTCAAGCCAATATCCATATTCGCATAATTTCCACCACCTGAAGTTCCAGAATTATAAGTTGGGTCAAGTACTCCAAGGGTTGTTGGGTAGCCTGGATTAAATACAATTCCACCGCCATATAAATTACCGAAGTCATCATATGTTGCTGTATATCCCCAATTGTCAGATGTGCTTCCTGAAAAAGACGCAAATACTAATGTGGGATCTATTACAATCGACTGTTTTTTATTGTATCTGCCCAGTTTGAAGGAAACGATATCTCCATCAATTTGAAATGAGCATTTTATTCTTTTCATTTTAGGTAATGAATACGCAACTGGAGCAGTTTCTATAATTTCTCCAAACTCAGTCAATAAAACCAATTGTCCTTCTTTATTAATTTTAGGGCTCAACCCTTTAAACATCATTTTAATATCTAGGGGATTGCCATCTGGATTGATATGCCATAGGGATTTGGCGCTACCATTTTCATCTTTTATTTCATAATCAATATTATCATAAATACTTTTTAACCGAAATCCAGAATATTCTGGGACTTCCGATTTCCATCGCGAAGGGTCTGAGCCGAGGAAATAGTTTCGTTTCGCTCCGCTTTCTTGTATGCCTTGAAATTTTGGGTTTTTGTTTGAGCCAAGATATTCGCAAGAAAAGGAGTGCGCTTCGACCTGTGACACCGCTTTTTTAGGAGAGTGATTATTATGATTTGGAAGTTCTTCAGGATTGTAAATAATAGCGCGATAGCCATTTTCCTGAAAAAAATAGGCTCCAAAGCGTAGATCCATTTTTGCAACAAATGATTCTTTCCATTGGCCTAAATTGGGTATGAATAGGGGTTGTGCTCCCAAGCAGAAGCTTGAGAGAAACAATAAATATTTCAAAACCCGGTACATTTTTATCTGCAAATCATTTTGTTATAGAAATTCTCTTACATCTAAGAAACCACTTCTTTCTCGATGTGTCAGTATAAGCAAACAAAAAGTGTTCCGCACTCTCCTTGCATTTTAAACGTTTTTTTATTTCTTCTGCTTTAGATGGGAAATTTCTGGAAACAATAGAAGCACCGAATGGCCAATCCAATTCGAACGGTTTTTCTTTTTTAATAACTTCAAATATTCTTCCCGGGAAATCAGAATGAAATTCGGATGAAGTAAGAATTCTACTGGAGATATGTAGTGTTTTTAGATTCCATTTGTTTGAAACAAAAGAAATGCCATTAGAAGCTACTATTACGGGATCTGGATCATATATGTATGATAACGGTTGAGGGCTAGACTCCTGTATTTTAAATTTGTCTAATAAAATTCTGTAATTCTCAATTCCATTATCGTTGAGATCTATGGCTAATATCTGGGTCCCAGATGCATGAGTTTGAGAAGATATCATAATCAATTCTTTAACTTCCTTTCGAACGCTTAAAGTTATCAGGAATTTACAATTTGGAAACCACTTGAGGACTTCTTGTGGCTCCAGCATTGGAGAAAGTTTGATGGCGACATAAGTAGCCCACTTTTCCCAATTGGAGATTGACTCTAGTGGGTTGGGAGAGCATTGTTTAGGATGAAAAACTCTGTTTCCCTTGGAGTCAATTCTTGATGGGTCAGCATAAAGCCAATTGTATGTTTTTCTTGGACTAAAATTGTTTGCATCGGTATTAAATATATTCCTAACTCCTTCTGATAGCTGACCATTGTGTTTAAGTATATCACAGAGTGTTTCGTTTGTTTCACAGATATCAATATTTTGTGCCCCAGCTTTTTCGAGTCCCCAAGTATCAATTCCTGATCCGCCAGTTACCTCTAAAATATTTGTAAGCGGCTCGATCAAACACATTTGATTCGCTCGCCAAAGCGATGTTGCTTCCGAGCTTGCTTGAGATAGTAGTGATGGTTTAGGGAAAATATAATTTTTTCGATGTATCAGTTGCGGAAATCTATGACTCATTTTTTGTCTTACTTCCATTTGGTTTATGTGCACATGAAACCCACTTCTGAAGGCATGTTTTAGTCTTAATTCTTCAGCCTTAAAGCCATTGTTTTTGAGGATAAAATCATCTATTTCATTTTGTTTAGGAAACTTCATGAGCTAGCGGTAAAATATAATTATCGAAATAAATTATTATTTTTTTGTTTTTTTGGCACGCCAATTGAGCTGTCAGTGAGTAAAGTAGATGTAAATTTACAGATCAAAATATCATATGATGACAAAAGGTTTTTTTAAAAGCATTTTAGTTTTAGGGATTTTCGTTTTTAGTTCAGTACTGAAAGGGCAAATTATTGATTCCACATTTTCTCATCCAGGACCATCAATATCAACTCTTTTTGTTGGAGGTGGTGGACCAACGATATCAACTTTGTCAACATGTCCTGATTCTATTGTTGCCAATATTCCTGCGAATAATTGGGTTTATGGTGTAGATATTTCTTATTCTATGACTGCTCCAACTTCAGGTGGTGGCTGGATGAGTGAGCAATATAGCTATGTATCTTGCCGTAGCACAGGTTTGTCGGAGGCAACTATCTCTCAGGGAGCAGGGAATACGGGTGGTACGCAGACATATAGCCGTCAAGGTGTGAATATTGCTAATGGCCTGTCGCTTACTGGTAAACTTGTATTTGATATGCATGCGTTTCGCACATGGGGAGGTTTTGGGTGCGATACAACAATCAATAAAGTCGATTCTGCCACATGGTCGATAAAAGTGAGTTATGGTCCTGCACCGACATGCTTTGCCCCAACAAATTTAAATGTCACGACAATTTTATCGAATTCTGCTGATATCTCATGGACAACAGGAGGAGCTACAAACTTCCAGATCCGTTACGATACGGTAGGATTTAGTCCAACGAATACTACATCGCCATGGCTTTCAGTTGCATCTCAATCTGCTAGCCTGACAGGTTTAATGTCTGCATCGAGTTATGATATTTATGTGCGTGACAGTTGTGGTGTGGGAAATTCTTCCCTTTGGGCAGGCCCTTTGACTATTACAACATTATGTAATCCTCTTACTGCGCCTTTTATGGAATCTTTCTCTGGAGCTGCATGGAGCGATGGAAATGGTTGGAGTAATGCCGGGAACACAATAGACTCTTGTTGGACAAGAAACCCTGAGTCTCCAACTGGTACCGGAGGAGGCCAGCCATTTGCTTGGGGTACTCAAGATGGGGGAACTCCAACAAATAATACAGGTCCGAGTTCTGACCACACCTCTGGAACTGCTGCTGGAAAATATCTTTACACTGAGGCCAGTGGTGGAGGTTATCAAGATAATGCTCTTGTCACTTCTCCTCTTGTAGACATAAGTGCTTTGACAAGCCCGAGTATTACTTTTTGGAGGCATATGTATGGGAACAACACCGGAACACTTGCTTTAGATGTTTGGACTCCTTCTGGAGGATGGCAAAATAATGTCTGGACTCATTCGGGTGCGGTACAAACATCTTCCAATGTCGCTTGGGATAGTATCAATGTCTCTATTGCAGGCCTCTCCAATGATACCATCAGAGTAAGGTTCAGAGGTGTTCGTTCTTTTGGAAATACTGGAGACATGGCCATCGATGATATTACTTTTGAAAATGGTCCAACGTGTCCCGCACCAACGGGTTTAGTAGCTACGAATGTTGGTTTTACTGATGCTACTTTTTCTGTTACTGGAACCTCTAGTAGTTATCAGCTAAAAGGAACTTTGGGAACAAATTCTTTAATAGGTCCAGCGTTTTCGAGTACATCGGGCACATTGACCGGAGCATCACCAGGACAGACATATGATGTTTTTGTAAGATCAATATGTGGTCCCGGAGATACAAGCTCATGGTATGGTCCAATTATTGTTCAAACTTTATGTGCTCCTGTATTGCCGTTTTTAGAAAATTTTGATGGTACGGCGTGGTCAGACGGTACCGGCGTATACAATACTGGTGATGCATTAGCTCCATGCTGGTTTAGAGATCCGGAGGGATGCACAAGTTCAGCAGATCCATACTCTTGGAATATTCGTAGCGCCGCTCCATCTACATATGGAAGCCCTTCGCAAGATGTAAGTGGCTCTGGGAACTTTGCTTACACAGAATCATCAAGCGGACTGCCAGGGCAGGTAGCTTATTTGAGAATGCCTCCTGTAGATGCATCCTCGCTCACTACTCCTGCATTGACTTTCAGTTATCATGCATTTGGAAACTCCATGGGTTCTTTAAGCTTTGAGGTGTGGGATCCTTCCAATGGATGGGGAACACCAACTCTGGTATTTTCAGGTGCCCAACAAACAGCCGCGAATGCTGCATGGAAGGATACTACATTTACCCTAGCAGTTACTTCTGATACTCTAATGGTTCGTTTTAAAGCGATTCGAGGAAGCGCTAATCAAAGTGATTTGGCAATTGATGAGGTTGGTATTATTGAAGCGCCTACTTGTCCAGATCCATATGCTTTGACTGTAAATACAGGATCTGCAGCATCTGTAACATTATCCTGGACAACTGGAGGTGCCACAATGTGGAATATCGCATACGGTCAAGCAGGTTCAGTGGCATATGTGCCGTTTACAACTGCTTCAACAAATCCATTCACCCTTACAGGTCTTTCCCCTGGTACATCTTATGAGTTTTATGTAAGAGACAGTTGTGGTCCAGGAGATGTCTCTGATTGGGTGGGTCCAGTAACTTTCAATACTCCATGCGCAACAATTGCTGCTCCATACTCGGAAGATTTTGATCTGAATTTTGATGAAGGTAATGGTTTTTCAAATTCGGGATCGACAATAGATATTTGTTGGAATAGAAATCCGTCAACCGGTACGGGAACGCCATGGTTTAATCAGCCTTACCATTGGGGTGGAGGTACTGGAACAACTCCCTCGGGGAACACCGGACCTTCTTCGGATCATACCTCAGGAAGTGGTTCTTATGCTTACATAGAGGCTAGCGGTAACAATGGAACCAGTGCAGATTTGTTTACTCCAATAATCGACTTGGATACACTGAGTAACCCAGAATTAGTTTTTTGGAAGCATCAGTATGGGAATCAAATGGGAACGTTTAGTGTTGCCATATCCATAAACGGTGGATCTTACAGTACAATACATACCGCTTCTGGTGACCAAGGGAATAGCTGGCTACAAGTCAAGGTTCCTTTGACAACAACATCATTGGGAGACAGCATTCAACTGCGTTTCCGTGGGCAAAAGCCATCAGGCGGAGGTGCAACCAGAGGTGATGTAGCCATAGACGATATAACCATTGATAACGCGCCAGCGTGCCCAGCTCCAACATTACTCACAGTAACACCATTGACAGGAACATCAATCCAACTTGCATGGACGTCAGGAGGTGCAACAAATTGGATGATTGAATATGGTCCTTCAGGTTTTGCTCAAGGTGCTGGAACATTTATTGCTGCTGGAACTAATCCATTTACTGTCACGGGACTCTCCTCTCAAACAGGTTATGATTTTTATGTGAAAGACTCTTGCTCGGTTTCATCCACTTCAGCATGGGAAGGCCCGGCTTCAGCATTGACTCTTTGCGGAACTTTGACTGCACCATATTCTGAAGATTTTGAAGCTTCCCAATGGTACAATGATCCAGGCGGTTTCACCTATGGATCTATTGACACGTGCTGGAACAGAAGTAATATTTCTTCATCGAGTTTAACTTACTGGTGGCGTCCAGGGACTGGTACCACTCCGACGAATCAAACAGGTCCATCTGGTGATCATACCTCTGGAAACGGAAAATACTTGTACACTGAATCCTATAATGGAGCAGCCAGTACTACTTTAATTTCTTCAACTATTGACTTAGACACATTGTCTACTCCGGAACTGAGATTTTGGTACCATATGTATGGAAGCCTTATGGATTCTATGGCTGTGAAAATAGAAGTAAACGGAGCAATTAACTATTTATGGAGTCTTACAGGACAGCAGCAAGCCAATTCGAATGCCGCTTGGTTGGAAGCTGTAATTGATTTATCTAATTATGTTGGTGATGAGGTACGAATCCACTGGATTGGTTACCGGACTCCTGGCTTTAATAATCGAGCTGACATATCGATAGATGATGTTACAATTGATAATGCTCCTCCATGTTCAGGAGTTCCTTCTCTGCAGGTTACGAGCACCACGACAACAACAGGAACGATAAGTTGGACTTCAAGTTTTTCTGGTAGTGTTGAGTTAAATTACGGACTTTGGGGAGGTTTGCCAGGTTCAGGAACTACAGTACCAGTTACCTCTTCTCCATATGTATTGACAGGATTAAATCCAGGAACAACATACTTTGTCTCGATACGACGGACATGTCCTTCTTCAAGCTCTTTTGGTTCTTGGAGTCAGGCAGATACCTTAACAACATTGTGTGCCACCATAGTTGCTCCTCATACTGAGAACTTTGATATTAATTGGAACCCGGGTCCAAATGCAAATAATCAGGGAGGATATAACGGGGGCTCAACGATAGGTGCTTGTTGGACAAGAACACCTGCAAGTGGAGGTACTACTGGAGCAACAGCAGTTTACCATTGGGGAGGAAGCACAGGAGGTACACCAACGGGTAATACTGGTCCAAGTGCAGATCATACCTCAGGATTTGGAAACTATGCTCTAACTGAAGCTTCTTACACACCGTTTGAACAAATTGCATATCTAGTTTCTCCTGCTATAGATATATCAGCTTTAGCATTTCCAGAGTTACGTTTTTGGTATCATATGGATGGCACCACGATTAATTCTCTGAGAATAGATTTCCAAAATGTAAATGGTTCATGGGTTTCTGTGGATTCTCTTGTGGGAGCGCAGGGAAATAGCTGGCAGGAGCGGGTTATCACCATACCTCAGAGCTATGGTCCAATTATGAAAGTTAGGTTCAAGGCAAGAAAGCAAAATGTCAATGCATCACAATCCAGTGATATCGCAATTGATGATTTTAGTATTTCAAGTGCGCCCACATGTCCAGATCCAAGTAACATAGTTGCGACACCTCTTAATGCCACTTCCACACTTGTCACATGGACAGGTGGAGGTTCAGGAACCGCTATTATCGAATATGGACTTTCAGGGTTTGCTCCAGGGTCTGGAACTAAGATTACTACAACTTCCAACCCTTACACGTTGACAGGATTAAATCCTGGAGCTCTTTACGATATATATGTCCAAGATTCATGTGGTGCCAATGATTATTCTAACTCTGTTGGGCCGATCGCAGTGCAGTTATTCACATGCACCAATGGATGTCAGTATACGTTGGAACTTAATGATGCGAATTCAAATGGATGGGTCAGTAATTGGCAAGGAACAACCTTCCATGAGCTAAGTGTGACAATAGGGTCTATAATAACGCCTTACACGCTAACAGCTGGTGGGTCTGCATTATTCTCTATGAATGTATGCGATGGAGATACCATCAGGGTTAGGTTTATTAATACCGGGTTTGCCTCTAATCAAGTAGGATGGTATCTTATGAACTCTACTGGAGATACTGTTACCAGTCATATACCCGGAGGGAATTTAACTACTGGCTATAAATTTGAAGGAAGTGTAGTTTGCACGAATACTTGTCCACCGCCGGTAGCGTCTTTCACTCTAGTTCAAAATGGTCTCGCCATAGATTTAGACGGATCTGCTAGTACCGGAACTTCATTAAATCATATCTGGACCTTTGGTGATGGTAACAGTGGCTCGGGACCAATAACGAATCATAATTATGTTAATGATGGTATTTATACCGTGGAGCTTCTAGTTATGGACCAATGTGGACAGATGGATTCAACTAATCAGGTTGTAACTGTCTGTGATACGATGATATCTGCTTTTACCTATACTTTGAATCAGTTTCAGGCTGACTTTAATAGTGGTCTAGACTCTACGGTTTATTCAAATATTATTTGGGACTTTGGCGATGGTCAAATAAGTAATCTCGCCAACCCAACTAATAATTATGCCGTTGGAGGTAGCTATTATGTTAGTCTATCTGCTCTGAATATTTGTGGGGACACACTCACAGTTGGGGATACATTGGAAATTTGCACTAAGCCTATAGCTGAATTTACTTGGTTTATCGTTTCATCAAATGCGAGTGGAATGTTAGTTCAGTTTGATGCTACTTCTTCAATAAATGCCAATACATTTACATGGTATTGGGGCGATGGAACATCATCAACCGGTGCTAATTTTATCCAGCATTTGTATTCTGTTCCTTCTTTGAACTATACAATTACTCTTGTGATATCAAATCAATGTGCACTTGGAGATACATCCGTTCATACATTGAATGAAACCAATATTGACGAATCAGAATTAGGATCGAAGGCACAAATTTATCCAAATCCAAAAGGGGTCTCTCAGATTTTTAATATCTCGGGATGGTCCTCGAACTCATCAGCAGAATATGAAGTGGTGGATGGCTTTGGTAGAGTTTTATATCAAGGTGAGATTAATACCAATTCTGTTGGAGATGCTGGTCTTCCTGATTTTGATCTACCAGCGGGTATGTATCGCATAAGATTAATAGGAGAGGATTATAGGCAGAATTTTAATGTCGCAATAATTCAATAACCGATTTAATTCATCGTTTGAATCCCCTTGGTTATGACTCATAATCAAGGGGATTCTTAGTATAAGAGTTCGATAAGCGTTACTTTTATAGCCTTAAGAATAAATGCTGGAATTAATTAAGATGGAACATCTTTTAACCCTTGATATGCTTTTTGCTTTTTTAACCTTGTCTTTGATGGAGGTTATACTGGGTATTGATAATATCATATTCATAAGTATTCTCACCAATAAATTACCTAAAGAGATCAGAGCTCGCGCGAGATTTTTTGGTATTGGTCTTGCTTTAGTAACGAGAATATTAATGTTATTAAGTATAAAATGGATAATGGGTTTAACGGAGCCATTTGCTGAAATTGGTGGATTTGAGCTGACGGGACGTGGATTGATATTGTTTTCAGGAGGTATGTT
Source organism: uncultured Flavobacteriales bacterium (assembly GCA_938084135.1). Lineage (GTDB taxonomy): Bacteria > Bacteroidota > Bacteroidia > Flavobacteriales > Schleiferiaceae > TMED14. The sequence goes on from CALKDS010000008.1 coordinate 40,714, forward strand.
TTTATTGATTAAATCGGTTAAAGAACTTTATCTTTTTGTTGAGAAAGAGCATCTTGAAATCGGTTCGAAACTAAATATTAGAAAGAATTTAGTAGGAATCATCATACAGATAGCTTTTTTAGATATTGTATTTAGTTTTGATAGCATTCTGACAGCCATTGGGATGACTGATTATTTACCCATAATGATCGCGGCAATTGTTGTTGCTATGGTTGTAATGCTTTGTTTCAGTGGCGTGGTTTCTGACTTAGTAGAAAAATTCCCTTCATTGCAAATATTAGCTTTGACTTTTTTGGTCCTAATCGGCTTCATTTTAATATTTGAAGCTATTGAAATTCACGTTCCTAAGTCATATATCTATGCAGCGGTTGGCTTTTCGTTGATTGTCGAATTGATTAATATGCGCGCTCGACTGCGCAGAGGTTAGTCGGGCTATGGTTATTTTTCGACTTATTTACAGAATCCCTGTTTTTTTAATTTCATGTCTATTGGCTATTAGCCTTACGTTTATCGCGAAGTTTTTGGGAGCTTCTATAACGATCAGACACGGTATCTATTCTGTGTGGCGTAAAACGTTTTTATTCTTGATGGGTATCAAAATAAAAGTAAAAAGTGGTTTGAAACCTGAATTTGCTGCCATTTTAATGGGGAATCACAGATCTTATGCAGATGTACTTTTTATTTTAAGCGGAACGCCTACCGTTTTTTTGAGTAAAGCAGAAATAAAAAAATGGCCTATTATATATCAAGCAGCGCAGGCTCTGGATACCGTATTTGTTCAAAGAAACGATAAGGAATCGCGTTCTAACGCGAGAAAAGATCTGGCAAAAAGTATTTCAAGAGGATTAAGTCCTGTGGTTTTCCCTGAAGGTACAACATCATACAGTGGCCTGCTAGATTTTAATCCCGGCATGTTTTACACTGCTGCTCAGATGCAAGTTCCAATTGTTCCGTTTGTCATTGAATATTCTGATCCTGAGATGGCTTGGGTGGGTAAAGAAAAATTTATTCCTCACTTGCTACGAATGTTTATGAGGCCAAAATGGCATGTTGATTTAACAATTGGTGATGCCTTTTCTGGAGACAATGGTGAGAAATTATCTAAAGATGTTCATGCTTGGATGCAAAGAAACCTAAGCAATGGATGATAAGAAGAAAGGTGAATCTGGTTATGGCATTGGAAGCAATGTAGTGGCTAATGGTATCCTTCAATTTCTCAACTATGCCTTTCCCATTATTACTCTTCCTTTTGTTGGAAGAATAATTGGAACTGAAGAATTTGGTGTTATAAATTTTTACAGTGTATTAGTTGGGTATTTTACCTTGTTTGTCATCTATGGATTTGATGCTTCAGCCACACGCAGAGTTCCAGATCTAGTAAAGAGCCCCTCTGCTCTCAAGGTTTTTTTTGTAGAGATCCAATCATCTAAGATTCTACTGCTATTAATTGCAGCCTTAGTCTATTCTATTCTTCTTCTTTTAATACCTGATGGCAATGAGCATTATAAAGTGGCTTGGTCAACATTTGCAGTAGCCGCTGGCTGGTCATTTATGCCAAATTGGTTTGTTCAGGGGATAAGAAGGATGAAGGAATTGGTATGGTTAAATATAATTCCAAAAACTTTTTTTTTAGTGCTTATATTTCTATTTATACGCTCGGTAAATGACAGTTATTTATATCCTCTTTTTATATCTCTTTCTACTGTTCTTTCTGCCTTTTTGAGTTTGATATATTTGAGACTGAGACTAAAAATGCCATTAAAAATTCGTTTTAATCAGTCAATTTTCAATAGGCTTTGGAGTGAGCGCTTGGTTTTTTTATCAAGCCTGATTAATAACCTCAATCAAACGGTTAGCATTATCATTCTAGCCTCATTTGTTTCATATTCTCAGGTAGGTGTTTTTTCTCTGGGCTGGAGGATGATGAATGTTATTCAGGTTCTGGTCTCGGTTCCCATTCTTCAGGCTCTTTTCCCTGTGTTGGGGGTGCAATTGAGGTCAGATATCCAAGAGGGAACTAAATTGTTAAACCGGTCAATACCCTTACTTCTGATTATTGTTACTATTGCCAGTGGCTCCTTGTGGCTCGTCTCTCCATGGCTCATTAATTTCTTTTTTGGAGCCGAGTTCATAGATGCTGCAGGGGTATATCAACTCATCGCATTTGTGCCGTTGATTTCACTTTTGAATCATCTTATTGGATCATCATTTTTGTTGAATTTAGGTTATGATAATGATGTGCTCAGGGTAACTATAGTCGCTTCGATAACAGCAATAATATTGAATTTATTTTTGATATCATCATATGGTTTACGGGGTGCGATAATAGCTTTAATATTGACGGAAATAATCTTATTAACTCTTTACAGTGCAATTTGTAAAAGGCGCGATCTAAAGTTTTGGAGTACCAATCAATGGAAATTGAGTTTAGTCATAGATCATTTAAAAGCGATAATTAAAGGTGGGGCATTAAGTAAAAAATACTAAAAAATAATAGTTGCTTTGCAATACAAGTATGCGAAAACGCAATACAATTGCTCTAAATTTGTCATAATCAACCAGGTAGTTACATGTTTTGTGCCTCACTTATTTTTTTTTTTAAACCCTTGCAATCAAGGACTTTTAGAAGCTTACTTTTGCATCTCCTATGAATAGCTATCTATCGAGCAGCTTAAAACGATCCTTGGACGTTTTTATTTCAGTACTGGTTTTGCCCTTTGCGCTGGTGCTTATGATTATAGGTGGTATCCTTATCATATTAACAACCGGTGGTAGAGTTTTTTACAGCCAAAACAGAATAGGTAAGAATGGAAAAGAGTTTAAAATTTTAAAACTAAGGACCTTAGTTAAGAATGCCAGTGGGGATCTTGCTGGAATGACAAAGAATGACCCTCAGATATTTTGGATAGGTCGTCATTTAAGAAGATGGAGAATAGATGAATTGCCTCAGATTTTCAATATTCTACTAGGAGACATGAGCTGGGTGGGGCCTAGACCAGAGCGGCCTCATCTGGTTGCCAATTTTTACAAGTTGCACAAAGACTATGAGATCAGGCATAAGGCACTACCAGGAATTACGGGTCTTGCTCAGATTAATCTCCCTGATGCAACTCCAAATGATACTAGGGAAAAATTACCCTTTGATATTGAATACTTGAGGAAGGCAAGTTTTTTCATGGATTTGAAAATTATTTGGAAAACAATCCAAGCAATAGGTTAATTATCCATGCGAATTGGCGGTGTGTTTTCAGTCTACAAAGGAGACAATCCCATTTTTCTGCGACAGGCTCTTGATAGCATTTTAACAGATCAAACAAGGCTCCTGGATGAATGTGTGGGAGTCATAGAGGGAGAAATAGGGAATGAACTCACCAAAGTGTGTGATATTTTTCCTCATGTTAAATGGCTCAAAATGAATCAATCAAATGTTTTTGGCTTACCAAAAGCATTAAGCATAGCAGTAGACAACATAAATACAGACATTGTATTAAAAATTGACACTGATGATTTATATCCTAATAACCGGGTTGAATCTACTGAGTCTGCTTTTCAAAATGACCAGTCTTTAGATTTACACGGAGGTCAGGCTCATGAGTTTTCTCAGGACTTTAAAAAGAATTTTGGTTTTCGTTCTGTTCCGCTGAAAAAATCAGAAATATTAAGATTTTCTAAGTCTAGGAATCCATTCAACGGCCCGAGTGTTGCTTTTAAAAAGTCAGCTTTTGTTAGGTTTGGAGGATTTCCTCAAGTTGAGGCCAATGAGGACTATTGCCTTTGGGGGCATTTTCTCGTTAATGATCTTAATGTTTCAAATAGCTCTGAGGTCTATGTCTACATGCGCGGCGGAAATGACTTGGTATCAAGGAGGAGTTCAAGGCGATATAGAAAAGGAGAACTTCAGGCATTGAAGTATCTGAGACATATAGGTTTGTTTACTTACAGTCAATTTATGAGGCATGTTATTGCGAAACAAATTGTTAGAAGGCTCCCAGTAAAATGGAATTCCTACATTTATTCAAATTTGAGAAACAACAAAGGGCAGGAGATACCTGATAATCTTCAAACTATTTTACAAAAAAATGGAAATGAAAACTAAACATATAGTTCTGATAGGCTTTCTTTTATTGCTTCCGCAGATTGTTTCTGCGCAAAATGTATTTGCGAGAAAAAATCTCACTTCAGTTAGTATTGATCAGCTCGGAGAGGATGAAATAATCTTATTTAAGCAAAGCTTTGAATCTAAGAATATGACATCTTCTCAGGCTTTTAAAGATTTGGAGCAGAAGGGTATGTCGGAGTCTGAGATAAGAAAATTACGATTAAGATTGGCTGAAACAGGTCAGATTGATCCAGGTGAGCAGGCACAAATATTGACAATGAAGCTATTAAGCCTGCAGGATTCTCTAAAGGACTATAAGAAAATATCTGGTCAGCTCACTGGTTTGGAGCGTC
>CALKDS010000009.1 GCA_938084135.1 uncultured Flavobacteriales bacterium
CAATCAGCATTAGAAGCCGGCCTATCCAATAAAGTTCCATGTACAACGGTTAACAAAGTCTGTGCATCAGGGATGAAATCTATCGCTCTAGCAGCGCAATCAATAAGGTTGGGAGAAACAGATATTGCTGTGGCTGGAGGTATGGAAAACATGAGTCAGGTTCCACATTATATTCCAGGAAGTAGATCAGGATTTAAATTCGGAAATACAAACCTTGTAGATGGAATCATAAAAGATGGATTATTAAATGTCTATGATCAAAATGTTATGGGTGTTTTGGCGGATCATTGCGCTAACAAATATGAATTTTCTCGAGACGACCAAGACAAATATGCTCTTCAGAGCTACAGTAGAAGTTCCGAAGCCTGGGAAAAAGGTAAATTTGATGAAGAAGTCATTCCTGTAGAAATAAAAGACCGACGTGGCAACATCACTATTGTAAATAAAGATGAAGAATTTGGAAACATTAACACAGAAAAAGTTTCTAAACTCAGACCAGCATTCACTAAAGATGGAACGGTAACCGCTGCAAATGCATCAACGCTGAATGATGGTGCAGCAGCTCTAGTATTAATGTCTTTAGAAAAAGCATTGGAATTAAATTTAAAACCAATTGCAAAATTATTATCAAGCGCAGACTCCTCCCATGAACCCGAGTGGTTTACGACTGCACCTTCAAAAGCAGTTCCAAAAGCAATTAAATCAGCAGGATTAAATATTAAAGAAATAGATTTTTTTGAATTAAATGAAGCTTTTTCTGTAGTTGGATTGGTAAACATGAAACTTTTGGGCATCAATTCAGATATAACCAATATAAATGGTGGAGCTGTTTCTCTTGGGCATCCACTAGGATGCAGCGGAGCTAGAATAGTTGTTACTCTTCTAAGTGTTCTAAAACAGAACAATGGCAAATATGGAGCTGCAGGAGTATGCAATGGAGGTGGCGGAGCTTCAGCAATGGTTTTAGAAAAACTTTGATAAAATGGTAACGAGTTACGGATTTTCGTTATTTAGTATTTTGGCTGTTCGCCATGAACCCAGCCATAAAGGGGAAATGGTAAATCAAGCTCTTTTTGGAGAACCCTTTGAGATCATAGACGAATATGAAGAATGGACTAAGATCCGATTAGCACATGATGGCTACATCGGTTGGGTTTTAACCCAACAAATTCAAAAGATAACCTCAGATGAATACCGTCAATTAATTGACACTCCACAGCATTTGGTGAGTGATACATTAGATCTCTTAGAACACCATTCGCCAAGTAAAACCAGAACAGTAGTCGCGGGTTCTCAATTACCTTTTTACAATACTGAGGAAAAAACAATTAAAGTAGGAATCCAAACATTTACTTTTAATGGGAGAACATCTTTGCGAAAACGAACCCGCAAAGAATTATTGATGAATGCCTACTTATATTCAAATGCCCCGTATCTATGGGGAGGAAGAAGTGCTTTTGGTATTGATTGTAGCGGACTTACTCAGATGGCTTATCTATTAACTGGAATGTCCCTTCTTAGGGATGCCAGCCAACAAGCAACTCAAGGAAAAACTATAGATTTTTTAGAAGAAGCTGAGGCTGGCGATTTGCTTTTTTTTGATAATGAAGAGGGAGTTATAACGCATGTAGGAATCTATGTAAGAGAAAATCGTATTCTTCATGCCAGTGGGAGTGTGCGTATAGATGGCATTGATCAAACTGGTATTTATAATTCCGAACAAGGAAAGCATACCCACAAGTTGCGTCTTATTAAAAATTATTTTGACTAATCTCTAGACCTCTTATTTATTACCGATTTCTAAAAGGCTATCCGAAAGAAATTTCAACCTCTCACTATCTAGTCGCAATCGTATGGATTCAATACGCCATACATCTCTCTCAATATTTGTTTTTTTCAATCGAGGAACTACTGAATCTAATTCAAGCCTAAAATCATCTAGGACTATTTTCATTGAGTCAATTTGAAAAATCAATTCTTTTGTACCCTTCTCTGTAAGTGCTAGCCTCGTTTCAAGAGAATCATTATCCACATTGAGTAGGTTTAATCTTGTAGATAATTTTAAGCTATCTCTTTGCAAATTCACTATATGCATTTGTTCTAATATCAAATGCTTCTTTGGCACCAGACAAGAGGATAAAGTAGATAAAAAAATAAAAAAAAGAACATTACGCATAGTGCAAAGATATGTAGGTCAAACTTACTGCGCAGTTGTATCTTGTGCATATGCCAATAATTGATGTTAGAAGCCCAGGTGAATTTGCCAAAGGTCATGCGACTGGTGCAATCTCGATTCCTTTATTTTCTGATCAAGAGAGAGCAGATATTGGCACGATATACAAGAAAAAAGGATCAGAAAAGGCCATTAGGTTGGGGCTTCAATATGTAGGACCCAGAATGTCTAAAATTGTTGATGACGTTGATAAGGTATCTAAAATAAGTCCAATAGAACTTTATTGCTGGAGGGGTGGAATGCGCAGTAAATCCGTAGAATGGTTATTAAATACTGCAGGATATGAAGTTAATAGATGGGAAGGTGGCTATAAAGCATACAGACAAAAAGTTCTCGATATATGGGGTTTAGAACGATCATATATGATCCTCAGTGGACTAACCGGAAGTGCAAAGACTGAAATATTGCGAGAAATGATAATTCTTGGTGCTCCGGTAATCGATTTAGAAGGCCAGGCAAATCATAAAGGTTCAGCTTTTGGACATATCGGTGAAATATCACAACCTACAGTAGAACAATTTGAGAATGACACCTCTATTCAATTTGAAAATTTAAAAAAAGAAAAAAGGATATGGCTAGAAGACGAATCGCGCTCAATCGGACGGATTTGGCTACAAAACAGCTTTTTTGATATAAAAAAAAGAGCTCCGATTGTTTTAATAGAAAGAAACAGACAAGAAAGGATTGAACATCTTGTTTCTCTTTACGGCAAGGCAGATCCAATGGAATTAGAATCCGGTTTTTATAAAATAGCAAAAAGGTTAGGTCATCAAAATGCTAAAAAAGCAGCAGAACACATAGCTGTCGGAGATCTTGACTTAGCTGCTGATTTAGCACTTGCATATTATGATAAAACATACAATCAAAGCATTATGAAAAAACAAAGCCAGGTGATAATCAAAATTGACATTACAGGTTGTAACAACTCTCAAGCAGCGATAAAAATACTTGATCAAACTAAAAAATTATGAGTGATAATAGTATTAAACTAACATCTTTCAATCCTGGTTCTGGATGCGGTTGTAAAATTGAACCGAGTAAACTTCATGAAGTATTAAAATCGTCTAACTTCGACCCAAACCAATCATTTGATAAATTAATTGTTGGACATGATCAAAATGATGATGCGGCTGTTTTAGATATTGGAAATGGACAAGCCTTAGTTCACTCTACAGACTTCTTTACACCTATTGTAGATAATCCTTTTGATTTCGGAAATATTGCTGGATCTAATGCAATAAGTGATATTTATGCTATGGGTGCTTCCCCTGATATGGCTTTAGCAATTTTAGGTTGGCCAATAGATAAATTCGGATCCAAAATGGCTGGAGAGGTTTTGGCTGGAGCGAGAGAATCATGTAAAAAAGCTGGGATACCATTGGCGGGAGGTCATAGCATAGATATCCCCCAACCTATTTTTGGTTTAAGTGTAACGGGCAGAGTAGGAATTGGAGAATTGAAAAAGAATAATGGTGCAAGACCTGGAGATTTATTATATCTCACAAAGCCTCTGGGAATCGGCGTGATTGCTACTGCAATGAAAAAGGAATTGGCTAATGATGATGATACGAAATGGGCACTAGAAACAATGAAAAAGCTCAATTTTGAGGGTGCAGAACTGTCAGGAATTAATGGTGTTAATGCAATGACCGATATTACTGGTTTTGGTTTAGCTGGCCACCTGCATGAAATGATGAAAGCGTCTAATTGTAGTGCACTTATTGACTATGATAGTATCCCAAAATATAATTACCCAAGGTTAAAAGAACTATATTCTCTTAATTGCATGCCAACGGGAACTACAAAAAATTATCTAGCATACCATAAAGAAATATCAAAAGTTAATGGTGAAGAACTTTTCGTTCTATTTGATCCTCAAACCAGTGGAGGATTATTAATTTCTGTTGATCCAAAAGATAAATCAAAAACTGAAACTATTCTCAAAAAATACGGTCCCATAAATTGTATTGGAACTGTTCAAGATGAAAATGAAATATTAATTAGTTTAATCTAAACCAATGATAACTGCAGAAACCAAATATTTAGGAAAACTGAGATGTAGTAGCGTTCATTTGAAAAGCGGGGCAAAACTTATTACTGATGCGCCAATAGATAATAAAGGGAGGGGTTCATCATATTCACCAACAGATCTATGCGCTTTAAGTTTGACAACTTGTATCATTACCACAATTGCAATTTATGCTGAATTTAAAAAAATAAAAGTCATCTCAATAGAAGGAGCGACAACAAAAAAAATGGCCAATACTCCTCCCAGAAGGATTGATTCAATTGACGTAACCATCCATGTGAAACTCCCAATCACCTCTGAGGATAGAGTGAAAACCGGAATCGAGAGAGCTGCGCATGCCTGCCCGGTTTCTAAATCACTACATCCTGAGATCAATCAAAATGTCGTGGTGAATTTTATTCAATAAATATTACCCTGCCAGCAGAATCTCCTGTCCTCAATACATCCGGAGCAGTTTTTCCATTAGACACTGCTTGGAATCTACCTATCTGTTTTTTGAATTCAATTTTATGGCCTTTCTTTTTCAACTTTCTTAATACCTTTTTGGTAAATGAGCCTTCCTCAAGGTAAAGAACTTCAGGCCATGCTTGGGCATGTATTTTTTTACTATTCACCGACTCTTGAAGAGTCTGACCAAATCGACAGAACCTTCTAATCACCTGAAAAACATTTGTAATTATAGTACTTCCACCTGGTGTTCCCAAAACGACTTTTTGATCTCCCTTGACTAAAATCGTTGGTGTCATACTCGATAACATTCTTTTACCAGGTTCTATTGAATTCGCCTCAAAACCTATTAAACCAAATTGATTTGGAACTCCTGGAGAAATAGAGAAATCATCCATTTCATTATTCATGAAAAATCCAGAGACCCATCTCTTACTTCCATATGAGGCATTTAATGTGGTGGTTATAGCAATCGAATTACCTTCCTTATCAAGAATACTGAAATGGGTGGTCTCTGACGATTCCTCGCCAAGAGGAACTGCTAAATTTGGGCTCTTCCCTGCTCTCTTTGGATCAATGTTAATAAACCTCTTATCTAGGTAGGAAGTGTCCAAAAGATCTGCTGTTCTCATATCCATATAATCTGGATCTCCTAAATATCTCGCTCTATCTTCATACACAATTCTACTAAGCTCAGTAAAGTCATGATATGAAGCGACACTCTCAAGCTCTTGCATAGTATTTAAATCTCTTTCAGAACCATACAATAACTGCAATAGAGCTACTCCACCACTTGATGGTGGAGGCATAGTAATAACTTCCCAACCCCTATACTCACCAATTATTGGTTCCCGCCACCTGATAAGATAAGATGCCATATCTGACATTGTAAAATAATTTTGTTCAACTAACTTTTTTGCAACTGGGCCAGAATAAAAATAATTAGGACCATAATCGGCAATTCCTTTTAATGTTTCTGCTAATTCTGATTGAACAAGTCGTATTCCCTGCTCCCAAATAACATCTTTACAAAAAGGACCACAACCATTTGGATTTTGTAAAATAAAATAGGAAGAATTGTAATTCAGTTCTTCTGATAGTTTTTCCGTTATGAAAAAACCAGTGTCTGCCAAAGTTATTGCTGGAGTTAATAGATCTGACCAGGACAGATTACGGGATCCATAACGTAGATACAGATTCCACATTCCCATAACACTACCAGGCACTCCTGAAGCTGATTTAGATGTTAAGCTAGAGATATTATTGTTATTCTCATCTCTGACAAACATATCCTTTGAAGCAGATAACGGTGCGACTTCTCTATAATCTAAGGTTGCTGCTTTAGCATTGGAAGTGTGAATTACTGCAAATCCCCCTCCACCAATATTCCCAGCTCGAGGAAGTACAACAGCAAGTGAAAAATGAGCCGCTACAGCCGCATCATAAGCATTTCCCCCTTTTTTTAAGATAGACTCTACAATATCGACGGCGAGAGGATGAGCTGCAGCAACGCTGGCATTCTGAGCAAGAAGATTCCCAACAAAAATAAAATATGATGATATCAAAATAATGATTCTATTCATGGAAGGGCAGTTAATGTCATTTGTAGAACTTTTGAGGAGCGACCTTCAATTTCAGGATATATTAATCTCACAAGATATACCCCTGTAACTGATTTTGATGGAGACCAACATTCCTCGGGAAGGGCAATATGCACAAGGTTGCCCCAACGGTCATATATCTCATACCGAAGAGCCTTACCGTAGCTGGAGTACAAACAAAATTCATCATTTAAACCGTCATCATTTGGAGTAAAGGCATTAGGGGCCCAAATCAAATCTCTACCTGCACAGAAGTAGGGCAACGATAGGTGTATCGTATCTTGATTTCCGCACAGATCGATAACTTCAATTTTTGAGTTGTAAACCCCATCAAATGGAAAGGATATTGTAGCAGAATCAACACTAATATCATTTCCTTCAATCACAAAGGGAGTAAAGGAAATTATATCTTTCAGAATTATCGTCACATCCGGACAATCATATATGAGTTCATATTTAGGATGAGGGTTGATTTTAATTTCTACTGACTCATATGTGACACAATTATCTGAATCAAATATCTCTAAAACGTATACTCCTGGCTCTGGAACAGAATATTCCCATAGTCCGGTTGATACATTAAAATTTCCCGCACCACTATTTAATGGATCCGCACTTCGATAAAAAATACTATCAATTGGAGGAGCAATTCCTAGAGGAGGAGAAAATGAGATTACATAAATAGAATCACAACTAAGAATTGTATCTGGCAAGATATCAGGAATTGGGTTTTTAGAGACAACCCAAACAGTATCGACAAAAGAACACGAGTCTGAAGTGGCAAATAAAATCAACGGAGCTGATTGTCCATATTCTATGGTTTGTGTTGTCTCTCCGGTATTCCAATTATATTGTTTCATGCCAAAAGGAGCCGTTATTGTAGCAGGACTTCCTGGGCATCCAAAAACTGTATCTGGCAGAAGGTCTGCACCTTCAGTATAAAAAGGCATTCTCATCAAAACAGAATCGATAGAGCCTGAAGCATCAATAGCCACGAGTTTTACCCATATATCGCCAGAAAAACCTAAAGCAGGAATAATATCAATTAGAGTGTCAAAAGGGTTTGGGTCAGAAACTGTTGCCTGCCCACTTATTATTTCAGTTTTAATGATCTCAACAGGTGGTAAACAAGTTTGCAAGCCAAAAAACCCTTTTAAAGGTCTTTTGCAACGAGCAGGAAAATTTAAAATACTCGAACCCACATCTAAATAAGGATCAAGAATATCAAGTCCGGAGTCGAATCCAGAATAAAAACCGCAGAGACCTGTTGCTGTTCCCAAACCAGCAATGACCTCTACATGAAATTGATTGCGACATGTCAAAGAAAAGGTATTAGTGACTGAAGCATCAGGAATATAAAAACTCGTGGTATTTTGGACCGTGGTTAAAATATGATTCTGACTTTTAAAATTGTATGATGAAATTGGTAATCCATTATACCTCATAGATCCCACATCACTTGTTGGAACTAACACCAATAAATGGGTATTTAATCCTGTCATTCTTGAAGCATATACGGCACGAGAACCGGTACAAGAAGCTGGAGGAACTAAAGACAAACCCAATTCTGGAGCAGATTGATTAGAGCCAGTAGTTACATGAAAACAGTAAACGGGCTTATCCGTCCAGATTTCTGAAATCTGAACGACGGATCCAGGTCCACCTGGAAGAGTATATTCGAAAACTTCAGATTTATTTTTAGTGGCAGATAAAACACCGTTCGCCCAAATATTGGTATTGTTGTCGGTAGGTATAATTACCAGGTAATCTAGAGTTGCTGGGGAAAGTCCCCTGGCGATAACATATTCCTTACCTACTAGCTCTTCGGGAACCAATTGATCAAAGCCACCATCCTGCTCAGGGCCACCTAAATTCTGTTTTACATGATTAGCACCTGTTGTTACTGAAATAGGCTTATTTGAAATAATTGCTGCTCCTGCAAACTGCTCATCTTCATCGAGAGTAATTGTATAAGATTCCCATTTATTTAGATTACAAGAGATAATATTATTTCCTAACTTATCTGTAATCCCTGGTGGCAAATTGACAGAGACTGCTGTATTGTTCTCTGTCGCAACAAAAGAAATAAAACCGAGTGCTGCTTCACCCGCTGGAGGAGCATTAACTATTTTCGTTTGATTTCCAGCTAAAAAACTCAACCCCAGAGCCCTTGTTCCTTTTGCAGAAATAAGATCTTGATTGTACTGGTGAACGACTCTTTGAGTAAGTACTATGTCACGATCACTTCTAATGAAGATTGCTGCTCGATCAATAACTTGATTTCCAAAATTAACCGAAATCGCACCATAGGTGCTACCAAGTCCCTGGGCAGTAGTGTTTAGATATACCGTATTTGGGACCCCTTGGGATAAAACTAATTGATTAAAGTATGAACTGTCAGAATTGAAAATCGTAACAGTTGCATCTGGGAACGGAGTGCTTATAGTCAATTCTTGCGTTTGATTTGACCACTCAGGAATTGGAGCCAAATAAAATGCCGTATCCAATTGCGCCTGGATAACATATGTGTGGAAGAAAGCTAGTAAAAGAAACGAATAACGCACAAGCCTAAAGGTAATAAGAACTAGAACTATAAACTATGTGACATTTATCGCATAGACTATCTCTATATCTCATCAAATAAATTAATTCTTGAACTCAATTTATCTACTTTTTTATTTTTAAAATCAACTCCAAAAAATGAAGGTATAGATCTCGAGCAGTGCCTGGACCACAAACCATAACTATTTGAACCAGTACCCGCTAAAATTAGTAAGTCACCTTCTTCTAAATAAGGGAGATCAATATTTTTAACTAGATAATCACCTGCAAAACATAAAGGCCCGGCAATATCATGAATAACCGTATCCGTTGTTTTGGACTTAGCATTTGAGTCTAAAGCCTCAAATAATATACCCCTGGGTTTAACGTATGAATCCCTGAGAAGAAAATCAGCACCTATATGGATGTAAGTGATATATTTAGTGCCTTTAAGTATTGAATATTCTATCTTAGAAATTGCATAACCCGTATGAAAATAGTTCCATTGCCCAAATTCTGTAATTAACTCAAATTCCCATAGTTCAGGGCACATACGTTTCAGGTTAGAGGTATACTCCTGCATTTTTGAAATTTCTCCTGGTATTAGTTTCTCTGGAATCAGCCCACCTCCAATATCCAGGGTTCTTATCCTACGCGAAGAGCCATGAGATTCTAATCTTGAATTAGCTTCTAAGGCAATGTCTCTTAGCAAGCAAACAGCATTTACAGCGGAGTCGATATTTACCATTTGGCTTCCTGAATGAATATGGAGAAGTGTTACTGGATATTTAAGAATTGCATCAATAATTGAATCTTTTTCAGAGATGGGAACTCCAAATTTAGATTCATCGTGACTAACATCATAAACCTCAGGGGCCCCCGTTTCTACCTGAGGGTTAAGTCGAATACCAACCTGAAAATTAGGATTTTCAGGAATTCTATTTAGCTCTTCAATACTATTAACGTTGAGCCTTATCCCTTTTACGTTTTCATGACAATATGATATTTCACTCTTCGTCTTTACCGGAGAATCAAAAACAATTTTATCAGGAGCGACTCCGGCATTTAATGCCTTTTTAACCTCCTCTATAGAGGCCGCCTCCAATCCGAAACCCCACTCAACAATTCTTTCTAAAACTTTGGGGTGCGGTTGAGTTTTTATTGCTACCGCATGTAATGCATCTGAATGCGAAAAAGAATCCACTAAATGCTCGGTATACATTTTCAATCTATCCCATGATTGAAATAAAACTGAAGTGTCATCCTCATCAATCAGACCCTTGGAAACAGCCTTTGACCATGACCATTTTGCCTCATCAATTATTGAACTAGAGTCCATATCAGCTTGCAAATATTTTAGTTACATATTCCTCAATAATCTCGATAAGCCTTAAATCATTCCTTGTATCAAATTTCTTATTTTCCATTTGTTTTCTAACCGAATAAGATCCTATCGCGAGGCGAATAAAAGACTTCTCTCCATACTGAACAGGCTGACCAATAAAAGCACGGTCGCAATCAACAAAGCCTTCATGCTTACTCAATATAAGCTCATTGAACAATTTTTTCAATTCCTTATTATTCAGCGCGTTTCCATTTACTAAAACCATAAACGAAACAATGCTATCGTTGGTTAATTCTATGTCAGGCATCAAGCGAAATGTATCACTCATGGCCAATCTTCCTATGATTACCTGACTCCACCTTCGAATTAAAGCATTTGTCTCGTTAGGATTAACTGACATATATTCCTCCATTTCTCTCAGAGCAATTTCCCATCTCATTCGGAGCCCTTGATTTTTAAAATCCTTTAAATGCATCCTGATATTAGGCATTGCTAATGGAATATCTGAAGCAGAAAACAACTCTACTAACCCAGCAGTAGCATCAGCGGGGAGGTCTTTCATTAAATCAGACCAAATTTTAGGGACGAGTAAAGCACCACAAAATGGAGGAGCTTGATAAAATTTTGATCCCGTTACCATTATCATAACGCCCTTATTTATAAGGTCATGGATCAATTTACGATCCGTCCGAAACTGACACATATCAACTACCCACATAACGCCATCTGTGAATTCATCAATAATGTCCAGGTCATCCTTAATTCCTGATTTACTACCAAAAACAAGATTACCGATTATTGGCTGATTGGGATATTGATTTATCAGTTCTCGAATTGCTTTTTTTCTATCCAAAACAGATCCATCAATTGCCCTAGCAGAGAGAAAATGAACGTCAGATTGAATTAACTCTGAAACTTGTTCTCCAATTGGTATCTGCTCTCCAAATTGATTCCACTCAGCATAGTATTTACCCTCTGCAGCCGCTTTAGAACCAGAACCCAACTCTTCTGGGCATGATACAATATTGATAATTGATTTATCAGAGTTTAATATCGCTTGAAAAAGTAGTGGCAAATACATCAAATCACTACCACTAGGCCCGTAATAAACATGAAATTGATCTTCGTCACTTTCTCGAAGTAACGCTTGCAATCGTTTGGTTTGTCTTTTTAAAATTTCTGAATAATCAGACTTTTCATATGATAAAGTAAATTCCTTAGCTACCTCTTCACCAAAAGGAGTCAATGTTCCGCAGGTGCAAGACCCACGGTGAAAAAGCCCAGAAAAATTAATTGGGTTTAGATGATATTTATTTGCTTGAGTCCCTTCTCGGAGAAAAATTCGTTCATCGCAACCAGATGTTAATATTTTTAGTAGTTCTTGTTTAGAAAACACTGACATAAATTAATTATTTGGTTAAGCGCAAGCATCGTAAATGCTTGCCTGAAGATTTTGAATGCAAGGTAAGCCAGGCAAAATGAGTGTCATGGACTAACTCACACTGCCCCTTAGTAAGCTCCTTTAACCAAGATTTTAAAACTTGATAATTCGCAGTGAATTCTTTAACACCAGCAGCAGAATATCTTGTCATTCGAACGGTTTGTTCATCAACTATTTCCAGAAAATGCCATGCTCCCTCTCCTATCCCACCAATATATGTTGAGCTATCAGGAATAGCTGAGGGCCGAGGCTTTGGTGGATATAATTGTCCTACTTTTTTATCAGGAGGTAATCTTGTCGCTTTACTCCGTCTGAATGCATGTGTTAAATTACTAAGAATCTGTGCTAAACCATGCAGTTTACGACGGTTATGAAAAGTTGCTACCCCTTTAAAAAAAATGCAATATCCCTCGCCTGATGCACCCGTTAATACATTTGAATACGGTGTAGGAGCAATTATTGTAGCTGGAAACCTGAATTTCATAAACTCTTTCGAATTTGATGGAAGCCCCGCCATCATTGCGCGGGAGACGAAACGCGCACAATTTGTGCATTTTCTATCGATCCCGTTATAGCCAAGAAGTCCAGCATTCTGAATGGAATGGGCATAGTCTAAAACTTTATCTATATCCGCCTCATAATAAATACTTGCATATATTGAGCCTTCTCCGTGACTAGCTTCAGAATTATCTTCTAGCTCTTTTAAGATTTCGGTAAAATTGACAAGCTCCCCTTTATCATCCCAATCAGGTAATGTGTTCAATTTCAACTTTGGGTCTGTTCGAGAACTTCTGGCTCTACCCTTATTTTTTGGTGTAATATATCTACCAAAATCAAAATATTCAAGATTATCATGCTGAACAACTATCATAGCTGCATGACCAACAAGAAGATTTACATTTTTAATTATGCCTAATTTTCGCAGATGCTCCCATATTTTTTCAGATCCCCTAGCCGTCATTTCTGGCCAACCAATAGGAATTATGGCACTGGCTTTCTCTATAGGATTAGACATGTCACAAAGATGCATTGAAACACAAGACTATCAAAAGAAATATTCTGTTTTTTCTTATTTTTATAATTATCCCAAAGTATTAACATTCCCCATTTATTACTTATTATCCCAATTCCAAGTTTTGTTAGAAAAAGGTTTATCAATATCTAATGTCTCGATTAATACCTTTGGTGTAATATTATTTCATTTAATAATAGGTTAATTTTAATATTTACATGGACATAGCTTCTCATATCGAACAGATTTACACTGGTTGTCTCTCCCAGGGTTCATATTTTCTTCATAGTAATGGGGAGGCGGTGGTAATAGATCCACTTAGAGAATCCAAGCCTTATATGGAAAAAGCTAAATCTTTGGGCGTTGAAATTAAATATGTTTTAGAGACCCATTTTCATGCAGACTTTGTCTCTGGTCATGTATCCTTAGCAGATAAAACCGGAGCAAAAATTATATATGGACCCGGGGCAACGACCGAATTTAAAGTGCACATTGCAGAGGATAATGAAGAAATAGAATTTGGTGATCTGCGTCTTCGAGTTCTTCACACCCCTGGCCACACATTAGAGTCTTCATGTTACTTATTAATTTCTAAAGAAGGGAAAAAAGAAGCTTTGTTTTCAGGAGACACGCTGTTTTTAGGCGATGTAGGAAGGCCAGACCTTGCTCAAAAAACGGGAACAATAACCCAAGAAGAGCTTGCGGGAATGCTATTTGACTCTTTAAGAAATAAAATAATGATATTACCCCCAGAACTAATCATTTATCCTGGTCATGGCGCAGGTTCTGCTTGCGGCAAAAACCTGAGCAAAGAAACTGTAGGAACTCTTAAAGATCAGCTTGACAATAATTATGCATTGAGATCAGATATGAGCCGTGAAGAATTTATTAAAGAAGTTACAGATGGCTTACTCCCTCCCCCTGCTTATTTCCCATTGAATGTTGCAATGAACAAAAAAGTCATCCCACAAATGGAAGATGTTTTCAAAAATGCTGATAAATCTTTTGACCCCTATGCGTTTGAAGCAATGAGCAATGAAATGAATGCCCTTATTCTCGACACAAGAAAACCTCAGGAATATGCAGCAGGACATATTCCAGGATCTGTGAATATTGGGTTGGATGGACAATTTGCACCATGGGTTGGTGTTTTAATCCCTAATATTGATCAAAAGATATTACTCCTCTCTGCAGAAGGTAGAGAGAAAGAAACGATAAAGAGATTATCGAGAGTTGGATATGATAATGTTTTAGGCTTTCTAGAAGGAGGTTATAATGCCTGGAAACAATCAAACAAGCAGACAGACACAGTTGAGAGCATTGATGCTGAAGAATTTGCAAATCGAATCTCAGAAGATTCAAATTCAGTGATTTTAGATGTGAGAAAAGATGGTGAATACCGATCTGAAAGAATGATGTATTCGAATCATATTCCGTTAGATGATATAAATACTCGATTCCGTGATTTACCGGAAGGAGATCCTATTTATATTCATTGCGCAGGTGGATACAGGTCCATGATATTTAGTTCCATTTTAAAAAAAAGAGGAATCCATAATATCGTTGACATCAAAGGAGGATTTGGAGCGATTAAAAAAAATGCTGATCTTAAAACAACGGATTATATATGTCCGAATACAGATGTGCCTAAAAATCCTGAAGGTTCGAATGTCAAGGAGCAATCCACAATGCGCTCGTTCCTGAGACGAGTCCTAGGCCGTTAGTTACGTTTGAGTAAACCGTAACAGGTTGAGAAAAGGGACCACCCGAGCCCTGGTACAAATCAAAAGAGGAAAGATAATTGTAATAGTCATTATCCATCTTCACGATTTTAAATACCTTCTGCATATCAGGTTCAGGATAACCAATTACTTTAAGGTTAAATATTCGTTTTTCACCTAAAAAAAGATTGTTTGAAACATAAAGACTCATATCTCCACCCCATCGATCCCCGGAACTAGTAATAGAGGGATCGTCAGATTCCATAGGCATCATATATTCTGGCACCGCAATCGTATTCACCAATCTCTCATATGCTTGAATCATATAATAACCGGGAGCTCCATCATCGTTAATTTCGATATCAAATGATATGTAGGGTTTTTCCTCACCTGAACCCGGCCCACCCGAACTATTTCCGGTATTCGTATCTAACGGATTGATTATGATGTTTTGCGGAACAGCAGGAACCTCAGAGCTTGCAAATACGGAATCTAAAGTGCCGTATTTGGCATGAAAATTATATGAATGTCCTTCTTTTACTTGCATATTTGGAGACCTAAAAAACCCTTGGTCCATATTCGTAGGGATCAAAGTATCAATCTGTAAGGTGTTTAAGTCTACAACCCAAATAGCAGCTGAATTCAAGGGGGTTGGATTTGAATTATCTAGTATACTAATACTTTGAGATAATGCGGCATCAATAGGTTGAGAATAGACCGAATCAGTCATAGCTCCAAAACCAGTTCCATAAGCCTCAACTGATGTCAGAGCATAAATAGTGATTTTCGGATCTGTATCCTCAGGAGAAAAAGGGATGATTCGTTCACATGAAAAAAATGTAAATGCAAGGAGAAGATAGTATACGTTATTCTTCATTTTTTAAAATTTAAAACTGTATGAAATAGACGGTATTATTGGGAATAATCCATAACCTTTCAATACTTCATTCCCATTATTGTCTGATCCAAAATCCATAAAGAAGGTATTTATGCGATTGTAGGCATTGTAAACTCCAAATTGCCAGCTTACCTCTCCCCATTTCTTTTGACGGTTATAAGTCATACCCAAGTCCAATCGGTGATATGCTGGTTCCCGAAAATTATTTCTTCCACTGGTCTGCTCAATCGTTGGGCTTCCTTCAAAAAAAGTATTATAAAAATCTGGAAAGCTCGCATACTTTCTTGTTGGGACAGATGTTGCTCTTCCAGTGCCGTATACCCATACCAATCCGCCACTCCAATTTTCATTGAACTTATGTGAAATAGTAAGAGAGACATCATGCCTTCGATCAAAGGTATATGGATAGGGATTTCCATCATTTATATCTGCAAACTGTCGATCGCTCTTTGCCAGCGTGTAGCCTATCCAACCCGTTGTTTTCCCCGTTTTCTTTTCTAACAAAAATTCTAAACCATAAGCCCAACCCCGCCCTGTGGTAACTTTTTGCTGCCAATCTTCAGCTGAGGTAAGAAACGAAGACCCTTCTTTATATTCTATTAAGTTTCGCATATCCTTATAATACCCCTCTAAAGTAAGCTCCCAACCTTGACCAAGGTTATGGGCATAACCAATGGCCGTCTGCCAAGCTTCTTGAGGTTTTATATTCTGTGTTACGGGCACCCATAAATCTGTTGGCAAACCAATAGTTTGATTCGAAAGCAGATGCATGTATTGAACCATCTGAACATAACTCCATTTTATCGAATTATTTTTCCCTAATAAATATCGTGCCGACAACCTGGGTTGTAAACTCTGATAGTCTGTCCCAGACTCAGTATCTGATCCCGTAACACTGAATCCATTAAAATGAATTCCAGCGTTCACCTTCAAGCGGTCTGTCACCTCCCAATCATCCTGAAAATAAAATACATAATCCCAGGCATCCTGTGGAAATGATCCAAAAGTTGTGTCTAAACCCATATTTCCAGAGGTTATTGCAATAGAGCTAATACCTGGCTTGTATGCATGATTTGTAAAAGAAACACCATATTTTATGGCATGATTAGGATTAGGAGCATAATCAAAATCCCATCTTACTCCTCGATCCTCAATCTGTGAGAGGTAATCAATACCAAATGTATTCGTATCTCTTTGTGTAACTACCTCTATTCCTCCAAAATTAGTGAAGTAAGTTTCTCTAGAGATACTGTTAATTCGCGTGTTGAATTTGTATCGGCTATAAGTGGATGTAACATTGGAAAACAACTTTGGAGATATAATCCAATTCCATCTCAAAGTAGCAATTCGATTTCCCCAATTTAAAGAACTATTAAATTCTTCTTCAGAACGCAGTCCAGGCTCTTGATAATTATCTTTTGATCTTATATATGCCTCGTCAAAGCCGTCATAGAAACTAAGGTAAAGCTGATTTTTTCTATTGATTTTATGATTAATCTTGGCATTTAAATCGTAGAAGTAATATCCTCCAGCTGAACCATCTGGACTATTCTGCGCAATCAAGGGTTGAGCTAAAACATCTAAGTAGGTTCTTCTTCCTGAGAGCAATACCGAGGTCTTGTCTTTCCACAAAGGGCCTTCCAAAGTGAGCTTACTCGAAATCAACCCTATGGAACCACTGCCATGCCATTCCTTCATATTTCCTTCTTTTAAACGGACATCTAATACTGACGAAAGCCTACCCCCGTATTCTGCAGGAAACCCTCCTTTTATGAGCTGAACATTATTAATGGCATCAGTATTAAAAACTGAAAAGAAACCAAACAGATGAGAAACATTATAAACAGGTACTCCGTCGATCAAGATTAAGTTTTGATCCGGTCCACCTCCACGGACGTAAAATCCCGAAGTGCCCTCTGTTCCACTTTGCACGCCAGGGAGTAATTGAATTACTTTTAAGAGATCTGTTTCACCCAATAAAACAGGTAGATTTTTTAAAGTCTTCATATTAAGACTCACAGAAGACATTTGAGTTGTCTCTTCGATATCACTTATTCCAACTACTGTGACCTCATCGAGAATATTCTTTGAAGCCGTCAATTCCATATCTAATTCTGTAGCTGTACTCCTATTTAAAGACACTCCCCTTACTAAAGGCATATAACCTATATATTGAACCTCAATCGCTGCTGTATCGCGGCCTAATGTAATCGAGTAAAATCCATAAGAATTAGTGGTAACTCCCTTTTTACTCACCTGATCAAATACATAAGCATTGATCAATTTCTCGCCTGTCTCAAAGTCTTTTACAAATCCGTTAATTGTATAACTACCCTGATTTTGTGCAAACACATTTAAAGAAATAATGGTCAGGATAAAGAACAGTCTTTGTCTACACATAATTTAGTTTTTCAATACAAAGAAACAGAAAACTCAATTATCATACCAACAAAACAATACATCAAAAAAAATACCCTTGAAATATGGGACCTAGATGTGTTTAAATTGAATATTTTCAGAACATGATTTATCTGTTCCTCAATTTTATGATTTACTAAAAAAGTCAATAATCTCATACCTTTAAAAACCTAAACAAATCAAATGTCACGATGAAACGGATCTACCCAAGCCTTATTATACTGATTTTCAGCTCTTCAGTCTTTTCTCAGTCCCTTACTCAAACCGTAAGAGGTACTATTGTCGATGCTGACTCTAAGTTTCCATTGATGGGAGCTAGCGTTATTATAGGTTCACAAGAAGTATCTACAGCAAACGATGGCTCTTTTAAAATCAATAATATTCCTATTGGGAGAAGTTCAATTTCAGTGTCTCTATTTGGTTATAAAGGTCAGACTCGATCTTTAGAACTCAACTCAGCAAAAGAAGTCGTTGTCAATATTCCACTGGTAGAATCTTCTACTCAACTTGGTACGGTTGATGTAGTAGCAGTACAATCTGGACAAGCGAAAAATGAGATGGCAACAGTCTCATCTAGGCAGTTTTCTGTTGAAGAAACAAACCTATACGCCGGAAGCAGAGGGGAACCAGCAAGAATGGCAACAAACTTTGCAGGAGTTCAAGGGTCAGATGACCAGAGAAATGATCTTGTCATAAGGGGCAATACCCCGGCTGGCGTATTGTATCGAATGGATGGAATTAATATCCCGAATCCAAATCACTTTAGTATTCCTGGAACTGGAGGCGGTCCAGTAACTATCTTGAACAATAAGTTTCTTGCTAATTCTGATTTCTTTACTGGTGCTTGGCCTGCCGAGTATGGCAATGCCATAGCTGGAGTATTTGACTTAGAAATGAGGGATGGTAATAATGAAAAGTTTGAGGGAAGTGCTCAATTGGGTCTTTTGGGAACAGAGCTAATGCTTGAAGGGCCACTTGGGAAAAAGAAAGGTCGTCTCGCTCCCTCATTTTTAGGAGTTTATCGCTACAGCACCCTATCTCTCTTTGAATCACTAAATATTCCACTTGGAACAAATGCACTACCGCAATATCAAGATGGTGCATTTAGGCTCACATTTCCTCATAAAAATGGAGGCAAGCTTGCACTTTGGACAATGTTTGGTCAGAGTAATATAGATATTTTAATCAGCGATCAAGTGGATACAAGCGGATTTGAAAGTTATGGGGATGCGGATCGTGATTCTTATTTTGGAAGTGATATGATAGTAGGAGGATTAAGTTATTCCAAACCTATCAATAAGAGATCATTTATGAAAGCTGGAATTGGAGCATCTCATTCTCAAGTAAGAGCTGTAAATACTAAATTAGGTAGGAATGTAACAGAGCAGCCGGATGGATCTTTTGGATGGAATATCCTCTCCAATGATACTATGCTAAACTATACATTCACAGAAAATAAACTTCATGCTTACATAGCTTTTAACCAAAAAATAGGATCTCGTGGAACCATTCAATATGGCGTAAATGCTGATGTCTATTTTTTGAATTATCAAGACTCCATTCGGGATTTTGATGGCTTAACTGGCACTTTACCTCCATGGAGGGTTCAATGGGCATCTCAAGCCTCTTGGCCTGTCATTCAGCCATATATATCATATAAATCCAGGCTTACAGAAAAAACAACGTTCACAGCAGGAGCAACTTCTCTTTATTCAGGAGTTAATAATGAATCTTTTATGCCCCTCGCTCCTCGTCTCGGCCTAAGCTATCAAGCAAATGATAACGATCGATTCTTTGCTGGAACGGGATTACATGCACAAGGCCAAGCACCATACCTGTATTATTATGCCTTAACTACAGTGAACCATGATCCACAAGAGCATAATACAGACAGAATTGGCTTAATGAAGAGTCTGCAATTTGCTGGAGGATGGGAACGTAATTTTTCAGGATCACCCATTAGAACCAAGATAGAAGCATACTACCAATATCTTTACGATATTCCTGTAGAAGTTCGGCCGAGTAGTTTTTCTATGCTTAATACTGGATCAGGATTTGGTAGAATTTGGCCTGACACTCTGGAAAACTCAGGGACTGCAAGAAATTATGGTGTTGAATTAACTGCAGAAAGATTTTTCTCCAAAGGTTTTTATTTTCTCACTACAGCAAGTCTCTTTGATGCAAAATACCGAGGATCCGATGGTGTTCAAAGAAATACTGTTTTCAATGGCAGGTATGCTATTAATATACTTGGAGCTAAAGAATTTAAACTTGGCGCAAATAACCGATTCACATTAGGAAGTAAATTCACAACTGTAGGTGGTAGATGGTTTGGGGAAGAAGTAGATAAAACGGAATCCATAAGAACAGGTGAGATTGTTTTTGTGGATGCAACAAATAATTTTCGGCAATATCGAGCATATCTGCGATTAGATTTAAAGCTAGGATATAAATGGAACCATCCCAAAACAGCATGGGAATTTGGCCTAGATATTTCTAATATTACCAGACATCAAAATATTCTTACGCTTACTTATGTAGACGGCCTCGCTAATCCTGTCAGAGAAGAATATCAACTAGGGTTGTTTCCTGTATTTTATTTAAGGTGTGACTTCTAAAACAAGAGATATGGTTTACTGAATCACATCTCTTAAGAGATGTGCTTTTTATAAAAAACTAAGCTTTGCCAGTGTTTTTAGAATTCTGAATGTAGTTAAGGATCCGCAATTGAAGAAATCTTGGAATCAGTAGAGGGGACATAGTAAATATATAATTCAGTATCCCCGGAACTACCCTCCTCTTTCCTTTTAAAGCACCTTCGACTCCTTTTAAAGCAACCTTGTGTGATGTCATGTGAGGAATTAATGGACCATCCATGAGTGGGGATTTTTTCAATCCTGCACGCTCAAAAAATTTTGATTTCGTAGGCCCTGGGCACAATGTGGTTACCGTGACCTTAGTTTTTCTGAGTTCGTGATTCAGAGATTCGGAAAATGAGAGAACAAATGCCTTACTAGCATAGTACGCAGCTAAATGTGGCCCCGGGAAAAAAGCAGCAATAGAAGCAACATTCAGTATTTTACCGCTTCCTCTTTTTACCATTCTTTTTGCAAACTCTGCAGAAAAGTGTAGTAATATTTCCACATTAAGCTTTATCATATTCTCCAACTCGCCTTTTTCCGAATTAATAACTTCTTTCCAAACACCAAAACCAGCATTATTAACCATTAAATCAATTGGTGTTGTGTCCACCCATGACCAGAAATCATTTAACCCTTTCTCTTTGGATAGATCTGTTGAGAGTGTTTTACATAAAGGGAATTCTTTTTTTAATCCTTCAATAGCTTCTAGGTTTCGACCTGTTAACCATAATGAATACCCTTTTAAATGAAGAATTTTAGCCATCTCATACCCTATGCCTGAAGTGGCCCCAGTAATAAGTGCTGTCTTTGATTCAATTCCCATCCCAATATTAAACAACAAGCCATCTATCTTTGTTTAAATTTTCAGAACAATAGAACTATTTGATATTGAAAAAGTTTATTTTAATAGCATTTTTCCTTTCATTTTTGGCATTCCATTTAAAAGGACAAACTGTTCAAAATTTAGTTGTACCATATCTCCCTGAAGGCCATTTTCTTGATGGGTATGTAAGTTCAAAAAAATACGCGGGCGCTATTGAATTAGAGCTAGAATATGAGATTAATCCAGGGACAAATACCCCGAGTCCTTTTTTAACAAAAGGATATATTTTCAGAACAGATCAAGCTCTAATTATCGGGTTTATCGCGAATTTTGATCCTAAAAGCTTTAGAGCTAATCTTCAACGCAGAGATGAAGCTTGGGACGACGACGTAATAGGTATTGCTTTGGATGTATATGGAGATACAAGAAATATGGTATTTCTAGGAAGTAATGCATATGCTGTTCAATTGGATGTCAGAAAGAATGATCCTGCAAATAATAGAGGAGATGATCAATTTGATGGATCATTCGATTGTAATTATGAAACTTGGGCTAAACGATATGATTCATCTTATACTGTTGAAATGCGAATTCCCTTTAATTCATTGCAATTTGGAAACTCTAATGAACAGCGTTGGAAATTTTCTTTCTGGAGAAAAGCATTCAATGGTGCTCAAGAAATTCAAATTCAAACATTTTTTCTGGACCGAGCAAATCCCTGCAGTGATTGTCAATATGCACATGCATTAATCTTAGATGGAATTAAGCCTAAATTACGCAGTACTATTCTTCCTTATGCTTTTGGTGCTGTTAGCTCTGAATCTACAGATGAAATCTCAAGTATCGCAAAAATTGGTGGTTCAGCTTTTATCGCCCTTAGCCCCGCAACATCAATTGAAGCAGCATTAATTCCAGATTTTTCTCAAGTAGAAGCAGACGTAGCTCAAGTGAGTATTAACTCTTCATTTGCATTGTTTTATCCTGAGAGACGACCATTTTTTATTGAAGGAAGTGACTTATTAGAGTCCAGATTAAAATATGTTTACACTAGAACAATAAGTCAACCACTCGCATTATCTAAATTGAATTTTCAAAGTAAAAAATTAAGGTTATATGCTCTTACCGGATATGATCCATCATCACCCTATTTAGTCCCAGGAGAAAATTATTCATCGTATGGAACATCTACCGGAAATTGGTCCAGCATTATCAGAGCTGAGCACCCGATGAAAAATGCTTCAAGCTTTGGATTCATGTCAACTCACAGAATTTATGATGAAGGTGGGTTCGGCCATACACTAGCTCTTGATTTAAACACTCAAATCAGTCCGCGCTGGAGATACAAGGTAGAGTTGGCAAGAACGGAAACTTTGGAACCTGAAAACGATTGGATTTCTTCAGGTGAGAAATTCTCCGAACACACAGCAGAATTAGATGGTGAAAGATTTTCTGGATACAGTCTATTTTCTGGAATTTACAGACAGACGACAAATTGGAAGACACGAGCAGATATTATGCTTATATCTCCAACCTTTCGCCCGGAAATGGGATTTGAACCCCGAAATAATTTTCGTCGATTAGAAATTGGACAACAATACAGAGGCTTCCCAAATGGGAAATACATCAAAAACTACTCTATTTACGCTGAGACTTCTTTGTACACGAATTACAGCAATGTAATCAAAGAAAGATCTACATTCACATTTGCTAGAATGCAATTATTTGGAAATGTCAATTTATCATTTAACGGTAAATTTATTGAGAAAGAGAACTATTTGGATAGCGACTATGACAATCTTTTCAATGGACGATTAAATATATCATGGTCCCCAAACCAGGCTTTTAGTTTTGGATCAGGAATTGGGGGTGGACGATCGATCGCTTACAATGAAACGAATCCTCGAGAAGGAATTATTCAAAGAAGAGGCATAGACCTAAACTTGCAAGCTAAAGGTAAATTTCAATGGGGTTTAGATCTTGACTATGAGAAAATGACAGAATTATTTGACCCCACATTATCAATCTATGAGGGATTCTTATTTCAATCTGTATTTAAGTATACTCTCACCCGAGCTCTTGATTTTCGATTAGTGAGTCAGTTAAATAATTTTAATTCAGATGAAATAAATGTTTTAATGCAACCGCTAATTCAATACCGGCCAACTGCTTTTTCTCTTTTCTACATTGGCGGTCTGTTTCAAAATGGCAAATTTCAAGGATACCTGAAATGGCAAAAGCAGATTGGCAATTAATTCAGGTAGAGAGATATCAAATTCAAATTATATTTTTTTATTTTTTTTTAAAATTTAACCTAATGATTTGTCTTTTAAAAAATCTTAAATTGTAGCAAAATGTATTCAGAATGAGTTAATTAAAAATATAATGTCACAATTATCACGAGTCTTTTTAGTTAGTTCATTGTTTTTTCTTTTAAGTACACTCCATCTTTTTACTCCGGGACAATTTTTAGATGGCGCCACCTATGCCTCAATTTCCAGGAATCTTTCTCAAGGGCTTGGTAGCTTTTGGGATCTCTTTTATACACCTAACCTTTATCCCCATTTTATTGAGCATCCTCCACTTTTTTTTGGAGTTCAGTCACTATTTTTCTCTTTTTTTGGTGACTACTGGTATACCGAAGATATTATGGGTTTCTTCCTTTGGGTAATTACTGCACTTGGGATAGATAGAATATGCCGATGGTCTGGCCTATCAGCAAGAGGCACTCAGTGGGCACTGATATTTTGGACCATCGTGCCTCTTGTTTCATGGTCTTTTGGAAATAATCTTTTAGAAATATTAGTTAGCCCTTTAACTGTTTGGTCCGTAGCCCTGTCAATTTATGGTATAAAAAAGAAACAACCTTTTACTATAGCAATGGCAGGCATGCTTATTACAGGAGCATTCATGACTAAAGGCCCCGTAGGTCTTTTTCCTTTGGTATTCCCCTTTTTCTGGCACATCACGTCAAGTTCAAATCAAAAATTCAGATTCTTAATCAAAGACAGTCTGGTTTTATCACTGGGAGTATTATTAATAATGAGTTTAATACTCCTCTCCAAAGATGCTATTGCTGTCATTAATTCTTATTGGGCAAAGCAAGTAGTTAATAGCATTTCAAATATCACTACTGTAAAAAGCCGTTTTTATATTGTACTAGTGTTTTTTATCCAGTTGGCACTACCATTATTATTGGCTCTAATAATTCGAATATTTAACAAAGGCTTAAGTCCGAATAAAAAAACACTTTCTAGAAGCCTAACGTTTGGACTATTTTCATTAGTTGCAGTGCTACCTATGGCCGTGTCTCTCAAGCAGAGCCATTTTTATTCTACCCCAGCATATCCTTTTGCAGCAATATCAATTGCGTTCTTTATAGAACGATGTCTTCTTCAATTTAAACGAATCACATCAAGAATATTTTTTCAAATCATAATATCATCTTTTTCTATTGGCATTTTGCTCAGATTATTTCCGTTTGTATATGACCATCGCGATTTACAATTACGTGAGTCTATTAAATACCATGCAAATCAATACCGAGGAGATACTGTATTTGTGAGTGATGATTTATTTACTAATTGGAGCTTACATGCCCATTGCGCCAGAATTGGCCAAATATATCTGAGCCGTAACAAGAAAAATATAGCCTACCCTAGTCTCATTGAGAAGAATAACGGCAGAATTATAATAACTCCATAATTCTGAGAAATAAATCAGATTTAATAAAAATAAAAAAGCCGGCGATTAACACCGGCTTCCTTTCTGTGCGGAAGATGAGGGATTCGAACCCCCGGACCTTTTACAGTCAATAGTTTTCAAGACTACCGCAATCGACCACTCTGCCAATCTTCCGCGGCAAAAGTACGTAACTTCGTGCTTATGAAAAAGATGCTTTTTGGACTATTTCTACTCTACACATCTTTACTACTAGCGCAAAATGCAAATAGTAATAAAAATATTGATATACCGATTGGCATAGATGTAACGCCATACTGGGATATGGAGAATCATCCTTACCTCCAAATATGCATTTCCGTAAATGCAAAAAATTTATATTATCAAGCAGAAAATGATAAGCCACCTCATGTTACTTTCCTTACTTATTTAACTGAAAATTCTTCACAAAATGTTATTGATATTGATAAAATAAAACTCATCTGCCCAAAGCGAGACTCATCAAAAAATCAATATACAATTAGTCAAAGCATATTTCTTGGCGCTGATACTGGAAAGCTCGAATTGAGCGTTTTATATGGAGTTGGTGACACCATCACTGACACCTTATCAGGGGTGTTTATAATTACAGATGTTGAGGAAAAATCTTCTTTGGCCCCATTGAGATTTGTAGAGAAACAATTTGATAACCCTTTGGGAGCGAGGCCCCAATTTGGTGTAGCCTCATTTTATGGAGATGACAATATATTAAAATTCTACACCGAAGCTTATCAGGTCCCGAAAAATCAAAAATCTTATTATTCATATCAACTTTTTTCTTTAAAAACTAATTCAGCAATTGAAGGATTTGGTGCAGTAAATCGCATTAAAAATAATGAGTCATCAGAGAAAAAAAGTCTCCTAAGTTCATTAAAAATAAAAGATCTCCCGAGTGGGCATTACGAGATAAGATCTGTTCTAAATATTGAAAAAATGGATCCACTCCATTACCCAAAACAGAGTATTCAATTTTATAGAATAAACCCAAATGATATTGACCCATCAAAAGTCTCTGATGCAATAGACTCAAAATGGTCGGAAACTATTGGTCTAGGTGAAAAATTAAATTGGTATATAAATGGATTATATCCCATAGCTAGCGGTTTAGAAAGAAAGCAAATTGAGTATTTAAGTGACTCCAAGAATGACACTGTAAAGCACAGGTTTATTCAGTATTTCTGGGAGTCCAGAAATCCGGTTAAATCTTTTGAAGAAGCTGAGAAATATCTGAATATTTTAAATGAAGTAGAAAAAAAGTATTCAAGCCGAGCAGTTTCAGGATATGCAACAGATAGAGGGCGGATATTTCTTCAATATGGCCCCCCCACTCTTACAGAAAAAAGACCATTTGAAAGTGATGGTTACCCATTTGAAATATGGCAATACAATACCTTAGAAGCGCCGAATGCCCCTTATCAAATCAACAAACTTTTTGTTTTTGCTAATTATGCAGTTGCCGGAAGAAATTATGAATTACTACATTCCGATGCAATAGGTGAAATAAAGAATACAAAATGGAGAATTGCCATTCAAAAAAGAAGTTATATGACCAATGATATTGATGACGATGGAGCCGGAAAATCTAGCGAATTTGGATCTCGAATAGATAACAATATTTTCTTTAATGGGGGTGGCCGATGAAAACATCTGTGATTATTTTAAACTGGAATGGGAAAAAGTGGCTTGAGAAGTTTTTACCCTCTGTCATCGAGAGAACAAGAAAAGCTCTAATTGTAGTTGCTGATAATGGTAGCACAGATGACTCCAAAAATTATACGCGTCTTCATCACCCCGAGGTCGTATTTATAGAAATAGGAGAAAATTTAGGATATTCAGGAGGATACAACCGAGCGCTTCGTATTGTAAAAGAAAAGTATCCACATCTCCAATTTTCTGTTCTCCTAAATTCAGATGTAGAGCCGCAAGAAGGGTGGCTAGATCCTTTGGAAAAACGTATGGAAAAAGAGGCTGGTTTAGGAGCGATTCAACCTAAAATTCTTGATTTTCATAAACCAAATAATTTTGAATATGCTGGAGCGGCAGGAGGATTATTAGATAAATGGGGCTATCCATTTGCTCGAGGACGTGTTTTTGACAATACCGAAGAAGATAAAGGCCAATATGATTCCCCGGAATTTTCGAAAATATTTTGGGCTTCCGGAGCATGTTTAATGATTAGAGTTTCAGCATTTTTTGAATCTGGATTATTAGATGAACGGCTTTTTGCGCATATGGAAGAGATAGATCTGTGCTGGCGTATGAACCTTAAAGGCTATGATATCGAATGTTGCACCAGTTCCTCTGTTTTACATGTTGGAGGAGGAACACTTGGCGCCATATCTCCGCAAAAAACATATTTAAATTTTAGAAATAGTCTTTTGATTATTGTTAAAAACGCACCAACAGTAGTTGCTTTGAGAATCATTTCAGGACGTCTTTTTTTAGATGCTGCTGCAGGGGTGTTATTTATCTTCAGAAGGCAACCGAAACATCTCATTTCAGTAATCAAAGCCCACTTTTCTTTTTATAAAATGTTCACCAAATTTGCTTTTAATCCAAGCAATCAAAAAAAAGCATGGCCCAAGCATGGACTTTATAATGGTTCAGTTGTTTGGAACTATTTTATTCGAAAAAAGGAAAAGATTAACCTCTAGGGTGAAATTTCAAAACTGTCTCCCTAAGGTGACTCTGTTCAAGGTGTGTGTAAATTTCGGTTGTCGTGATACTCTCATGACCTAGAAGAGATTGAATGACGATTATATCTGCTCCATTCTGAATTAGATGAGTAGCGAAAGTGTGACGCAATGTGTGTGGTCCAATTCTCTTTTTAATTCCAGCTTCAGAGGCCATTGATGCAATACGTTTAAATACATAAACTCGACTTAGTGACTTACCGCGTTGATTTAGAAAAACAAAATCTTCAAAACCTTTTTGCACCTGTACATGACTTCTAATTTCTTTTATGTAACAATTTATGGCATTTAGAGCTTTAGAATATATCGGCACAATTCTTTCCTTATTTCCTTTTCCAATCACCCTGATTAATCCATCACTTTGATAGATATCTCTAATCTTAAGATTGATTAATTCGCTAACTCTCAAACCACAAGCGTATAGGGTTTCAACGATAGCATAATCTCTTTCACCTTGGGGCCTTGACCTATCAATAGCGCTAATTAAAGCCTCCATCTCATCAATAGAAAGGTAAATCGGAAGCTTTCTACCAATCTGAGGAGAAGCAAGGCCTTCGATAGGACTGTCTTGTCTCAACTCTTCTTCCTTTAAAAAAATATAAAATGTCCTTAACGCACTACGCATTCTAGCCTGCGTTCTTGCTGATTTACCTTCACTCGCCAACCCTTGAATAAATGACCTTATTGTATCCTTATCAATTGTCAAGCAACTATCATCTAAAGGCTCTGCCCACAATGCTAATTTCCCTATATCACGACTGTATGCCTCTATTGTATTTGAACTAAGACCGCGTTCAAGTCTCAAATAGTTTTCAAATTGCTTAATTGCTAGAGTCCATTTCATCCGATGAAACTATTCATATATCAATCTGCATGAATACTCAAAAGTGCCTCAATACCAAGGCGGTATCCAATCCAGCCTAAACCAGATATTGTACCGCATGTATAATCGGCGAGAAGTGAATGTCTTCTATATGACTCTCTAGCATATGTATGGCTCAAGTGAACTTCCAAAACTGAGCTTTCAATGCCGGCTACACTATCAGAAATAGCTACTGATGTATGAGTAAAAGCACCAGGATTAATAATAAATGCATTGCCAGGTCCATCATTTGAATTTAAGTAATTGACGATTTCTCCCTCAATATTGCTTTGAAAAGGTTTCAATTCAACATTTGGCCAATGTTTATCTAACCAACCTTTTAATATCGGAACCTGATCCTCTAGGGTATGACTTCCATAAATATCCAATTGACGCATGCCTAAGCGATCCAAATTAGCCCCATGGACGATGTGTATTACCATAATCCAAATATACCCAAAGTAGATTTAGCCGCGCCTCTTGTGAGCCCCTCCTCCAAGTAAAGCCTCCAAAAAACCAAAAGCATAGCCAAGCATCATAACAAACGTAGTGGAAATTGAAAAGATTCCGACCATAAGAGATCTACTCTTGATACCACTTAGAACGAAAGGGAATAAGAAATAAAACACCCCAACAAATAAGGGGTAAATAGAATTATTAAATCCAAATAAAAAACTTATGATTAAAAAAGAAATTATAAAGACAGGAAACATGTGAGTGAGTTTTAGCTGTCCCTGATGCTTCTGAGCTAAATGCCAACGGGCTCCTCCAAACCTTCTAACTTGTTTATAAAAACCCAACAATGTTGATCGTCTTTTATGAAAAACAAAAGCCTTAGGAATCAGTCCCACTTTATACTTAGCCTCAACAAGACGAATACTCAATTCCACATCTTCACCAGTCTTAAATTTAGTGTCAAAGCCATTCATTTTTATGAAAATGTCTTTTTTTACCCCCATATTAAAACCTCTCGGATAATATTTTGAGGTAGTTATTTTTCCCCCTCGAATCCCACCTGTCGTCCAAAAACTTGTCATACTAAAACTAATAGCCTTTTGCAAAGCACTGAATTCTGGAGGAGCCGCATCAGGACCTCCAAATGCTTCCCACGATGAATCTGCTAAACCACTATCTATTTCATTCAAATAATCTATTGGTATTAGACAGTCACTATCGAAAAATATCAAATATTCCCCATGTGCTATTTCTGCCGCAGCATTTCTTGCTTCTGAAACAGGTAAATATTCCTCATGGATTACTTTTATTGACAACTTACACTTTTTACTCTCTTGGTCTATAATTGGCCTTAACGTATCACCAGGAGTGCCATCTGCCAATATCACTTCGAATAAATCTTGAGAGTAATTTAACTTTGAAACAGAAATTATAAATTCCTGAACCTCTTCTGGCCTATCAAATGTTGGGGAGATTAGTGAAAAACGCATATTGCCTTCTTACTCTTTTACATTCAGAACCTCAGAAATAGAATAATGAACCTTTTTATTGCTCTGCCTTACCATCAATTCAGCTAATAAGCCCGTCACGAACAATTGTGTTCCCAAAACCATAGCAGTTAGGAAAATATAAAACCAAGGATCATCTGCAACTAAGCCTGGCCTGAACCCTTGAGCTAATCGATATAGTTTTAAAACGCCCATGGCCATTAGAGCAATCCCGCTAGTAATAAACATTAAAGTACCTAGTGTGCCAAAGAAATGCATAGGACGACGCTGGAAACGGCTTACCATGCTTAAAGTGACTAAATCGAGCATTCCGTTTATGAAACGATTTAAACCAAATTTAGTCGTGCCATATTTTCTAGCTTGATGCTGGACTACTTGTTCACCGATATTACTAAAACCTGACATCTTAGCTAAGACAGGAATATATCGATGCATCTCCCCTTGAACCTCAATATTTTTAATGACTTCGTTTTTATAAGCCTTGAGACCACAGTTAAAATCATGAAGTTTAATTCCAGACATTCTTCGTGCCGCCCAATTAAATAATTTTGTTGGTATAGTTTTAGAAATAGGGTCATAGCGCTTTTTTTTCCACCCACTTATCAGGTCTAGATTTTCAGAATCTATTCTTCTAACAAGTTCTGGGATTTCATCAGGACTATCCTGCAGGTCAGCATCCATAGTGATTACAACTTCACCTAAAGCCTCTTGAAACCCAACGTGCAGAGCTGCAGACTTACCATGATTTCTACGAAACCTAATAGCTCTGATAAAAGAATAATCTTTTTCTAAATCCAGAATGACATTCCATGAGTTATCTGTGGAACCATCGTCGATAAATATAATTTCAGAAGAAAAATTATTGTCTTGACATACACGATTTATCCATGAGGTTAGTTCAGGGATGGATTCCTCTTCATTTAGTAGAGGAATAACAATCGAAACATCTAAATTGTTACTCAAATTCTGGAGGGTTTTTTTTACTTACCGCAGCCGCAATTAAGGCAATAAATGCTAAAATTATAAAATTAAAAGCTGAAGATTTTAGCTGTCCCGTTAAAGACATATTCTTTTTGCCCTCACTGATGATTTTATCTTCTAAATCGTCAATTGAGTCAATTCCCATAAATTGGATAGTTGTCTGCAATTGCTCTTCAGGCATCTCCATCATTTCTTCAAAAGCCAACTCCCCCTGTCGAGAAGATAATTCTGAATCAACAACGTTGTACATCAACAAATTGAATATCAAGGACACAAATAATGAAAAAATAACAGGAAGCATAAATGCGGAAAATGACTCACGGAAAGTAGCAAAACCATTATTTGAGTTCTTATAAGATCTAATCCCAAAAAATGGTATAGCTAACGAAATAATCAAAACCGAAACACTACCGACTGGATTAACAAACAAAGATTCATCGATAATATAACAGCCAAGAGTGAATATAATTCCAACTGAGGCCATTAATAAACCATAATTAATCGCAACTTTTTTCATGTTCTCATTCATACCATCTCTATTTAAAAGCCTTATAAAGGTTGAGCAAATTTACAAATAGTAGTTTGACCATCCCGAATAATTCTTAACCATCCCATTTTTGGTACAGAAATAAGCCAGTCAA
Source organism: uncultured Flavobacteriales bacterium (assembly GCA_938084135.1). Classification (GTDB taxonomy): domain Bacteria; phylum Bacteroidota; class Bacteroidia; order Flavobacteriales; family Schleiferiaceae; genus TMED14. Next base: position 31,509 of record CALKDS010000009.1, read on the forward strand.
TTGAACTTGATGGTGACTGATTTAACTGTTTCCTTGCTATCATACGTCCTTGTGCATCAATTAATTCTAATTTTTCTTTTCCCGAGAGTGCAAAAATCCTGATACCACCATCAATGATTGTTATCATATCTTTTGGAATCCATGACTCTTCTTCTAATCCTAACTTAGTCTTGCTTCTGATTGGGATTTTCACTGAGTTAAATCCTGAAGAATATGTAGATATAAAAGTCAATGAATCTTGAGAATAAATATTAGATGAATTATAATCGATAGTTACCGCAAAATGCTCACCAGGCTCTATGCTTTTTGGAGATCCACCACTTAAGATATTTAATCCGGAATTACTTGCACTCATATTGGAAAAGAGCAAAGGAACATTACCACTATTGGCAATAATAAATCTTCTCATTGCCTGCCCTCCTCCTGGGCGATGAACCAAATTAATAGTATCCTCTGAAATAATGAAGTCTGAATCGGGCGAAGCTGAAGTAGGACCGACTAAGCTTGTTATTCGATCAAGAAACTGAGGATAATCAACAAATGGGTTTCTATTATTCTGGAGTGCTGAAATACCGTCGTTTCTATATAAGTCTAGACTATCTGGAGGGTAATTAAAATGCCAATCTCTAAGAATTGATTCCTGAGGAGCAAAGAAATTTGAATAATCACCATATCTCAGAACGAAATAAAGCATGGCCCTGGCACAATCTCCCTTGTGATCATCTCTTGGCTCAAAAAGGCTTCCCTGACGTTTACTTCCACCAACACTCCAATTAGGAGTACCCGTAACTACACCAAAAGGATGATTACTTCTTGAGCTGTTTGCAGATTGATCAGAAGGGAAAAGATGATGAATATCATTTTTCATCGGCGATGCAGAATTAAACTTACTTTGAGGAAAAGTATGCTCACAATTAATATTATTAGCAACTGCGCCAGCTCTTGTATTAAAACTTGCTGATCTACCAGTATAAACGCATTCAACCATACCTCCGTGGTTATCTAAACTGCCGTACATATTATCCCTCGCGACGCTGTATGACAACACACTATGATTCGTTGAAATAATGTTGTTTAAGGTTGAACGTAAATTTCCCTCTGTAAGATTTTGACTACTTAAATAGTATGCATTAGAATATTGGACTTGAGCCTCAAAATCTAAAGCAAATGCCCCTTCATCATGAGATGTAGTTAATATCAATGGTAAAATATGCTCGATATTATGGCGGGGTAAAAACATAACTGAGATAAATGACGAATCCCCAATAGAAATAATGCTATCCGTCAAATGAATTGATAGTACGGTGTCACCATAAACTGGCGCTGTTAAAACTGAATATATTTCCAAGTCTTCATTTGAAATGTTATAAAGCCAAAACCCTGAACTATCCATTTGAAGTTCATTTACTACTCCACGATTAATTGTCTGTGTTTTTAAGACTTGGGAGTTGCCAGAATATGCTGAGCATATCATGATACAGATTAATGAAATAACGAGAAAACGATTTTGAGTCCGCATATTTTTTTTTAATTACAATTGAATAACAAAGGTCGGCTATCTTTGCTTCCGGGCAAGGACCTTACAACCAGCTCCTGATTAATCCCCCAGGGCGGAAACGCAGCAAGGGTAGTCGGTCGTAGCGGTGTGATAAGACTCCTTGCCTTTTTTATTTCTTTACTAACTCCAGCCCTGCCTCAATGATATCCTCAATGCTAGGTTTTGAGAAATAATCACCATCACTGCCATAAGCCGGGCGATGGGATTTCGCTGTTAATGTAACTGGAGCCGCATCGAGAAATTTATAACCCCCTTGATCCTCAAGTATATTTTTTAATAAAAAAGCAGAAGCTCCACCCTCAACATCTTCATCTACGATTAAGAGGCGATTTGTTTTTCTCAAGGATTTTAAAATATCCTTATTTAAGTCAAATGGCAATAAAGTTTGGCAGTCTATTACTTCGACTTCTATATCGAAACCTGACAAGAACGATGATGCTTCTACGGCAAGTCTGCACATTGATCCATATGTTACTAAAGTAATGTCAGAGCCGCTTCGTATCGTTTCAACCTTACCAAGTTCAATATTAAATTCCCCAATGTTTAATGGTAATCTTTCCTTTAGTCTATATCCATTTAAACACTCAATAACTAATGCTGGTTCATCTGCCATCAAAAGAGTATTGTACATACCTGCAGCCTTAGTCATATTTCTGGGAACACAAACGTACATTCCCCTTAATGACCCTAATATCATACCCATTGGTGAGCCTGAATGCCAAACCCCCTCAAGCCTATGTCCTCTCGTCCGTATTATCAATGGTGCTTTTTGTCGACCTTTAGTTCTCCAATGCAAAGTGGCGCAATCATCACTAAGGGTTTGAAGTGCATAGAGCAAATAATCTAAATATTGAATTTCAGCTATTGGACGCAGTCCACGCATCGCCAAACCTATTCCCTGGCCTGCAATGGTAGCTTCTCTTATACCCGTATCAAAAACACGGGTTTCACCATAAGTCTCTTGCATTCCCTCAAGCCCTTGATTGACATCCCCAATTGAACCAACATCTTCACCAAAAATTATGACTTCGGGATACTCCTTAAGAACAGCATTAAAATTATCTCGTAATACAATTCGTCCATCTACCTCTTCCATACTTTCATCATATAGTGGATCAGTTACAGGAACCTTTAATGCCCGATTAGAATATAAGTATTGACTGTAAGCTTCTTCTCCTTTTTCCAATTGATAAGTAATCCAATTATTTACAGCAGAAGTATCTTTACCCACCATATTCGCCCGTATTACTGACAAGCGAACCTCCGATAAAGAGTCTCGCCACATTGCAGTTCGATTGCTTTTTAAAACGCTGCCTTCTTTTGTAAATCCTAATTCACTTATCCATTCAGAAGCCTGATCTCTAATGTTTTGCAGTGGCCCCAAATAATTCTCAAATGCTTCCTTCATAGCATTTTTAGCATCAGCTTTAGACTGAGCTTCAATTTTATCTAATTCCTGAGCAGTTATTAAAGAATGTTTCTCAATAAAAACTCGAAACTGACGCAAGCAATCATGTTCCTTTTCCCAAATTAATCGATCTTTTGACTTATACCTCTCATGAGAACCACTTGTTGAATGCCCTTGCGGTTGGGTCATTTCTGTCACATGAAGTAATACAGGAACATGCTCATTTCTCGCTATTTTCTCAGCTTTTTCAAAAGAAGAAACTAATTCCGTATAATCCCATCCTTTGGCAGTTATGATTTCAAACCCAAATTCGAGTGTTTTTCCATTTTTTGTGTTCTTTCTTTGAAACCCCGACAGCGCCTTTGCAATATTCTGCTTTATTGTTTGATGTTTTGCATGAACCGAGATTCCATAATCATCATCCCAAACAGATACGACCATAGGCACTTGCATAACTCCTGCAGCATTCATAGTTTCCCAAAAAAGACCTTCAGAAGATGCTGCATTTCCTATTGTACCCCAAGCAATTTCATCCCCATTATTTGTAAACTTATTTCTTAAGCTCAATTCTTTGTAGATTTTTGAGGCTTGAGCTAAACCTAATAGGCGAGGCATCTGTGCCCCTGTTGGAGATATGTCCGATGATGAATTCTTTTGACTTATTAACTCGAGCCAATTTCCCTTTTCATCTAGAGAGTGCGTAGAAAAATGACCATTCATTTGCCTCCCACCACTTGAAGGCTCATTATCAATGTTTGTATCAGCATAAAGAGACGCAAAAAAAGAAATAGGGTTCAATTGATCGATTGCCATCATGAATGTTTGATCACGATAATACCCACTTCGAAAATCCCCATTCCGAAAAACTTTCGCCCATGCAATCTGAGCTAACTCCTTACCATCTCCAAATATTCCAAACTTAGCTTTACCCGTTAAAACTTCTTTTCTCCCAAGCAAACTGCATTCCCGGCTCAAAACAGCAAGTTGATAATCATTTTTTATGGAAAGTATAAATTCAGGATTGTGCATAATGCAAAAATAAGGCGACCTTTGTCATTCAATAATGAAACCTTCCTAAAAATACAATCTATTCATGAAATTCTTTATCGACACAGCTAATCTTTCCGAGATACAACAAGCACAAGACATGGGTGTCCTAGACGGAGTGACCACAAATCCTTCCTTAATGGCCAAAGAAGGTATTTCAGGTGTTGAAAAAATTATAGCTCACTATAAAGCTATTTGTTCCATTGTAGATGGTGATGTTAGTGCTGAAGTTATCTCAACTAACTATGAAGGAATGATTAGCGAAGGATTGGAGCTTGTGAAGATTGATCCTAAAATTGTAGTAAAAGTTCCAATGATTGCAGATGGAGTGAAGGCGATTCGTTATTTCACTGATAATGGAATACGCACAAATTGCACTTTAATTTTTAGCTCTGGACAAGCTCTAATTGCTGCAAAAGCGGGAGCAACATATGTTTCCCCATTTATCGGTAGATTAGATGATATCTCAACTAACGGAATGGATTTAATAGAATCGATTCGAGTGATTTATGACAATTATGGATACGAAACAGAAATTCTAGCAGCATCTGTTCGTCACCCAATGCATATAATTCAGTGTGCTCAGCTTGGAGCTGATGTGATGACTGGTCCATTGAGTGCAATTTCTGCTCTAATTAAGCACCCTTTAACAGATATTGGTCTTGCAAAATTTCTTGCGGACCACGCTAAATCCAATAAATAATCTATCGACGTTTATATTTTCCTGACTTTGTTAAAGGCAAATGACGTAACTGAATTATTTGTTTAGGTCTTTTCCAACTAGGGAGAGTATTAAAAGCGGTATTCATTTTTTCCAACTCTACCCCATTGAGTGAAACACTAAACCAGACCATTGCCTCATCCCAATTTTCATCTGGTCTTACCCCAACAAACCCCTCGGGATAATTAGGATAAACTCTGGAAATATGGTCTTCAATTTGTTCTGGATGAATTTTTTTTCCTGCACTAATTATTGCCCCATCCAATCTTCCTAACCAATAAAAAGATTTTCGATTTCTTGACAATTCTATACGATCTGTGGTTTTTAACTCGAAAATCCCGCGATCCTTAATGCTTACCACCATTGCTCCATCACAAGATTTTATTTCTACACCTTTTAAACAATGATAATTAACTTGTTTTTTTGGATTTATTTCTCGGATGGCAAAATGAGTTATTGTCTCAGTCATCCCAAACCCATGAAATATTTGTGAGGATACGTTTGACAAGTAGTTCTCTTGGCTTTCTCGTATTGGAGATCCGCCGATCAATAAAGTCTTTATGTTTCTGTAATTATCAGGCGCTATACGCATTGCCTGTTGAGGCACAAGCGCTAAAAAATCTAAATTCCCTTGCCATTCAATTTTTCGCCTCACTGGCAAAATCTGAAAATCCATTTCCCATTCAATCGCCCGAAAAACCATTAATGCCCCACCAATACTTTTAGTATTTAATGCAAGAGCAGACCTCATACCCTTAAAAAAGTCAAATTTTTCTGCAGTTGATTTAATGCTTGAAAGAATCTGATCTCTTGAAAAATTTATCAGTTTCGGTTTACCAGTGCTTCCACTGGTCTCAAACTCAAAAAATGAATCTGATGATTTCCATTTCAAAATACATTGCTCAACATTATTTATTTCTGATGAAGAACAATCCTTATGAAATGAAAAATTCATCTTGCTCAAAGCATCCATATATTACCATCTCTAACCACTGTCTTAGCTGGAGTATTGTTACTGTAAAGACTACCAGTACCTAAGCCTTGAAATCCCTCCAAGTCTCTAAGAGAACTAGCCCACTGAGCAATTCCAGTAAGCCCTTCATTTCCCTCTAAAGCAGATGTTATCCACCATTTTATTCCTCGAGATTTAGCACGACTTATCCAATCTTCACAACTCTTAATCCCTCCCAACAACGAAGGTTTCAAAACAATAAAATGCGGTTTAATTCTATCAAGAAGAATATCTCTTTCTTTTTTATCAATAACACCAATCAGGCTCTCATCAAGAGCTATTGGAATTCTCCCTTCGCTTGAAACTTTTACCAGAGAATTAAAATCACGTGATGCACATGGCTGCTCAATACTATGAATATTTAATTTTTCCATATGCGCCATATTAATTAGCGCTGTTTCCAAATCGTAAACCCCATTTGCATCAACTCTAATCTGAATATTTGGCTTTTCGTTTCTTAATGTTCTTAAAACATCTAACTCTTGCTCACTGTCGAGAGAACCAACTTTCATTTTTATACATCTATATCCTTCTACCAAACGGGTATCAAGCTGATCATTTAGAAAACATTTATCGCCCATCCAAAGAAGACCATTTATGGGCAAGCCCTTTTCTCTTCTTGTAAAAGGAGTATCAAATAGATTCCAAGATGAATTTGATCTTGTTAAAGACTTCCATTGCAATAAAGCAAGTTCTATTGCAAAAACAATACTTGGCCAATGCTGATAATTATCATACCAATCGCTATCCGGGGTACTTATCTCTGCCCACTCTTTCCATTTCTTTGGTTCTAAAGCTGTTAATTCCAAGCAAAGGTTCTTGAGTTTTTCCTCATATCTAGAAATATCTTCAATGCTCAATCCTGGTAATATCCCGCACTCGCCGCGCCCGGTAACTCCTTCGCAGGTGACTTCAATAAAGTAACAAGGTTTTTCTCTCATTATTCCGCGAGAGGTTCCGGCAGGGTGAATAAATTGATAAGTATATCCCCAATATTTTGCTATCATCTTAATCAAACTAAGGAATCAATATTTTATTTGAATCTAATAATAATCCTAACCCCATTGAAATAGCAAACAAAACGCAAATTATTGCAGTTGGCTTAAGTAAAACATCAAACTCTTCAGGTAATCTAGCCCTCCACATTTGATATAATCCAAAAACTAATGAGGGAGTCAAAACTAAAAAAAGAAAATTAATATATAAAGTTGTCTTATTTAAAAACATAAATAATACCGCAGCACCAATAGAACTAAAAATCAATAACGTTTGATAAATACGCGCATTAAAAATCCCTATTTTAATTGCAAATGTCGATTTTCCTGCTTTTTGGTCCGATTCGTAATCTCGCATATTATTCAAATTCAAAACTCCTGCAGCAAAAAGTCCTATTGATAAGCTGGGGAGCAATATCATCATATTTAGACTTTTTGATTGAAGTATATAACTACCTAGAACCCCAATTGGGCCGAAAAATAATATGACAAATAAATCACCCAAAGCCTTATAACCATAAGAAAAACCCAAAGTATAGCTCCTTGAAGACCATGTTGCTAAAAGCCCAAAAAGTAAAAAAATAATAAAAATAAATAACGGCTCTGAAAAACCTCTAGAACCGAAGTAAGCCGTAATTAGTGTCAAAATAATTGAAGCCCATGAAAAAATAACAACCGCATATTTCATTTTTAAAATTGAGATTGCACCTGAAGCAACTGCTCGAGATTCTGCACCCTCTAACCGATGAGAATCTACCCCGCTTAACCCGTCTCCATAGTCATTAGCTAAATTTGATAGCAATTGGTATGTCACAGCTGTGAGAAGCATTAACACAAACAATGTAAAACTAAAAGAGCCTTCATCTGCTGAGATTAGTGAGCCCAAAAAAATACATGCGAATGCGAGAGGTAAAGTCCTTAACCTCAGTGCCGAAATCCAAATTTTAAGCTTCAAGGAAAAGTTGGGAATTTATCAAAATCTGGATCTCTTTTTTCAAGAAATGCATTTTTTCCCTCTTGCGCCTCATCCATTAAATAGTACATCAAAGTTGCATCACCTGCAAATTCCATTAAACCTCTCTGGCCATCCAGTTCAGCATTAAGCCCACGTTTAATCATCCGCAATGCCATTGGGGATCTCATCATAATCATATCGCACCACTCCATTGTCTTTTCTTCAAGTTCGGACTGAGCTACTACAAGGTTAACCATACCCATATCTTCGGCTTCCTTAGCCGTGTATTGCTTACATAAAAACCAAATTTCTCGAGCTTTTTTTTGTCCAACATGTCTGGCTAAATAAGAACTACCAAATCCCGCATCAAAACTACCCACCTTAGGCCCTGTCTGCCCAAAACGGGCATTTTCTGAGGCAGTTGTTAAATCACAAACAACATGCAAGACATGACCACCGCCTATTGCGTAGCCATTGACCATCGCAATTACTGGTTTGGGGATTTCTCGGATTCTTTTATGCAAGTCCAAAACATTTAATCGAGGTACCCCATCTTCCCCAACATAGCCACCAACTCCTTTAACATTTTGATCACCTCCTGAGCAAAAAGCTTTCTCACCTTGCCCCGTGAGAATAATAACTCGGATATCTGCTCTTTCTCTACAAATATCAAAGGCTTCAATTATTTGAATGATTGTTTCAGGGCGAAAGGCATTGTATACATCGGGGCGATTAATTGTAATTTTTGCTACGCCTCGATTGAATTCAAATTTTACATCTGAGTATTCTTTTATTGATATCCAAGTTCTCATTTTAATAGATCATTTTTTATTTTTATTGAAACCGATGATTCCACATTTTATCATTCATTGAGGAATCAGTAATTACTTCGAGCACACTAGATTTTGGTGATTCTATGAAATCTAGCCAAGCGTTTTTCCAATCATCAATACTTGCAGCATAAAAATATTCTAATCCTGCATAAGAAACTAAATTTTTTACGCTTCGATTATGTTTCCAAGTATAATGACTATTAAATAATTTGGAATTGCTCGCCATCGGTAATCGTCTAAAAACATCTCCTCCATGATTATTTACAACAATAACCTTAAAACCCTCAGGTAGGTGATTATTTAAAAACGCATTGCTATCATAGAAAAAAGCTAAATCTCCAGTAATAAGCATGCTACGTTCATCTGATATCCAAGCGGATCCAATAGCTGTAGATGTACATCCATCTATTCCACTAGTCCCTCGATTCGAATAATGTTTTTCATTATTATCCCAACCTCCTATAGCCCAGGTATGAATTCCATATCTAACAGATGAAGAATTTGCCCAATGTATATCCCAATTTTTAAGTCCATAATTCGAAATAGCCTTATTAACCCATAAGTCTGACCATTTTTCTGTTTCATTCATACTCTTTGAGACCCAATTTTTTCTCCATGCTTTATCAATTAATGGCGTCTGTTTTACTAATGACTCGAGGCCCTCGATATAATTAGATTCATATACATACTTCAGGCTCTTAAACATATCAGGGTGAGGAGAAACCGGTCCGATATGCATATGTCTGACGCCAATTAATTTCGATTTAGATTTTTTTGAAATCCATGCACCTCCAATAGTTACAACAGCATCAAAAGCTATCTCCTCCGAGGATTCCCATCCATCATCAAGATTAATTATTGTATTAGTTGATAATTGACTCAGATGTTCTCCTGCAACGAGCCAACCTTTAGATTTTATTTTTTCAACGAGATGACTAATTTCACCCCATTGAGGATTCCATTGTCCAATAATTAACAATGGATACTTCGCTGCACCAAGCCATTCTGGAAGAACAAAATTATCGTTAGATGGAAGAGTTAAATCTTTCTCCAACTTAACAGAAATATTTTCATTGAGAAAAGGCTTCCCGTAAAGCGGCTCTTTTATTGGGACATTAATATGAACTGGTCCAAACTTTAAATAACGCAAAGCATTCGCAACTCTGTCCATATTTTCTATAATGGGGCGCTCCGGATCTAAAAGTGCAGAAGCTCGGATATGCCCCTCGTAAATTTTCTCTTGTCGTATCGATTGACCATGTCCATTATCAATAAGATTCTTCGGGCGATCAGCCGTAATAACTAATAACGAGATTTTTTGATAAAATGCTTCAGCTATTGCAGGAGCATAATTTAAAGCTGCAGTTCCACTGGTAGAAACTAATAAAACTGGTCTTGAAGATTTAATCGATGCACCTAAAGCAAAATAACCTGCGCTTCTCTCGTCCAAGATAACCGCATTTGGACATGTTAACGATGAAAAAGCTTCCATTAAAGGAGCATTTCTACTACCGGGAGATCCAACCCAAGCTGACAAATTCAGTTTGTTGAGAATATTACCTAAGGCTGCTGAAATTGGTTGAAAATCTTTTTTCATTATCCCAAAATAACGCGCTGTAACGTTTTTAGTTTTTCCTCGGTCTCAACCCATTCATCTTTTGCATTTGACTTACTTGTTATACCCGCCCCTGCGTAACAGATAAGACCATCCTTTCCAATCTCCATACACCTAAGATTAACATAAAAAATGGAACGGCCATCTTTGTTCCATCCAAAATAGCCTGAATAAAAAGATCGATTATAGTTTTCTTGCTGAACTATGAAAGCTTTGGACTGCGCCCGAGGAAGGCCGCCAACTGCTGGAGTTGGATGTAATGATTTTATCATCGTAATTGCCGGACCAATTGGACTTTCAGCTTCAATTAATGAACATAAATGCTCAACGGGACCAGCAGGTAGAATTTCTGGACCATTAACTCTGATGTTCTTGCAACCCAAAGCATCAAGCATATGAACAATATCTCTGGTAACAAGGTGCTGTTCTTCTTGTTCTTTGACACCCCAAACACCTTTTGAATTAACTGGTCTTGTTGCAGCAAGACTCATTGTTTTAAGATGTCTGCCATTTAACTCTAAAAGACATTCTGGGGTTGCACCCATCCATAGAGAATATCCATCTATCAAAATCATATAAATTGTTGCTAAAGGGTATTCTTCACATAACCGCTCAAAAACATTTATTGGTGATACCAAAATTGATTTATGGGCCTTAGTCCTTGAAAGAACGACCTTCTCTAGAACTCCATTTAAGCAAACTTCAGAGGCTCGAGAAACTACTTTTACAAAATCCTCATAAAGATGAGAGTCTTCTGGATTAATGTCTGGTAGGTTACTTAAAATTAGATTATCGCTTACCCATTTTGAGCAATCCTGTTTAACAATATCGTTAATCAAAAGTTGAATTAATGATCCATCAAATTGAGCAAAATAGAAATCACCCACAGGGCTTTCAGAAAGTGAAAACACCTTTGATTTTTCTCCAGGCTCTCGAATCCAAGCAAATGACATTGTGTTTTAATTCTTTTTAGGTAATATAACATTTGTCATTTTGACAAATGAAATAAGATTATCGTCATCATTAGTTATCCGTATTTCTAAAACATGACTAGTTCTCCCTTTATGAAGAAATTTAGACTCAGCATATACATATCCATTTGAAGCGCTTTTGACATGATTAGCAGCTATCTCTTGACCCACGGCTATAAAACTATCGGGATCATCTAAAAATATGTTAGATGCGGCACTTCCGATGGTTTCAGCAAGGGCAAGAGTTGCACCCCCATGAAGAATTCCAGCGGGCTGAAGATGATTCGAGGTAACAGGCATTCTACCTCGCAAGGTCTGATTATCCTTGCTTATATATTCAATCCCTAAAGTTTCCATAAGAGTGCCAGCGCGTCTCTCATTCATAATATAAATTATTTCCTCATCAGTCATCTTGCAAAGATAAGCTAAGGCATTACCTTTGTACTTCGAAACTTCTTTTGTAACGAAGCAATGCTAGATATTACTTTACCCGACGGATCCGTCCGAAACTACCCTAAGGGGTCAACAGCAAAAAATATTGCGGAATCAATTTCTCACGGATTAGCAAAAAATGCCCTTACAGCAAAATGGAACAATAAGACAGTAGAACTCAATGACCCACTTCCTGATTCTGGTAACCTAGAGTTTTTTACTTGGGACCAACCCGAAGGGAAAGAATGCTTTTGGCATTCAAGTGCTCATGTTTTAGCTCAATCTATTTTGCACTTTTATCCAAATGCATTGCTAACCATAGGTCCATCTATAGAAAACGGTTTCTACTATGATGTAGACTTCGGAGATTCTATTTTTGGAGAAAATGACTTTAAAAAGCTTGAGGATAAGATGATAGAATTCGCTCGCCAGAAGTCTGAGTTTAAAATGCGATCAGTATCTAAAAAAGATGCTTTGAATTTATTTAAAAATAACCCTTTCAAAACAGAGCTAATTGAAAACTTAGAAGATGGCACAATAACATTTTGCGATCATTCTGACTTTACAGACTTATGCAGAGGAGGTCACATCCCAAATACGGGAATGATCAAAACATTTAAAGTAATGAGCGTTGCCGGAGCTTATTGGAGAGGTGATGAAAAAAAACCACAACTCTCAAGAGTGTATGGAATTTCATTTCCCAAGAAATCCATGTTAGGTGAATATTTAGAGTTATTAGAAGAAGCAAAAAAAAGAGACCATAGAAAGCTTGGAAAGGAATTAGAACTTTTTACATTTTCAAAAAGAGTAGGACAAGGGCTCCCTCTTTGGTTGCCGAGAGGAACAGCTTTAAGGGAACGCCTTGAGCAATTCTTAAAAAAAGTTCAGTCAAAGGCGGGATACCAGGGTGTAATAACTCCTCACATCGGTAACAAGGAATTATACATTTGTTCTGGACACTATGATAAATACGGCAAGGATAGCTTTCAGCCAATAACTGCTCCTGGTGGAGATGAAGAATACCTATTAAAGCCAATGAATTGTCCACATCATTGTGAGATTTACAAGTCTTCACCAAGATCCTATAAAGATTTACCAATAAGATTCTCAGAATTTGGAACAGTTTACCGATATGAACAAAGCGGAGAACTTCATGGCTTAACTCGCGTTCGTGGATTTACTCAAGATGACGCGCATATTTTTTGTACATCTAATCAACTCCAAGAAGAGTTTGAGAAAGTTATTGACCTTGTTTTATATGTTATTAAAACACTTGATTTTAATGATTTTCAGGTTCAAATAAGCTTAAGAGATCCTAAAAAACCAGAAAAATATATTGGGTCTGTAGATAATTGGGATAAAGCAGAAACCGCTATAATTGAGTCAGCAGAAAATAAAGGTTTGAAAACAGAAATCGAATATGGTGAAGCTGCATTTTATGGTCCAAAATTAGATTTCATGGTTAAAGATGCTTTAGACCGTTCCTGGCAGCTAGGAACAATCCAGGTAGATTACAACTTACCAGAAAGATTTAATCTTGAATACAAAGGATCTGACAACAACCAACATCGCCCTGTGATGATTCACAGAGCTCCTTTTGGATCCATGGAACGCTTTGTGGCGGTACTTCTGGAGCATTGTGCAGGAAACTTCCCCCTTTGGCTAACTCCAGATCAAGTAACAATACTTCCAATTTCAGAGAAGTTTCAAGAGTATGCAGAAGAGGTTGCCAGTCTGTTAGAAATGTCCGATATTCGCGCCCTCATTGACGACAGGAATGAAAAAATTGGAAGAAAAATCCGCGATGCGGAAATTCGAAAGGTTCCTTTCATGATTATCATCGGTGAAAAAGAAGTCAAAGAAAAAACCCTGTCGATTCGTCGACATGGCCAAGGTGATCTTGGAGAATTCGATGCAGCATCATTTTGCGCATTAATTCAAAAGGAAGTTGAGGAAGCTTTGGCGGCCTTTTAAGAATTTAAAAATTAGTAACTAAAAATATATTAACCCTGAATAAGCCCTACCGAGGACGCGGCGGAAGTCGCCACGTTAAACCTGAAAATCCACATAAAATCAATGAAGCAATTCGTGCATCGAATGTTAGACTGATTTTAGAAGGTAAAGAACCTATTGTAGTCACTTCGGTGAAAGCCTTATCAATGGCTCAAGATGAGGGATTAGACCTTGTCTTGATTGCAGAAAAGGCAGACCCGCCAGTCTGTAAAATAATCGATTACAAAAAGTTTCTTTATGATCAAAAGAAAAAACAAAAAGAAATTGCTTCCAAAGCAATGAAAGTTGTTATAAAAGAAATTCGGTTTGGGCCGCAAACAGATGACCATGATTATGAATTTAAATTAAAGCACGCCAGAAAATTTCTCGAAGATGGAGCTAAGCTTAAATCTTTTGTTTTCTTTCGTGGTAGATCCATAATTTATAAAGAGCAAGGTGAACTACTTTTGCTACGTCTTGCACAAGATGTAGCAGATATTGGAAAGGTTGAGGCACTTCCTCACCTTGAAGGGAAAAGAATGTTCATATTGATTGCACCGATTAAAAAGAAATAATAAGCAACCTAACTAAAATCTGAGGAAACATGCCAAAGATGAAAACTAAGTCCAGCGCTAAAAAGCGTTTTAAGCTCACAGGAACTGGGCAAATTAAACGAAAGCATGCTTTTAAAAGTCATATTTTGACCAAAAAAGCAACTGATCGTAAGCGTCGATTGACGCAATCAACGTTAGTGCACCCCGCTGATGTCAAGTCTATCAAGGAACAGTTGGTTCTGTAAATCCTTTTCGTATTATTTAATTAACCATGTGTAAACGCCTTTAAAGTGAGATTATTTGAGTCTCCGCGTTACCAAAAAATAAAATAAAATGCCACGTTCAGTAAATAATGTCGCTTCAAGAGCTCGCCGAAAAAAGGTGATGCAAATGGCTAAAGGCTATTTTGGCCGCCGAAAAAATGTTTGGACAGTCGCAAAGAATGCTGTTGAAAAAGGTCTTCAATATGCATATCGAGATCGACGCACTAAAAAACGTAATTTTCGCGCTCTATGGATTACAAGGATAAATGCAGGAGCAAGATTACATGATTTATCATACAGCCAATTAATGGGTAAGCTTCATTCAAATGGTATCGAATTAAATCGCAAAGTTTTAGCTGACTTAGCAATGAATCATCCAGAAGCCTTTAAAGCCATTGTAGATAAAGTTAAATAGATTGAAAATCTTACATAAAAGCCAGCTTATAGCTGGCTTTTTTTTACGGCCGTAAATACCAAACTAAATTATTTGGTGATTGCCAAATTTCAGTTATTATATTTCCACTAAACTCTGTTTCTATGAGTTTTGAATTGGAAGGCAAGTCTTTTTTTGTAAGGTGCTCAGGTCTTAGAAACCATTTTTTACCTATTGTAAAAGATTCACTATGAGATTTCAAAGAAGCCTGAATTTCATTAATCATGAAACTATTGACACGGCCAAAAGCATGAGCCATTGATACTGTTTTGGGACTATTATAAATTTGCTGCGGGGTTGCTGATTCAACGATACTTCCATCTTGCATAACATCTATCCGATCTGCCCATTCCATGGCATCTCTGACATCATGAACTACCATAACAACTGATGATCCAGATTTTAATTGCCAAGTTTTTAGAATGTCTTGCATTCGCCTCTTATGTAGGGGATCCAAGTGACTAAATGGCTCATCTAATAGTAATGCCCCGGGACGAGATATCAAAGCTTGACCTAATGCAAGTCGTTGTAATTCACCTCCTGATAATCCCCGAGCTTTCTCATCTAGAGAAGGAGCTAGATTTAGCTTTTTAATCCATTTTTTAACTACTCGATCCTCGGCCATTTCAGAGCGAATTCCCGCAAATTCTAGTAGATTATCTCGAACAGTTTTATACGGCATTTGTCCAAAATCCTGCCTCACCATTCTAATTCTATGATGACCAGGAACTAAAGGAACTCGAACATGGAGCTTGGGACCATACCAGACCTTGCCCTCATCGGGAACAACTCTCCCCCCTAGGATATTTAAAAATGTTGATTTCCCAGAACCTGAGGGACCGAGTAAAGCAACTATTTCTCCGCTGCTACAAGACCAATTTGGAATGGAAAGCAAAAACCTTTCAAAACCGTGTAATAAATTAATCGAGCGAAGTCTTACCGGCATAAATACAATTATAAGTGAATAACTTCTCCGTAAGCAGCAGCTGTTGCTTCCATAACCGCTTCTGACATAGTTGGGTGAGGATGAACAGTCTTTAAAAGCTCCATTCCCGTGGTTTCTAGTTTACGAACCGCAACAATCTCAGCAATCATTTCTGTAACATTAGATCCAATCATATGGGCGCCTAAAAGCTCACCATACTTAGCATCATAAATCATTTTTACAAATCCCTCTTTAGCTCCTGAAGCTGAAGCTTTTCCAGATGCACTAAACGGAAATTTACCAACTTTAATTTCATATCCTGCATCTATTGCTTGTTTTTCAGACATACCAACAGAAGCAACTTCAGGAGAGCAATAAGTACAGCCAGGAATATTGTTATAATCTAAAGGTTCTGGTTTATGACCAGCGATGCCTTCCACACAAATTATGCCCTCTGCAGACGCTACGTGAGCTAAAGCAGGCCCATGGACAATATCTCCAATTGCGAAATATCCAGGAGCTGTTGTTTTATATAAGTCATCAACAACTACTCTACCACTTTCAGTCTTAATACCCAAAGCCTCTAGTCCCAAATTATCTAGGTTAGTAGATACTCCTATTGCACTTAGAACAATATCAGAATCCATTTTTTGATCTCCTTTTGAATTTTTATATGATACAATACATGATTTTCCAGAAGTGTCAACATTCGTTACCTCGGTAGACGTATGTATCTCTATACCCTTCTTTTTAAATGTGCTCTCTAACGCCTTTGACACATCAACATCTTCATTTGGGACAATATTTGGTAAGTATTCCATAATCGTAACTTTTGAGCCCATTGCATTATAGAAATATGCAAATTCAACTCCAATGGCTCCAGAGCCAACAATTACTATTTTTTTCGGTTGCTTTGGAAGATTCATGGCTTCACGATAACCAATGATTTTGTTCCCATCTTGTCTCAATGATGGCAATTCTCTTGAGCGTCCTCCAGTAGCGATAATGATATTTTTCGCTGCTAAGATTTTCGTTGAATCATCACTTTTAACTTCAACCTTTTTACCAGATAGGACTTTACCATAGCCCATTATTACGTCAATCTTATTTTTTTTCATCAAAAAATTAACACCTTTACTCATTCCTTGAGCAACATCACGGCTACGTTTAATGACTTTATTAAAATCATGCTTAACGTCATTTACAGATATTCCATAATCTTCAGCATGCTGAATATATTCAAAAACTTGCGCACTTTTAATCAATGCTTTCGTAGGAATACATCCCCAATTCAAGCAGACACCTCCAAGACTTTCCTTCTCGACAATCGCAGTTTTTAATCCTAGCTGACTCGCACGAATAGCAGCAACATATCCCCCTGGGCCTGACCCAATAACAATAACATCGTATTCCATCGTATTCTATCTGTTTTTAGTTAAGTCAAAGGTAAGTATGCAATAGCAGATATCTCAACCCGAACCCCTTTTGGTAAACCAGATACTGCTACTGTTTCCCTTGCAGGTGATAAATCTCCGAATACTTGTGAATAATATGTATTGACTTGAGCAAATAAGGCCATATCGGATAGGAAAATGGTGCATTTTATAACATCCTTAGGTAATGCGCCGCCTGCTTTTAGAACAGCACTCAAATTCTTTAAAACACACTCAACTTCTTCAGCTATTGTCGTCATTTTTAATTCACCTGTTAGGTGATCTAAAGCTATTTGACCTGAAACATAAAGAAAATCTCCTGCGCGAACGGCTTGGCTATATGGTCCAATCGCTTCTGGGGATTCTTGACTAGTTATTATTTTTTTCATACCAGAATATTTTTTTTGCAAAGTCGTCAATCTTATTGAATTGAAAACATAAATCTCAGATACATATTAAATATGAATTGTTCATATTTAAATTAACCATATTCATAAATTACATTTGCAAATCATGCAAATAGCAATACTCGATAATCTAGACTCATTTACGTATAATCTCTATCACAAAATAGAGCCATTTGTCGATTCGATTCATGTTGTTCGAAATGATGACAAAAAGGCGCTTGATAAATTGTCAAATTATGACGCATGGGTCCTCTCGCCAGGTCCAGGGCTACCAGAGGATTCAGGATGCCTTATGAAGGCATTAGAAATAGGCTTTGGCAAAATCCCAATCTTGGGAATATGTCTTGGAATGCAGGCAATAGCAATTCATCATGGAGGTAAACTATTTCATTTAGCCGATCCTCAACATGGTAAAGAGCATATTATTGAAAATGTAGGAACAGACTCTAAATTATTCAAATCTATTACCCCTCCCTTCCAAGTTGGGCTATACCATTCATGGGCTGTGAATGAACGATCTATTCAAGCGAGTGGATTGATTTATTCTGAGTCAGATATATTGATGGCGGCTGAATGGATAGACGAAAAGGCATTTGGACTACAGTTTCATCCCGAAAGTATTATGACTCCTAATGGCGATAAAATTTTAGAAAATTGGATTAATCTTATTTGAGCTCACTTAATAATCTCCTAATCCTCTTCTTCTATCAAGCTTTAATGCACTCATTAGAGGCGCTTTTACTCCGATTCCAATGTTATAACTTCTCGCATAGCCAAAAGGAACCCACCTTATGCGCATTTCCCAGCAATGTAACTGTCTTAAAACATCAATTGTAGTGTACGTGAAATCTTTTTCTTGAATATCATATCCGCTAGTTATGCCGAGACGCCAGTTCGCAGTTGGTTCCCAAGAACCATCAAAACGTAAACTTTGTATGGTTTTCATTTCCATTGACCCTGATTGATTGGATTTACGCAATGAATAGCCAACATTAAAAGTCCATGGTGCAGACCAATTCATATAATCCATTGGACCATAATAATCTGGGTATAGATCTTGCTCAAGGCCAAATTCATTCAATGGAACTACAGGACGTCCTGCTGCACTTCCTCCTCTGAACCTTAAATCTATAGAAAGCTGATGCAAAGATGGTCTTAAAGGACCCTGACCATCTACCCAAGCAAAAGTCTCAGTTCTGATACCACTGCTATCTATTGAGTACCAATCATAATTACCTTGATAAGAAACTCTCACTTTATTTTTTAAAAATGATGTACTCGCTCTGACATTAACAGGAGACAAGGGATTTAATGTCAAAACAGGGTTATAATTAGTTTGAAGAGTAAAGTCCTCTAGAATATTAAATTTCCTTATGATATTTGAATCTGAAAATCCAAGCCATTTTCCATCAATCGTATTTCTTAATCTAAAATTTAACCCTCCTTGATTTCCAACTCCAGGAGCGCCATAAATAAAACCTTGATATTTACTAAAAGTTTGAAAAGTCCCAATACTATCAATTTGAACTTTTTGAAAAGAATTCCAAATTGGATCCGTAAAATCAGGTACATATCTCCAACTCAAAGCAGGATACATAACATGCCTTATGGCTTTTATAGGACCTTTTTTAAATGAGAATATCCCGTAAATAGTTGTTGAAGCGCCAGCACTTAACATAAAATCCCGAGCCGCATGAAACCCACTTAAAGTATCTGTCACTACGGAATTAGAGATTGTATCATAATCTCTATTCAAAGCGTAAGGATACCATCTTTCCTGATATGTTGCATTGGGATTTAAGGTTATAAATCTGAGTAATTTTACGTTAGTACCCATATTAGCTTTGTGATTGACACCGGCACGCAAGCGATCAGAATTAAAAAAAACTGAAGGAGTTATCATTTCTGAAAGCAAGCCCTGTGTTTCATTTTTTGCAGCCATAGAATAAGTTAATCCTATTTTTTCATACCAGCGGGTTGCACCTACTGGACTCCTTCTGGCAAATGGTTGAATCCTACTCATGCCAATATTAATCTCAGGCAAGCTCAATGTAAGCGTACCATTTTGATTATTTTGTCTGTGCCTAGCTGCTGCAGTCAAATTAAAAGGACTACCCTTCCATCTCTTTGAGTAACTAATCGATGATGACATATCATTCTTTTGAAAATCCGAGGGGTTAGTAGTTGTGTTTCTAAAAAAAGACCCAGTCGCCAATTCAACTCGCGCATTAAATTGTCGCGTCGGATGAGCTTTTCGATCTTGCGAATGACTCCATGAAATCCTAAAATCTCTAGAATCCATAAACTGACTTGAGTTTTGATTTCTCGGATCTCCAAACGTTGTTCTATTAATCTGGACTCCTAAATTTCCGGAATAACGATACCTAAACTTATAATTACTGGAGGCCCTAATACCCCATGACCCTCTTGAATAAATATCTCCAGTCAATCTTAAGTCATAATGGTCATTAAATGCCCAATAGTAGCCCCCTCCAATTAGACCCAATCCCCATTCTCGTTTATCTGAGAATTTTGGGATTATATATCCAGATGCCCGCTTCTCCATTATTGGGAAAAAGGCGAAAGGAAGAAATAGTGGAGTTGGGATATCAAGAATTTGTAAAAAAGCAGGCCCTGTTACAATCTGCTTACCTATATCAAGTCTGGCTTTACTTGTAACAATAGCAAAATGGGGATGCTCATGGTTGCATGACGTAAAAGACGCCCCTCCAAGATAATAACTACTATCGGTTATCATCTTGATCCTTTGACCGTGCAAAAAACCTTCGCTCTCAGTTGTGTTACCCTTGTAAATCCAACCTTTTTTTGTTTCATAGTTATACCGCAAAGTATCAGCACCAAATTGTCTATCCCCTTGAATTATTCTCGGCTTTCCTGATATTTCTCCATTTTTCTGCTCAATACCATAAGCTGTTAACATATTCTTATCCCAATCAATCCTGATCAAATCAGCATAGAGTTCCATACCCTCCATAATTACTTGAGCTTTATTCCTGAGGACGACAGCATTATTTTCGGGTAGATACTCACCTTCAGATTCAGAAAGAAATTGAATTGAACCATCATTTCCTGAACTCTGAGCAAATAACCCGAATCCGAAATTAAAAGAGAAGATTAACGCGAAAGCGCGTAATTTTGAAACCGTCATCATTAATATTAAGTTCAAAAGTACTCAAATGCAACGCCTGACATGGTTTCTTATTGTCACTTTAGTTATTCCATATCTCGGATTCACTAATTCACCTGCTAAATCTGATCGTGTTCAGAAGGTCATTATAGATGCGGGGCATGGTGGTAAAGACCCTGGTAATCTGGGTACTAGACGGTATAAAACATACGAAAAAGATATTGCTTTGTCTGTAGCTATCGAGACAGCAAAAGAAATTGAGAAAGAATTTCCAGATGTTGAAGTAATACTAACAAGAGACTCTGATAGATTTTTAGAACTATATGAAAGAACTGCACTAGCTAATAGAGAAAAAGGTGATCTATTTATATCAATTCATTGTGATGCTGTAGATAACAATACAGCCTATGGGACCACAACATATGTGATGGGAAAAAATCATGATGATGAAAATCAAGTTGCATTAAGAGAAAATTCCGTGATTCTTTTGGAAGATAATTACCAAGAGAAATACGAAGGCTATGATCCGCGAAAACCTGAAAGCTATATCGCTTTAACCCTCTACCAATATGCATTTCAAAATCAAAGTATTGAGCTTGCGCAAATAATACAAAATTCATTCAAAAATGACGCCGGAAGAAGAGACCGAGGAGTCAAACAACAACCGCTCTATGTAACAAGCAGATGCTCAATGCCATCAGTCCTAGTTGAACTAGGGTTTTTGACAAACAGTAAGGAAGAAGATTTTTTACTAAGCAGCTCAGGCCAGAAGAAAATGGCAAAATCAATAGCAACATCTTTTGGTTTGTATAAGTCCCGCAGAGAATTGAATTCTCTTGAAGGAAATGCCGAATTAGAGAAAAAAAGAATTGTAGAGAATAAATTAAAAGAGCAAAATTCTAAAGCAGTTTTTTATGTTCAGCTATCGGTATCAGGACTGAAAAAGCCCCTAAACGAAAAACCCTTTAATATTTTGAGTAATACTTTAATAAAAAAAGAGGGACGACTTTACAGGTATCTTCAAGGTGAATATAAAACAAAATCCAAATGTGACTCTGCTATGATATTTGCAAAAAATAATGGTTTTATCGATGCATTTATCGTTGCTTATAAAAAAGAGAAAAAAATTAGTCTTGAAGAAGCCAAGCGCCTTAATCAATAATCGTATCTTGTAGCCCTATGATTTCACGTGAATTTAAAACAGGAACTGTAATTCTTGTAGCGGCATTAATTTTATACTACGGAACCAGTTTCCTCAAAGGAGATGACTTTTTTAAAAAAGGAATTGAAGTGCATTCTGTCTACACAAAAACTGGAGGAATAACAAAATCCCAAAAAGTCACAATAAATGGATTTGCAATTGGTAAAGTAATTGACGTAAGTCTGCACCCTGATAATTCGGGAAAAATCATAGTAAAATTTAATATTGACACGGAATATCCAATTGCATCAAATACTGTCGCCGAAATAAGATCTTCCGATCTTCTTGGGGCAAAAGAAATTGCTCTGGTATTAGGAGATGGTGCCGCTATGGTAGAAAATGGTGACACCCTCAAATCAAGTCTTGAGGAGTCAATTTCCGAAACCATAAATAAAGAAGTCTTACCAGTAAAACTTAAAGCTGAAGAGCTCTTAGCAAGTATAGATACAGCAATCTCAATTTTTACCGGCTTTTTAGGAGGTGATATTGAGACTGACTTCAAAGAATCATTTAGTAGCGTAAACAAGAGTCTTACAAATCTTGGTGAAATCACAGAAAAAATAAATATCTATCTTGAAGAGAATAAAGATGCGATCGGATCGGCCACGAAAAATATCGAAAAAATGACAACCACATTAGACGAAAATAGAGATGAGCTCAATCGTGTTTTTAATAATATTGCAAATATTTCTGATACCATGGCTCAAGCGCATGCAGGAGAAGCAGTTCGGTCTCTTTCAAGCACATCAATCCGTTTAGATGAAATTGTCAAATCCTTAGAAAATGGAGAAGGCACTCTTGGCAAACTAGTTTCTTCTGACTCCCTTTATTTTGATATTGACCGAACTGTAAATTCATTGGACAAATTATTGCTTGATATTCGTGAGCACCCTAAACGTTACGTAGAACTATCAATATTTGGGGGTCGTAAATCTGTCGACAAGGAGAAATAATCCATGATCCAACAAATTGTATTTGCAACACTTTTTTTTATCGGGGGAACAATATTCACTCTAAAAATATTGCGACTTAGAAAGGGGCTCGCCATAGCTAGACCAAGTAACCGAAACGATCAAAAAGCTGAAAGGTGGAAAATCATGACAAGGGTTGCATTAGGTCAAGGGAAAATGGGTACAAGACCCCTAGCTGCCTTCTTCCATTTGATAGTATATGCAGGTTTTGTAATAATTAATCTAGAGGTGATTGAAATACTTCTTGACGGTTTACTGGGAACGCATCGAATTCTTAAATACCCATTAGGATCTTTTTACAATCCAATTATGTCCATATTTGAATGGCTAGGGGTTGCAGTAATAATTGCTTGTATAGCCTTTTTATTTCGAAGATGGTTTGGAACAATTCCAAGGCTTAAGCACAAAGAGCTTATTGGTTGGCCTCAGCGAGATGCGCATATAATATTGTATACAGAAATTGTCTTGATGGTTGCTTTATTAATCATGAATGCTGCAGAAGAAGCTTATTTAAAGAACTCTGCACCATTCTTCTTTTCTAATATACTTGCACAAGGACTAACAGGAATATCACCAGAAAATCTATATACAATTGAAAAAACAGCGTGGTGGGTTCACTTCATAGGAATTCTTGCTTTCTTGAACTATTTGCCTTACTCAAAGCACTTCCATATAATTCTTGCCTTTCCAAACACATGGTATTCAAAGCTTACAAAACAAGGTGCGATAAACCCCATGGCGGCTGTCACAAATGAAATAAAAGCTATGATGGACACGAGTTTTGTTCCAGATATTTCAAATAACCCAAAACATTTTGGAGCTAAAGATATTAGTGACCTTCATTTTGCAAATTTGCTGAATGCATATACGTGTACAGAGTGTGGAAGATGTACCGATGAATGTCCCGCAAATCAAACTGGAAAACTCCTTTCTCCAAGAAAAATTATGATATCAACTCGCACCCGCGTTGAAGAACTAATTAAAAATCCTGAAAATGAGCTTAGTTTATTAGACAATCATATTACCAGAGAAGAACTTTGGGCCTGCACGACATGTAATGCATGTGTTGAAGCTTGTCCACTAAATATTGATCCTTTAGATATAATTATCCAAATGAGACAATACCTGGTAATGGAGGAGTCATCTGCTCCACAGAGCATAAATGCAATGAACACTAATATAGAAAATAATGGTGCTCCCTGGGCCTACTCTCAGGCAGATAGGGGCATGTGGACAAAAGAGGATTAGAATGAATCAAAAAGAAAAACTTCAAAATATTATCGTGAATGGTGAAAAAATTAGTCCTGTATTACCAGAAGAGATGAAAAATTATTTGATCGATATTGATGGTACTATTTGCGACGATATTCCAAATGAAGAGCCTTGGAGAATGAAAACGGCAAAAGTCTATCCAGAAGCTCAGCAGACCATTAAAAAATGGTTTACAGAGGGACACATAATAACTTTTTTCACTTCAAGAACCGAAGAGCATAGAAAAGTCACAGAGGATTGGTTAAAAACAAATGATTTTCCATTTCATGGCATGGTAATGGGTAAACCGAGAGGGGGCAATTATCACTGGATAGATAATCATATCGTCAGAGCGACAAGATATTCAGGAACATTTAGTGATCTTGTCAAGAAACGAGCAAGTATAGAGGTTTTTGAAAATTCATAAATTATGAGCGAATTAATTAGCATCCCCACACTAGCCGAAATGAATGCAAAAAATGAAACTCCCGATGTTTTGTTTTGGGTGGGTTGTGCTGGAAGCTTCGATGATCGAGCAAAAAAAATAACCAAAGCGTTTGCTCGCCTTCTTATGCGTGCTGAAATCAAGTTTGCTGTTTTGGGCGCTGAAGAAAGTTGTTCTGGAGACCCCGCAAGAAGAGCAGGGAATGAATTTCTATATCAAATGCAAGCTCTTGCAAATATTGAAACACTAAATACTTACAAGGTGCAGCGCATTGTAACTACTTGCCCTCACTGTTTTAATACTTTAAAGAATGAATATCCAGAACTGGGAGGAAAGTATGAGGTATTCCACCACACTCAATTCCTAAAAACCCTTTTAGAGGAAGGTAAATTAAAAGTGGAAGGCGGTGCCTTTAAGGGAAAGCGTGTAGTTTTCCATGACCCTTGCTACCTCGGCCGTATAAATGGAGAATATGAAGCCCCGAGAAAAGTCCTGTCAGCATTGGAATCTGAATTAATAGAAATGAAGCGCTGTAAACAAAAAGGCCTTTGTTGCGGAGCAGGTGGATCTCAAATGTTCAAAGAGCCTGAAAATGGAGTAATAGATATAAATCTGGAACGCTCAAAAGAGGCATTAGCCTCAAATCCTCAAATCATAGCTACAGGTTGCCCTTTCTGCAATACTATGATCTCTGATGGGGTCAAACATTTTAACCAAGAAGGTAAAGTTCAAGTTCTTGATATAGCTGAAGCAATTTCTCAAGCTGATGATCTCTAAGGTCAATAACTGGGATGATATCCCATCAGAATCTAGATTTTGGAGCTTCTGCGCCCAGAGGCCTTGGTCAAAAGATGAAGAAAAATATCTAGATGGCGCATTAAATGAACTTTGCGCAAACTGGAAAGCACATGGCCATATAATTAAAGCTGGATTTAAAACTGTTGAAAGAAGACTGATTGGTCTATGTGTAGATGAATCATTAAAAGAAGCAAGCGGTTGTTCAATTGACAGTAGAATGCATTTATTAAATGATATTAGCGCTAAGCTTGAGATAAACTTTTTCAATCGAATGAACATCTATGTGCGTGAAGATGTCTATTCAAAATGGTTATATGTTTCTTTAAAAACAGCAAAAAAAATGAAGTCTGGAGAGTTTTTAAATACTGTGGCTCGAGTTAAAGGAGAATGGAACCCCATTTCTAAAATTCAAGGATCTTGGATTTGTCCATCTAAATAATTCAGGTCTTTATTTTTTATTAAATAATTTTTAAATGCCGTTGCAGCTTTTTTTTCTATTCGAAAAGTGAACATTTTTTCATTAAGGTTCTCAATATTACACCATACAAACCTCTCTCCATCTCTTTCAGGAAATTCTATTGAGGAATGCGTTTGAACGTCCAAAGAATTAAGAGATTCAACAATGTAGAAAAACGATTGGACTTGAAATCTAGAATCAATTGCTGATTGCACAGCGAAATCATTAAAATAAACGTTATTCTTTACTTTTATCGAAAGATCTAACTCCTCTCTAAACTCTCGAATTAGAGCATCCCTGTGCCCCTCCCCCCAATTGACTCCTCCTCCTGGGAATTTAACCATTGGGATACCTTGATATCTCTCAACTGCAATTAAAACCTGACCGGAATCATTAATAAGGAAACCGTAAACCCTGAGTGTTCTGAGCTCCATTTAATTATTAGTCAAATCTTTATTTTTTCAATTCTCGATATAGGGCCTGGACAGTGTTCTCTATGACACGAAACACAAGTGGTCAGAGCTGAATTAAATAATAAAATTTGTTCGGAAATTTCTCCTTGTTTGAGAATAATTGTTTTTAACTCCTCAAGCTGTTCGATATAAATATTACTGAACAATTGGAAAGACGGTTGAATTTCTTTTATATCAGTTGG
Organism: uncultured Flavobacteriales bacterium; assembly: GCA_938084135.1. GTDB lineage: Bacteria > Bacteroidota > Bacteroidia > Flavobacteriales > Schleiferiaceae > TMED14. The sequence continues at coordinate 57,989 of CALKDS010000009.1, forward strand.
TTCATCAGAAGACATTGTTGAGTGAGAGCTGATTAATTTATCTATGTCTTTAATTGTGATACTTCCAGTATTAACCTTAAGTTTTAATTCCTCCATATCTAAAGCCATATCCCGCATCTTGTTCGCTAATTCACTTGCCTTATATAAGTCTTGACGATTATTTTTAGATAAATCAGACTCTATACTTCTATTATTACATGAAAGAAAACAAGACACAAGACTTAAAAAAAAGTAATAAAATATGCTCTTAATTAGACTTGTAGACATTTTATTCTTCTAAAATCATAGTATCCTTATTATCATCTTTTTGCTCCAAAGCAACACCTGAAGCTAAAATTGAATAAGAAATTTCATAATCCGTTATTGATGCGATTAATGAATCCGATTTACCCGCATCAGATGCTTGATGTTTGAGCCATTTAACGCTAAGAGTATCAATAGTCATGGCGCCCTCTAGAATCGCAAGTTCGCCAACAGCATTCATGGGAACAAAGAATCCATAATCTTCAAAACGAACAAGGGCATTTTCACCATTCCCAAGATCTAATTCCATCCAGCAGCCCTTTTTCTGGCAAATAGAGGTAATAGGTGCTGAAAAAGTTGCAAAAACAGAATCTGTACCTGATTCCATCTGACTAAGAATATCACTCAATTTTGTAGTATTATTGACATCAATTGTATCTCCGAAATAGTCGAAATCCTCAGATATATCGTCAGTTACCTCAACTGATGAACATGAGATAAAAATACCAGTAATAAATAAAGGCAGTAGTTTACAATAATTCATAATTTACTCGTTTGCCCAAAGGTACGCCCTTTCCTTTGTACATTTGCAGCTTGAATTTGATCTCCCCAACCCTTCTATCTACAAGTATGAAAATTAGAATTACAGAAAAATCAAATCTCTCAAAAATCGATTTTAGTAACCTAGGTTTTGGAGCGGGACTTTCTGATCATGTTTTCATTTGTGAATATAAAAACGGTTCTTGGGGAGAAGGTAGTATTGAACCCTATGGAAGTCTAAGTCAAGGATTAGGTCTGCATGCACTCCATTATGGTCAAGCAGTTTTTGAAGGTCAAAAAGCTTACAGACAAAAAGATAATAGTATTGCAATATTCCGTCCAGAGAAAAATCTAAAAAGGTTAAATATTAGTGCAAAAAGAATGCTAATTCCAGAGGTTCCTGGAGATATATTTATTAATGGTTTGACAGAATTAATAAAAGTGGATTCTGATTGGGTTCCAAAAGGAGAAAATCAAAGTTTATACTTGAGACCATTTTTATTTAGTAGTTCTGAATTTGTAGCAGCTCGACCTTCAGAAGAATATACATTTGCCATTGTAACAAGCCCTGTTGGTGAACTTTACTCCAAAGCTGTTAAGGTGAAAGTCGAACAGTCATTCACAAGAGCAGCTTCAGGAGGAGTAGGTTATGCTAAAGCTGCAGGTAATTATGGAGGATCATTTCTTGCAACACATAATGCAGTCAAAGAAGGGTTTAATCAAGTATTATGGACTGATCATGCTGAGCACAATTACCTCGAAGAAGCAGGGACTATGAATGTCGCATTTGTTTTGAATAACAAATTAGTGACACCCATATTATCGGACAGGATATTGGCAGGAATTACTCGAGACTCAATTTTAACTCTGGCGAAAGAATGGAATATTACTATCGAGGAAAGACGCATCAAAGTAGATGAACTAATTACTGCGCTAAAAGATGGGTCTTTGAATGAAGCTTTTGGCATGGGAACTGCTGCTGTTGTGAGTCAGATAAATGGAATTGGGTTTAATGATGAAATTTTTTCTGTCCCAATTCCAAAAAATGGAATTGCTATGCGCATGAAAAAAGCATTATCCGCAATCCGATATGGAGAATCCGAAGATAAATTCAACTGGATGTATCATATTTAAAATTTGCATTTTAAGGTTAGAATGATCAAATTTTCGCGTCTTACTTGAGTGCTAAAGAAACTCCATAATCGATATTCTGACATAACGCCAAAGGATCTTGAACCCTCCAAGAGGTTAAAATAAATCGCCTTCCAAACCACAGATAATTACCTAACCTAGTATTGATCAATTCTTGCTCAATCTGCTCTCTTACGTTCAAAAAAACTATCCAGCCATTGAATGTTTCTTGAGACCATTCTTCATAGTAATGATCTTCTGCACCATGAAAATTAAGAAGATTATCACAAATTAAAAGAAACTTATCTATCCCCTGTTCGATCAAGGAATCAACCAACCGTCTTTTAAACTCCATTACGTCATTGTGAATAGTATCATTCCATTCACCTAAAAGTTCAATTACTGCAAAACCCTGGGAATAATCAACAAAAATTAATTTCACAAATAAAGTCTCACAGCCTACATAATCCCATTCTGGATGAATTATAAAGTCATACATTCGATGATAATACCCATTATCTGGAGCTCCCTGATTATTATAAAAAGGGCTATTTATATCTTCATCAGATATATAATGTGTCCTCCATCCGCTATGTGGTATTAATTCATGCATTTTGTAAACTAAGAAGCAAAAATCGTGTTCTTTTAATAATGAAAACAAATTTTTTATTAACCGGTGGTACAGGAATGGTTGGCTCTGAGATAATGCGGAAATTAACTCATGAGGGGCATAAAGTCAAAAATTTAAGCACGAAGCCATCCTCTAATCCAGAAACTTTTCTTTGGAATCCATATGAAAGAATTATTGATAAAGAAGCATTCAAAGATATCGATACCATAATTCATTTAGCCGGCGCATCTATTACCATGCGTTGGACAAAAAAAAATAAAACAGAAATTTTAGATAGTCGAGTTCAAGGCACGCGATTTTTATTTGAATCAATACAGTCTCTGCCTAAAGACCAAAGACCTAAACAAATAATCTGTGCCTCCGCAATTGGCATCTACCCAAGTCATCCAGATAAAATTTATTCAGAAAATTACGAATATGACAAATCTAATACAGACTTTTTAGCGGATGTAGTTAATAAATGGGAACAGGAAATTTTCAAATTTTTGGATCAGAATATCAGAGTATGTTGCATTAGAATTGGATTAGTTCTCGGCAAAAGTGGAGGTGTTTTAAGCACGTTAAAACCACTTTTTAAATTAGGAATAGGAAGTTCCCTTGGAAATGGAAACCAATGGATGCCATGGATACATGTTTCAGATTTAGCAAGACAATTTATATTTCTGTCAGAAAACAAAAGCTATCAAGGTGTATTTTTAGGTGTTGGTAGAGAGAGTGTTACTAATCGGAAATTCACTAAGTCACTGGCAAAAAAGTTGAAGCGTCCTTATTTTCTTCCTCCAATACCTGGAATTTTTCTTTACATGATTCTTGGATCAAAAGCAAAACTTGCATTAATGAGCACACGTTGCTCATCCAGCTTTTGGCAAAAAAAAGGCTTTAAATAGCAACAAGGTATGGAAATACCTGGATTGTCTAAAAAAGACCAAAGTGATTTAGTTAAGTATGTTAACGAAAACGCTGAG